>ARQR01000004.1 GCA_000384495.1 actinobacterium SCGC AAA015-D07 | reverse complement strand
TACGGGATTGTTGGCCTGTTTTTGTACGGATTAATCTTCAAGGATCTAATATTAAGTCTTTTTAAATTAAGAGATTTAACAAACTACTCACCAAACTTCTGCAAAAAGTTCTGATTTGAATACCTAGGATCTGTTATGTCCTTTATCCTGTTGTGATAAATTAAATCATATATTTCATTAACTCCATTGATAAGCTCTATTGAAGCTTCAAATCCTGTTTCATCCAATAATTTTTGACTTGATACTTGATAGTTTCTAGCATCCTCAAAGCTCATGGGAGTCACTTCTACTTCAATATCTTTTACTTTATTTTCTATCTCTCTTGCTATATCGATGATTCTATAGTTCTTATGATGAAGATTGTAAATACCACTTGCATCAGTGTTTAGACAGTGACTTATTGCATTTGAAACGTCATTTACATGAAGTAGGGGCCTCCATTGCTCACCGCCATAAACACTAATTTTTTTATCTATAAGTGCTTTTGCTGTAAGAACATTTACTACTAAATCAAGACGTACTCTTGAAAATTCATCACTTATCCCAAATAAAGTTCCAAGCCTAAAAATTAATGCATTTGCATTTTGCAGATATTCTTCTGCCTTTAATTTAGATGATGCGTATTCAGATAATGGATTTGTATCGGAAGCCTCTGTTAGAACTCCGTCTTGAGCCCCATAAACGGAACAAGTCGACAAAAATATTATTCTTTTATCATAATTTTCAACAAGATTTTTGACACTTTCAGAATTAATTTCAAAGGTTAGGTCTGGATTAATGGCACACGCACCATCACCAACTAACGCTGCAAGCCAAACAACAACATCAAAGTTGTTTAAAATACCATTTAATTTTGTTGTATCCCTTATGTCTCCAAGAATAAAATTTACTTTTTTTCGATAAGATGTTTCATAAATTAATGAATCGTAAACAGTAACTTCATGTTCCTGAGAAAGCTTATCAACTATTCCTCCTCCAACATATCCGGCACCACCTACAACTAAAATTTTCATCTTAAATATAGTATATGTTTGAGTTTTCTAATAAAACAGTATTTCAAAATGTAGACTTCTCCTTTTCATTAAGATACAGAAAGTAGCTAAAGTAAAAAAACCAAGATACAGAGTGATTTTGTAATAAATCACTTGATAAACTCAATAACAGAAATGCCATAATTGCCATAAGATTTGGTGAGTAGTTTGTTAAATCTCTTAATTTAAAAAGACTTAATATTAGATCCTTGAAGATTAATCCGTACAAAAACAGGCCAACAATCCCGTAATTTAAAAGTATGAATAAATATGAATTGTGAGGACCATAAGAAAAAGGATTATCATCAAAGTTTTTGGAATCGAGTACCTCATTTCCTTTTATTACGAAATTATCATACCCTCTTCCAAAAATATTATTGATAGTTGAATCTTCTGAAACATATTGTAATGTTCCTGATTGCATTTCAACTCTGTCTTGGATACCGCTGTTATCATCTTGAATGAATCTATCTATTAAACCAAAATTTACACATATCAATAAAGAGCCAATTAATAATAAAACAGTATTTAGTTTTTTATCTTGAAGCATGATTCTAAATAATATAAATAAAACCAAAACAATTAGAGAAAACCGAGAATATGTAAAGAAACATCCAACAATAGAGAATGGAATTATTACACGTAAATAACTACTTTCCATCCTGAACATTGAATATATTCCTGTCACGGTAATCAAATCAGCAAAACTGTTTGGCCCCCCCGCCTGAAATCCATTTGTTCTTCCTTTGATATATTCAATATCACTTAAATTAATTCCAATATTCCAAGTCTGATAGATATCTTTGCCAAGATTTATCGAGAATAAATATGAAAGAATTGAAAACGAACTTAAAAACAGAAATATATAGAAAGGAAAAGTGTTTATATAGTTTTTTTCACCTATAAGTGATATAAATATAAATAAAAAAAGATAAAATCCAAATCGCAGGATTTCAGAATGAAATAATTTGCCATTCACAAAAAAATTTTGAATTATTAGATAAAAGATAAAAAATACAAAATACATGTATTTTTCAATTTTTAAGGAGACATTTTCAATATTAAAAAGAAGATACATTCCTAATGAAAAAAATAATAAAATTGGTAAGTCATCGGTATGAACAAATCCTGGAATAATGTCGAAGTGAGGAATTAATGAAATAAAAAATAAAACGTATAAAGGCGAAAAACTTTTAAGCCTATTTATTTTTAATCCCCATCATTTAAGATATTAACCAATAAATACTTATAAATAGTATTTAAATCTTTTTAAAGAATAATAATTAGGTTTGTTAGCATGTATTAAGTGGATAAAAAAGTAGTAGTTACAGGCTGTTCCGGCTTTATTGGTTTTCATCTATCAAATTCTCTGTTAGAGGCAGATAAACAAGTAATAGGTATTGATTCTTTAAATTCAGCATATGATGTCAAGCTAAAGCAAAAAAGACTTGAAAAATTGGATAAAAATAATAACTTTACATTTTTTAATAACAATTTAAGTCAAGAGGATAGTCTTAACGAAATAAAGAAATATGATATATCGACAATCTATCATATGGCGGCAAGAGCAGGAGTAAGACAAAGTTTTTTAGATCCACAAAGCTACATAGAGGATAATACATACGCAACTGCGAATGTTGCTAATTTCTGTAAAGAAATAGAGATTCCTGAAATAATTCTCGCATCAACATCATCAATTTATGGGGACAGTGGTGAAAATCTAATGGTTGAAGAGAAAGATGAAAAAATAAAACCCCCTTCTGTTTATGCAAGTACAAAATTATCTGGGGAATCTTTGTCAAAAATAATTCTTGAAGACACAAATACAAATTTAATAATTTCTAGATTTTTTACAGTATATGGACCCTATGGAAGGCCAGATATGTCGATTTTAAGATTTATTCATTGGATAATAAATGAAGAAAAAGTAAAAGTTTTTGGGAATGGAGAACAGCAAAGATCTTTTACATATATAAAAGATGTTGTCGAAGCACTCAGAAGAATGTCGGGTTTAGAAAACTCACATACTTTCAATGTTGGATCAAATATTACAGTTTCACTCAACGAAGTTATAAAATTAATTGAGGAATTTTCAGGAAAAAATGCAAATATTGAAAACTTAGAACGTGCATATAAAGATCCTGACGTGGTTCGTCCAAATTTAGAAAAAATAAATGAAGCTACTGGATGGGAGCCGACAACTAAAATACAGGAGGGAATTGAAAAAACAGTTTCTTGGTATAAAGAAAATGAAGACTATCTGAAAGATTTGGTATATATCAATGAATAAAGTAATCATCACTGGAGGTGCAGGTTTCATTGGTTCGAACCTTGTAAAAAGGTTATTGGATGATGGTGCTGAAGAAATACTTATAATTGATGATTTTTCAACCGGAAAGAAGGAAAACCTTCATGACTCCTCAAAAGTACATCTCATCGAATCAAAACTTGAGGATATTAATGATTTGGAAAGTCAATTTAAGGGGTATGATTTTTGCTTTCATCTAGCAGCTGGAGTAGGCGTTCAATACATAATGGATAATTTGAGTGATTCATTACTAACTAATATTCAAGGAACTCATATTGTCTTTGAGGCCTGTAAAGAAAATAACATACCTGTGTTAATAACTTCTACTTCAGAGATTTATGGAACCTCTAAAGAAGAAAGTTGGGATGAAGAAACAAAGAGTTTGATTGGGCCTACAACAAAACTTAGATGGTCATACGCTGTATCAAAAATGATTGATGAATTCTTAGCCCTATCTGAATTCGAAGCCGGTAATCTTAATCCAATAATTGTAAGGCTTTTCAATACGATAGGTCCAAATCAGGTTTCTGATTATGGAATGGTTGTACCAAGATTTGTAGAATCTGCATTAAAAGACGAGGATATAGTTATCCATGGTGACGGATCTCAAACGAGATCATTTACCTGGGTTGGGGATGTGATTGAATACTTTCTGAAACTAGCTGAGTTAAAAAGGTTTGGAGAAATATATAACATTGGTCAAACCGAAGAAATATCTATAAAGAACTTAGCTCAACTAATAATTGATACATCGAATTCAAATTCAAAAATTAAGTTTATAAGTCATAAAGATGTGTTTGGTGATAAGTTTGAAGATCCTACAAGGCGTACACCAAATATAGATAAAATTGTTAAAGCAACCGGAATTAAACCGGGTTATGATATCCAAACAATGATTAAAGAAATTGTGGAATTTAAAAGACAAGATTAATTAAATTATGAGGGTATTAGTGACTGTAGGAATATTTCCTCCAGATATTGGTGGACCTGCAACTTTTGTTCCAAAAATTGCAAAATATTTTCAAGATGAACTTAATTATGAAATAGAAATCTTAACTTTGTCTGATAATAAAAATTTAAATATAAACGATGATTTTATAGTCAAACGAATTAATAGAAACTTACCAATAATATACCGTTGGTTAAAAACAATTTTTACTATTTATAAAATGGGGAAGAATAAAGATTTAATATTTGTAAATGGTCTTGGTACAGAGGCCACAGTTGCCAATATTTTTTTGAAAAAAAAGATAATAAGAAAAATTGTTGGTGACCCTGTCTGGGAAAGAGCATACAACAAAGCAAAGATACCAGAAAGCTTTGATGAATTTCAAGTTAAAAATTATGGATTTTCAATATCGCTCCAAAAGAAGGTGCGAAGTTTTAGCATTAAAAAATCTGATATTGTAGTAACACCATCTCAACACCTTAAAAATTTTATTCTAAATTTAGGATTTAAAAACAAAATTGAGATCATAAATAATGGTGTATTTATACCAGAGGAAAATACAAATATATTTACAAATGATCAAATTAATATCACTATTGTATCCAGGCTGGTATCGCATAAAAATATTGAAAAAATAATTAGAGCAATATCAGATTTAAATAGTCCATTAATTTATTTAAATATTATCGGAGATGGGCCTGAGCTAAATCAACTTCAAAAAATTTCATTAGAATCTAATAACAAAGATAATATTATTTTTCATGGGAAACTAAACAGAGATGAAATTAATCATATTTTTTTGAATAGTGATATTTACATTCAAGCATCGAATTATGAGGGATTGCCACATTCCTTACTTGAAGCCATGAGTTATGGAATTCCAGTTCTTTGTACCCCTGTTGGAGAATGTAAAGAAATATTGGGAAATGAAGATAGAGGATATAAATTAGATTTACCCGTATCAAAAAATAATATTAAATCAAAGATTAGTGAAATTATTGGCGAAAAAAATATTGCAAATAAAAAAGGTGAAAAAGGTAAAGCTTTTGTTACTGAAAAATATAACTTAACAAATTCTTTTAATCTTTACAAAAATCTTTTTACAAGACTACTTGAGGAAGAATATAAATGAAAAAAGTGCTTGTATTGAATATATCTACTGATTCAAAAAATATATCTCTGGGATTTGCAATATCTTGGTTAAATGCATTTGCAAAAAAATTTGATGAAGTACATGTCATTAGCCTGAATAAAGGAAGTGAAGATGAACTAGAAAAAAATGTAGTTGTTTCCACAGTTGATAATAAACTTGGAAGAATTTCAAAAATAATTAATCTATATAAATTGATCAATAAGCTTACAAAATCAAATAAATATGAATTCTGCTTGTCTCATATGTCGTCATTAATGGTCATAATTTCGTCACCAATACTAAAAATGAGAAAAATTAAATCAATATTTTGGTACACACATAAAGGTCCTACTGATTTCTTAAAAAAAATATTTTTGCTGAAAGCATCGATTTATTCCAACAAGATTATTACAGCATCAAAAAATTCATTTCCGTATAAAAGATATTTCAATACTAAAGGAAAATTAAACGTAATTGGCCATGCAATAAAATTCGATGAGTTTTTCAGAAATGTTAGTAGTTTCGATGAAAAAGATTTTGTAATCATTTCAAGAATTTCTAGATCAAAGAAAATTGACGAATCAATATCAGGGTTTCTCAATAGCGAAAAAGGATCTAGTCATAAATTATCTGTTATCGGGGGGCCTCTATCAATTGATGATGAAATATATTTTGAAAACCTTAAATTAAAATATGCTGCGTATGAAAATATAAGTTTTTTAGGAAGCATGCCTCATAAAAACTTAATTAATGAAATTTCTGATTTTAGTTTTCACATTAATAATACGGAAGAAGGCTTTTATGATAAATCTGTTCTTGAAACGATGTCACATGGACTTATTAATTTTTATTCTAATTCTGACTATGACGATCTTTTACCGGAAGAATATCGAGATAAATTCAAATTTGATGGAACGCCTGAAAGCTTGTCTAATAAAATCACTGATATTGGCAATCTAAAAATAGATGAGATCAATAAAATCATTAATTTTTCACAAGCAAAATTAGAAAAGCAGTCTGTTAATAACCTTGTAGAGAGGGTTTTGACAATTATCTAGATAATTGTTCTTCGACCCATGTAATAGTTTTTGTTAATCCTTCTTCAAGATTAACTTTTGGCTCCCAATTTAACTTTGTTTTAGCTTTTGTGATATCAGGCTTACGCTGCTTTGGATCATCATTTGGAAGTTCTAAATATTTTATTTCAGATGTTGATTCTGTTAATTCAATAATCTTTTCTGCTAACTGGCCAACTGTCATTTCATTCGGATTACCAATATTGAAAACATCATATTCAGTTGAGTTCATTAAGGAGATAATTCCTGAAACAGTGTCTTCTACGTATGAAAAACTTCTTGTTTGTGTACCGTCTCCATATATCGTTATATTTTCATTTCTTAGTGCTTGAACAATAAAATTTGTTACTACTCTTCCATCGTTTAATTGCATTCTTGGACCATATGTATTAAAAATTCGTACAATTTTTGTTTTAAGACCATAAGACCTTGAATAAGTTGCAACTGCTGCCTCTGCAAATCTCTTCGCTTCATCATACATACTTCTCTCACCATTTGGATTCACATTACCCCAATATTCTTCGTTCTGAGGACTGATCAATGGATCTCCATAAACTTCAGAGGTTGATGCGAGTAAGTATTCTGCACTATGTTTTTTAGCCAGGCCCAATGTATTTATTGTGCCTACACTTCCAGCTTTTAGAGTATTAACAGGATGTTCAGTATATGCTTTTGGTGATGCTGCGCTGGCAAAATGTAAAACATAATCAACCTTATCTTTTATTTCTATATGGTCTTGAACATCTTGCTCAATAAACGAAAAATTTTCATTGTCCAGTAAATCATTTATATTTTCCGTAGAGCCCGTTAGCAAATTATCAATAACAATAATTTTGTGACCATCATTAATAAGCTTTTCACATAAATAAGATCCTACAAATCCTGAACCACCAGTAATTACGATATTCATAGTGACCATGGAATATAAGTTATAGATTTAGTATCTTCAATGATTTTATTCAACCTATCAAGTGTTGACTCTTTAACCGGATACATTAGAACAAATAAATGGGGAGAATTGAGATCCTCAAGATAGTCAAATTTGACTACATTTTCATCATTAATTATTTCGTCAAACACAACAACATTTTCAATTGAACTTTTCAGTTTTTTTAAAACTTCTGTTGTTGGTGAGTTTCTCAAATCATCTGTGTCTTCTTTAAATGCTGCACCAATAAGAACTACTCCTTCTAATTTTTTTGATTCATACAATTCTTTAATATTTTCTGAAGTCCAATCTGCATGAATATCGTTTGAATTAACGATGTTTGAGATAAGTGGAAGATTTAATTTATCTTTATCATAAAAATTATTAACTTCTACAAGGTCTTTTGGAAAACATGATCCACCCCATGAAGGTGAAGGTCTAAAATAATGCGTTCCAATTCTGTTATCTAGGCCAACTCCTTTTAAAACATCATCTAAATTTCCTCCAGAGTAGTTTATTAACCTTGTTGCTTCATTCACAAAAGATAATCGGAGTGGAAGATATGTGTTTGCAAGATATTTAATCAATTGAGAGCTAATCGAATCAGTTGTAATTATCTCACAGTCAAAGCCGCTATAAAGCTCTTTTAATTTGGTTAGTTTTGCACTGTCAGTTCCACCAAGAACAATCCTATCTGGCTTAAAGAAATCTTCAACAGCTGTACCCTCTCTTAAGAACTCTGGATTAAACGTTAATTTACTTGAATCCATTCCAACTTTCTCACATACCTTTTCTATCTCGTATGGAGGAATTGTCGATTTTACAGTTATTACTAAGTCATTATTATTTACATTATTTATTTCTTTAATGGCAGATTCTAAAAACTTTGTATCTACAGAATTTGTTTCAATATTGTTTGGTGTTTGAACGCAGACAAAAACAATATCTATTTTATCCCACTCAATACTTGAATAATCTGACGAGAAAGACATTCTTTTAAATGTTTCATCATCATTGAAGTATTCTTCAAGTCCAGGCTCATAAAAGGTAATTTTTTTACTAGATAGATCTTTAATTTTATTTTCATCCAAATCAATAAAATTAACGACATTACCACGACTAGCCAACCCTACTCCGGTAACTAAGCCTACATACCCTGTACCTATGATGACAATGTTCATATTATGCAATGTTAACAATTTTAACACTTAAAATGTTATTAATGATTGTTTATTTAGCACATTGGGATTGGATATTAACTCAATCAAGAAAAGACATTGTTTCAAATATTAATGACTCAAAATTTATGGCAATTTGCCCGATCGATAAAAATAAAATTGAACTTGAAAATTATTATCATAAAGCAGTTGATTGGAATCTAAATAGAAATAAACTTTTTGACATTTCGGGAATTAGAAGTCTTAGAAAAATCACAAAGTCTCTAAATTATGATGATATTGTACACGTTTATACTTTAAAATCTGGGTTACTTTTTGCTTTTGCAAATCTTTTTAGAAATAATAAAACTAAAAATATATTGACTATAACTGGTTTAGGATATCTATTTAGTAACAATTTTAAAGCGAAGATTTTAAAAATATTGTTAAGTTTTTTTATTACATATCTGATAAATAAAAGTTTTGATTTTTTGATATACCAAAACAATATAGATCAAAAAATATTTAATAATTATTCAAAATATGATGGTGAATCTTACATAATTCCAACTTCTGGAATATCCGTGCAGGAATTAAAGATAAAAAAAGAATATCGAAATTCAAATTTAAAGATAATTATGGCTTCAAGGTTGATTAATGACAAAGGTATATTTGAATATCTTGATCTGGCTGATTTAATGAAAGATTCTGATTTTGAATTCTATCTGGCTGGAGATATAGACAAGGGAAATCCAGATTCATTAAGTAAATCTCAGCTAGATGAAATTAAAAATAATAAATCTATAAATTATTTAGGACATATTGATATAAGTAAAGAGCTTCACAATTACGATGTGAATCTTGTTATGTCAAAGTATGAGGGATCTTCAAGAATACTTTTAGAGTCGTTGTACATAGGATTGATATGTATATCAAATAATATTCCAGGTACAACTGCGCTAAGCTCAAAATTTAGTAATTCTTTCTTTGTAAATGACAACAACATACAAGAATTTAAAAGAAATCTTAATGAAATAATAAATAATGATGCTTTTTTAGATAGTACACAAAATGAATATTTTGGAAATGGTGCTGATTACAACAGAAAATTAATTAATGAAAACTATACATCTATCAAAATTGCGGCTGCATATAATAAAATTTACCAATATTTAAGAGGCGAGATCGAGAGCTACAAAAGTGAATTTGTCTAACTTTCAAGTCTCGATAACAATTGCAGGAGTGGTAACACTTTTATTATCCATAATCTTTAATTGGGTAACTCTTCAAAGATCAAAGAACTTCGTACCAAACAAAAGAAAGAATGAAGAAAGACTTTCTTCTAAATACGTTCCACCATTTGGAGGTATTGCATGTTCAATTGCATTTTTGATATCAACAAGACTTCTAGGGCAAGCTGAAAGTAATTTCTTATATATTGGTTTTTTTGCAGTAGCAATTTCAATTGTTGGCTTGCTTGACGATTTGTATAATTTTAGATGGTATATCAAGTTTATTTTTCAAATAATCATTGTCTACATACCTCTATATAACCTGAATATTTTTATAAATTTTGAATCGCTGATTGGAATAGAATTTAATAATTATTTAAATTATATAGTTTCAACAATTTGGATTATGTTGATAATGAATGCTATAAATTTTATAGACAATATGGATGGACTTGCAGTAGTTGTATCCTCAGCTATTTGCATACAGATAGCAGTCTTAACAAATTATTTAAACCAATATAAGTTAACAGACATTTCAATTCTTTTACTTTGTGCAATTGGAGGCTTTTTATTTTTCAATTTCCCACCAGCAAAATTATATTTTGGAGATTCTGGTAGTTTATTTATTGGATTTTGCTTAGGATTTATGAGTATTTTATATAACTGGCTTCCAGAAAATATTACCGTTTATTCATCTACACTTAGCCCAATATTGTTGATTTTTTCTGTTCCTCTTATAGATTTTCTTGTTGTAGTAACTTATAGAATTAGTATTGGAAAATCCCCTACTGTTGGTGGAACAGACCATATATCACATAGATTACTTGCAAAAGGATTTTCTGAAGAAAAGGTTCTTACAATATTCTTAAGTTATAGTCTTGGAACTTTTGGATTAATTTATCTCTCAATCTTTACACCAACACAAATTTCGTATGTACTTATTGGAGCTTTGTTTATTCTTTATTTCCTGGCATATTTTATATCAATAAAATTAAAGGTATTAACCTAATTTTTGCTCCAGTTCAATTATTCTTTCAGGAGTTCCTGCATCAATCCACCAACCATCAATTGAAAAATTTTTACAGTTTTTTTTCGTTGACATATAAATTGCATAAATCAGTTATTTCATATTCGCCTCTTTTTGATGGTTGTAGTAACGAAATCTTTTCAAAGACAGACTCATCAAACATGTAAGCACCAACTACTGCATCATTTGATTTTGGCATGTCTGGTTTTTCTTCAATAGATATTACATTTCTATCTTGATCCATTTCAGCTACCCCAAACTCTTGAGGATTTTCAACCATTTTTGTAAAGATAAAAGCACCTGATTGGAATTCATTTAAATTAAATCCCTTAAGAGGATTGTTCTCAAAAAAATTATCACCTAACACAAATAATAATTTCTCATTTTTTACCAAATTTTCTGCCTGTTGTAGAGCATGAGATATACCCTTTGGTTCATCTTGAATTGAAAATCCAATATCAAAATTTGAAAAAGATCCCAATACAACATCTTGAATAAGAGAAGAGAATTCAGGATTTGTTATAATTACAAAATTTTCAAACCCCCAATTATTTAATTGTTGTATTTGCTGGTTTATCATAGGAGTTCCGTTTACTTCTAATAAAATTTTGGTAGATTTATTGTCTCTAAAATTTTGAAGCCTAGTTCCTAAGCCCCCAGCTGCAATTACACATTTCATATTTTTCACAATTAAAGAATACACAGTTATATTATGTAATTTGGTATCAAATGAATATTTTAAACAAATATACTTATCTTTTTCTTGGATTACTCGGAATTGCAGGGATCGTTATTTTAGTTTTTTTACCAAATTTAGAAACTGAGGAGTTTAGTCAAGATGTAATTGATGACATTATTGAAGGTGTTACAACAACATCAATTTTAGAAGCTGACACTAATGAAGCATCTATAGATGAATCATTGACAAACATCGAAGATGAATTAATTATTTCAATTCAAGATAAGTCTCAAATTGAAGAGAAGTTATTGTACAACAATTTTGAAAAAGAAATTGATAGTTTTGATACATATTTACTTATTGGATCAGATGAAAGGTCAGAAAAAATTGCTGAAACAAGAGGTGAAATTGAAGGTAAAAGAGCTGATGTAATAATTCTAGGACTCGTTGAAAAAGGTACTGATGAAATCACTCTTTTATCATTTCCTAGAGATTTATTAATTGAAAACAATTGTACAAATAATTTAGAAAGAATAAATGCAGCATATACAAAAAATGAGTGTGGTGGAAGAGCGGAAAATTTAGCTGCTGCAATTTTTAGTATATCTGGCATAAGAGTTGATCATTTTGCTAGTTTTGATTTTGAGGGTTTTGAGGAAATTATTGACTCTGTGGATGGTATAGAAGTCTGTGTTGATGAGACTCAAAGAGAAGGATTTAGCTTTGAATTACAAAAAGGTTGTCAAACAATTAATGGATTAACAACTTTAAATTGGGTTGTATCAAGATCAACAGAAGTTTTAGTCGGTGAGAAAATTGTTGATAAAGAGGGAAATGATATTTCAAATTGGAGACCTATGCCTGGCGTTAGTGATTTATCAAGAATTGAAAGACAACAATATGTAGTGATGCAACTCATTAATGAATTAAGAAATTTTGAATCAATAAATGAGCTCAACGGGTTTATAAATGCTTTAGAGAATGCTTTCGTAATTGATGAAAATTTAACAATAAATAGAGCTGTTGATATCTTGTGGACATTTAGGAATATCGATCTAAGTAATGTAAAAAAATTAACTACACCAGTAAATTATTTAACTTTGAGTGACGGAAGACAAGTTCTAGTTTTGAGCGAGACTATTGAAGACTTTTTGAATAAAAACTCAATTATTGATTCTTAAAGATTTTTCAAAGAAATAGATTGGTATAAGCCAAAAATATATTGCAACATCTGGAGCATAAATTAAATCATTTGTTAAATTTTGTGTAATCATCATTAACAATATTGCTATTTCGATTGTGTTAGAGCTTTCAAAATTTTTAAATATCGAATAAAAAACACATAATACAATTAATAAAACAATGACTAAACCATATTCAACTGCCATGGTTAAAAAACCATTATGTGATGTAGTAATTTCGTCGAATTGTGAAAGTGAGAATTCTGAGATGATTGTATCAAATTTTCCATTATCCGCTATCAATTGACCTGATCTCAAACTCTGACCACCTAAAAAGTTTGAATAACCACTTTGTATATCATCAACCCAAAAAAAGTACATTTTTCCATCTACAATTGACCATTTCCATGATTGATTATTTTCTTTTTCATTAATTTTCAAAATCGAACTTTGACTAAATAAAGTTTCATTTCCTTTAGGAATATTGTCCAAATCTAAATTTAAGATTATTTCAAAATCTTTTCCAGATAAGGTAGTTTCATTGGGAATAGCAATCCAGTAACTTCGTGGTCTTTTTAACTTCAAACCATTGTCCTTGTAAATAATTTTTCCATCATTTCTGTTATCGTAAAAATCTCTTGACGCTGGTAAAAATATAAAATAATTTTTGTCCCTATTTCCTTCTTTAAAGCTGTAATTATAACTATTATCTTCAACCTCAATTGTTAAATCATTTATATACCCATCTAGATACGATCCTCCAGGTGATTGACCGTCAGCCCAGCCACCAACTTCAAAAAACGAATTATTATCAATTAAATCAATGACTACACCACTTGTATGATTGGAACCAATTTGTTTCCAGTCATTACCATTATTTGAATAAAAGAATGAAACAATTGACCTAGGAAGTATATTATCTCTGTAATCAAATTTCATTTTTAGATATCCCCCAGCTGGTTCCTCACTACTGTTATCAATTAATTTATTTACATCCTCTTTTTGATTTGCTGAATATTTAATATTAAATTTATCCATTAATATTTCATCATCTAAAGTTATAAGATAATCTTTATAAACTTCTTTAATATAATTACCACCCCCAGTACCGTTTAAAATTTCAATATTAATTAATCCGATAGAATTTAAAAATCCCCTATTTGACTGTTTAAGAAATATGGATGGAAATAAAAAAATTATAGCTAATCCAATCCCTAATGTACCAATTGTTAAATATAATTTAACTTTTTTTTCAATTGAGTTAGTAAATGAAAGAACAACAAAGATCCCAACTACAAAAGCTAAATATGAACCCCTGGAAAATGTTAAGTAGAGGTTTAATAATGAAATTATTAAAAGAAGAGTATTTGATTTATTTTCAAATAAATAATTTTTAAAGTTATTACTTAGTGATATTTTGTAGAGGCAAATTAATGAAGTTATTGCGCAAATAATACCTATAACATTTGGCCCTCCACCTTGAAATCCTCCAAGTCTTCCAGATGTAAAAGGATTGGTACTGTCAGTATTATTACTAATCCAACCATCAATGGTTCCTGGGAGTTCAATTTGAAAAATAACTAGTACAAAATTACCTATCATCACTAATGAAAGAGGTTCAAAAATTTCAATAATGTTGTCATTATTTTTTCTTACAAATTCAACACAAAGATAAGCAAGCGTGAAATAAAAGTAAAATCTTAAATTTGTTTGGTTCAACAAATTTATTTCATCCATCAAGAAAGTTGTATATAAAATGAAAATCATTAAAAATGATAGAAATGCTTTATCAAAACTATCGAAATTAAGATTCCTTAGTTTTTTTGTCAATAAAACAAGAAAAATTGCAATTAAGGGAATGTCTTCAAAATTAATCCCTAAGAAATTTAAACCAAAATTTGGAGGTATTAATAAGGTTATTGCAAAAATCGATCCAATTAAACGAGAATTTATCCGACTCATAATTGTATTTTTACTCACTGTGGGCCCGGCAGGACTCGAACCTGCGACCGACGGATTATGAGTCCGTTGCTCTAACCAACTGAGCTACAGGCCCAAAAGTTAATTAATTACTGATTGTAGTTTGAGAGCAATCCCCATATCACCCTCTACTTTTAATTTACCAGTCATGAAAGCTGCTTGAGGGCTTACAGATTTATCGTACATCCCTTTAAAAGTTTCCATATCTGTTGTAATTGTGCATGCTGCTTCAGCGTCATCATCAGTAATCTCACCATTATCTGGATTCATAAATACTATTTGAGAATCTACGACCCATTTAATTGATCCTGGTAAAACACTAAGATCTTTACCTTCCGCATTTTGCTTTACAAAATCTAAAGCTTCTGACATATTCCTCCTCTTCAAATGTAATTATAGACAAGTTATTGATAGATACTTACAAAATTTTGCTCCGAGGGTGGGACTTGAACCCACAACCAACGGATTAACAGTCCGCTGCTCTGCCAATTGAGCTACCTCGGATAGCAAATTAATAATAGTATGTATTAAAGAGTATTCTGATAAAATTCTATTTTCTTTTTAAGATCTTCTAGGTCCTCTAACAGGGTTAAGTCATTAGACTCATCCATTTTTTTAATTAAATTTTCAATTTTTATATCAGAGTAATAAATATAAAGCCTGGCTACAGACTCTTTAAGTTGGGTATCAGAATAAGAAATATTTTCATACTTTTCGAATTCATTATTATTTTTATTAGCTTTAAGCTCATCAATTAATGTTTTAAATTCAAGATTTAAATTAATTAAAAAGTCAAGTTCCTCTTCAATATCAAAATCTTGTTTGATTATTTCCGCAATTAAAATATCTTGAAACGTTTCAATATGTTTTATTTGTCTTGAAGAATTATCATTCTGGGATAGTGGCTCATTGTCTGACTGATAATTTAATTCCTCAATTAATACCTCTTTAGTAATACCTATTTTTTTACTCAGATATCCAATAGCTAAATCTTTCTCTAATGGACTCAGAAAACTTGATATTTGTTTAAACTCTTGAAAAGTTTTTTTTGTATTGTCTGTATCAATTATTTTGTTGATGCAGAATTCAACAAGATCCTCCTTTTCATTGATAATTTTATTGATATCACTAGTACCACCTTCATAAAGCTCAGAGATATCTTTAAACTCTTCAGGAAGATTTAGTTTGAAAAAATTAATTTCTGATGGCTGATTATTTTTAATTTCAAGAACCCTTTTCGTGGCAGTATCTCCTGCTTCATCATTATCAAAACACAGGTAAATTTCTTTTGTATATCTAGAAAGTAAATTAATTTGTTGAACAGTTAAAGCAGTACCAGATGGTGATGCAACATTATTAAAGCCAAGTTTATTAAATGCAATTACATCAAAATATCCTTCAACTAAAATAACAAACTTTTTCTTTTTCAAATCCGATAAAAACTCACTTGTAAAATAGAGCGATCTGTTTTTTCGATAAATTGAAGATTCAGCTGTATTTATATATTTTGGACCAAAATCATCTAATGCTCTTCCACCAAAACCAACTGTTTCATTCCTCAAATTTGTTATTGGAAAAATTATTCTATTTTTAAATAAAAAATTTCCTCTTTCACTCAATAATCCAAGATTTTTTAGATCAGTTTTTGTTAGATTGTTTTTTTTAAAAAATTCATTTGTACTTTTTTCATCTTTTTCTGCATAGCCAATTCTAAATTCTTTTATATCTGTTCCATCTAAATCTCTCGACTTTAAATAATCTATTGACTCAGAGCTTTTACCTTCTTTCATATTGTTAATAAAAAAATTATGAATTTTATTCATTGATCCAATAAGATTTTTTTGGTCACTCTCGAACTTTGAATCGGTGTATGTGAGATTAAATCCATACTTTTCAGCAGCAATCTCAACTGATTCTTGAAATTCAACATTATTTATCAATTGAATATATTTATAAATATCTCCACCCTCTTTACAGCCAAAACAATGAAACAAATTATCTTCATCTGTAAAGCTCATACTTGCAGTTTTTTCACCATGAAAAGGGCAAAGAGCCATACCTTTATTACCTCTTAATTTTCCAGTTGTAGAACTGAGAATAAAATCACTTATTTTAGATCTATTTCTTAAGTCGTCGATTGATTGCTTTGAGATTCCCATTACATATTGTCAAAATAGCTTTTTATATCTTCGATTTTAATTCTCTCTTGTGACATACTATCTCTATCTCGTACAGTTACAGCCTTGTCTTCTAATGTGTCAAAATCTACAGTTATACAATAAGGAGTCCCAATTTCATCCTGTCTTCTATAGCGTTTTCCGATAGATTGAGTTACATCAATTTCTGTTCTGAAATATGGACCCAGTTCAGATTTAACAGAATTACATACTTCGATTAATTCTTCTTTTTTACTTAATGGCAGAATCCCAATTTGAATTGGAGCGAGGTCAAATTTAAATTTAAATAGAGTCCTTACCTCTTTTTCTAGTTCTTCTTCTTCATACAATGAAAGTAAAACCGCAAATAAAGTTCGAGTAAGGCCTCCAGCAGGCTCGATAACAGATGGGGTAAATTTGTTATCACTATTTGGATCAAAATATCTCAAATCCTTACCACTACTTTCTTGATGAGCATTCAAATCATAATTACCTCTATTGGCAATTCCTTCAAGTTCACCCCATCCCCAAGGATATTCAAACTCGATATCTGATGTTTTCATAGCATAATGAGCTAGTTCAGATTCATCATGTTCTCTTATTCTTAATTTATTTTCAGGAATACCCAGGTTTTTGTACCAATTAAGTCTATTTTCAATCCAATAATCAAACCATTTGTCCTCTTCACTCTCATCACAAAAGAATTCAATCTCCATTTGTTCAAACTCTCTTGTCCTAAAAATAAATTGTCCAGGTGTAATTTCGTTTCTAAATGACTTTCCAATATTTCCAATTCCAAAAGGTATTTTTGCTCTCATTGTTCTCAAAACATTTTCAAAATTTACAAATATACCTTGTGCAGTTTCTGGTCTTAAATAAACAGTTGAGTTTTCATTTTCAACCGGGCCAATGTTAGTCTGAAACATCAAGTTGAATTGACGAGGTTCCGTTAAGTCCTCTTTCTTAATATGATCTGGTACCTGATCAGCCCTAAATCTTTCACCTGTAGGTTTATGGTCAACCATTGGATCAGTAAATTCGCCTACATGACCCGATGCTTTCCAAACATCGCTTGATTGTATAATCGCAGTATCTATTGGATAAATTTCAACTTCTAAATTACTGATACTTTTCCACCACAACTTTTCTATATTATTTTTAAGTAATACTCCTAATGGGCCGTAATCATAAGAACTTCTTAATCCTCCATATATTGATGAAGCGTTAAATACAAATCCTCTTGATTGAGCAATTTTTACAACCTTATCAAATATTTCTTCAGGCATTTCCATACTTTCTTACTCTATTCTGAAATTCATCAACGGCCGAATCTAATTCTTTTTCATCAAAATCAGGCCATAGAGTATCCACAAACATAAGCTCAGTGTAGCTTAATTGGTAGAGAAGAAAATTACTTACTCTCTTCTCCCCTGCTGTACGTATTAATAAATCTGGGTCTGGCATTTTAGGTAATAATAAATTAGCTCGAAATGATTCTTCATCTAATTGATCAATAGAATTTTTATTTAATTTTGTATAAGCATCATGAATTTCTTTTCTTGAACCATAGTTAAATGCAAAAACAAGATTCAACTTTTTGTTGTTCTTGGTCATTTGTTCAGTTTCATTCATCAGAAATTTATTTTCATCAGGAATTCTATTGTCTTCTAAGTCACCAATAAAATGAAATCGAACACCTTTATCATTAAATTCTTCTCTTCTCCTAATTAAAATATCACGATTAAAAAACATTAAAAAATCAACTTCATCTTCAGACCTTGACCAATTTTCAGTTGAAAAAGCATAAACCGTTAGCCATTGTAGATTGTTTTTAAGTGCCCAATCAATTGAACGTGAAAGGGAGAATTCACCAGCAGCATGTCCTGCTGTTCTCTCTAATCCCTGGTTGGTTGCCCATCTACCATTACCATCCATAATTATGGCAATGTGAATAAGATTTATATCCTTAAGATTCATTCCAAATTTTCTTCATAAGTTTTGATTCATACGTCTTTAATTTGTCATTTTTTTCATGTGAGTAACCAATTAAATGTAAAAGCCCATGAATTACAATATATTGTAGTTCTTCAACAAAGTCTTTATCGTAGATTTCTGCATTCTTTTTAATAATATTTCGACAAATGAACATGTCACCCATATCTTCAGACATACTCTTATCTAATTTATTTATAGCTTCAATGTCGTTGTATAAAGGAAAAGACAAAACATCTGTTGGCTTGTTTGTATTAAATGTTTTTTGATTTAATTTTTTTGATTCACTTTCATTTAGAGAATGAACCGTAAAATGAAAATTTCTTGATATTTTGAAATTCTCAGAAAAAATTTTTACAGCCTGGGTTACTTTTAATTTTTCATTTTTATAAAAATAACCGTTAAAAACAATTTTCAATATTTATTCTTCTTCATCTTTTGTAAATTCTGGATACAAAACTCGTTGATGATAAAGGCCTTCTAAGCTTGCTTGAAATGATTGTTTAATTCTTTCAAGATCTTGAAAGGTTATAGGTGCGTTAAGTAATTGACCATCATTGATCTTTTCTTGAAAAATTTCGTCTACTAAATTAGATATTTTATCTTCATCCGCATCTTCATATTGAAATCTTGCTCTACATGCCGCTTCTAAAGCGTCTGCAAACATTAAAATAACAGTTTCTTTTGAACTCGGCTTCTCTCCAAGGTGTCTAAAATCGTCTTTTGCAACTTCTGGATTTGTGAGTTTTTCTTTTTCATAAAAATATCTCATCACTGAATCACCATGATGTTCGATTATCCCTCTGTAAACTGCTTCAGGAATTTTGAATTTTTTGGCTAATTTCACACCATCAGTAACGTGTGATCTGATAATTTCTACTGATTCATTTGCAGATAAATTATCATGTGGATTACTTGATCCAAATTGATTTTCAACAAACATTGAAGGGTTTTCAGTTTTTCCCAAATCGTGAAAGTAGGCCATAGCTCTTACTAATTGTGAATTTGCACCAATGAGATTTGCCGCCCTATCCCCCAGTGTTCCAACAACCAGCGAGTGGTTGAATGTTCCTAAAGCTTTCTCTTCTAAATATCTAAGTCCTGGATGGTTTCTGTCTGCAATTTCTGACAGTCTAAAATTTGTAGTTAATCTAAATGCCAATTCAATATAATTTATTAGTGAAAATGCTGCTAAATTACCGACTAAACCTCCAAGTAACGAAGATACAAAAATTTCAACAAAACTGAAATCTTCTCTTAGGAAAAAGAATATTCCAAAAGCAACTACTGGTTGAGATAAGGTAATATAAATAATTCTTTGTCTCAATGTAATTCTGTCTATATCCTCTGAGAGAAATATTGAAGGTACAACTGTAAGTACGGCTCCCATAGCAACAAGACCTATATTTCCACCACCTGCAAGAGCTAACAACGAACTTGAAAGTGACAAAATGAGTGTTGCTCTCAGATTTAGTAAGACAGCCGAAACTACACCTACAAAAGAAATTGGAACGGCATATTTCAGATAATTTAAATCTAAACTTTGGGAAAAATATGAAATACCTCTGAGAAATATTGAAGAAATAAGTATTAATGTCAATAACAATAAAAACTCATTGTTATTGTTCCACATAGAATCCTTAAATCTCCACAATAAGAAATAAATTAAAACAAAGACTGAAAAAATTATTGGTATTGCAGCAGTTTGTATACTTCTAGACTCTCCTGATAAATATCCAAAATTATCTAATGCATTGTATTGGACAGAGTTAATTTTTTCACCCTCACTAACTACTATGTCTTCTTCAAAATATTTGACAATTACAGGATCTATTGAATCCGAAACTTTCTGTTTTTGCTCATCCCATAGTTCTTGTTCAAGTTTTTGATTGACTATTAAATTTTCTGCAATTAATTCAGCAACAGAAGATCTCAATCTACTTTCTGGGATTAGTGCGAACAACTCACTTGATAAATCTAAATATGGAGGATTTGATACAAGATTTTGTCTTGTTTGGTTTAAATTATCATTGTTGATGCCAACTTGGAGAATGTCACTTGCTAAGCTCTTTGCCTCAAGTTCTAATTGGGAAAGATATCCTGTTTTGTTTAATAAATCATAATTTGATATCTCAACAAGCACTTCAATATTCGCTGTTGAAATTGTTGAGAACGATAATGAACTTGCGATTTTCTCTATTTGTTGGATTTTATTTAATTCAACAACCTCAACTTCTGGTTCTGTACTCTCACCAACTGTATCTTGATCACTAGATACTAAGACTTCTTCTGTTCTTGCCTCAATGACGGTCAAAAACATACTTGTAATACCATTTAAAACAGTTTGATTAAGATCTGAATTTATTGAATATATTGGATTAACTGAATCAACAGCTTTGGCGATATTTTCATTTGTTTGTTCATCGTCCACAATTTCTATGTATTTTGGAGCTACGAATGTAGATGGTGATTCCTCACCAATACTAATTTTTATTACTTGATTTTCAGGAAATATTGAGAATGAAATAAACCAAACTAAACCGCCAAAAATTGCAATATATAAAAGCTTTATACCAAAAGAAAAGTAGTTTCTCATTATTTCTTTGGAAATACCTCTAATATTTTTGAAACAATAGGATTTCTGACAATATCAGCATTATCAAATTCCATGACAGATATTTCATCAATATTAGAAAGTGCTTTTCTTGTTCTTTTTAGACCTGAGTTATCAGTATTATAAAGATCTATTTGTGATTCATCACCGGTGATAATTACTTTAGAATTCTCTCCTAGTCTTGTTAGAAACATTTTTATTTGTCCAGAGGTGGCATTTTGTGCTTCATCAAGAATAATACATGCATTGTTTAAAGTTCTACCTCTCATGTACGCAAGTGGAACAATTTCAATATTTCTTTTTTCGATCAAATACTCCAGGTTTTCATTACCAAAAAAGTACTCTAAAGAATCAAATAATGGTACCAAGTAGGGATCAATTTTTTGAGATAAGTCACCAGGTAGAAATCCCAATTTTTCTCCTGCTTCTACTGCTGGCCTAGTAAGAACAATTTTCTTTATCTGATCTTCAGAGTACATTTTTACTGCACTAGCAACTGCTAAAAATGTTTTTCCTGTTCCAGCAGGTCCAACCCCAAATGTGACAGTTGAATTCATAATTGTTTCTATATATTTGTATTGACTCACATTTTTAACTTTTATGGACTTATTATTTGTAATGCTTATTGTGCTTAATTTTTTTCCGTTACCGTTTAATGTCCCATTCATATTCATCAAAAGTTCGATATCAGGTATGTCCACAGTCTCATTATTTTGATTTAGAGCAACCATTTCATCGATTAAACTGACTAGTTTTTCTACCCTATCCTTGTTTCCCTCTATATAAAGAATGTTGCCCCTCGCATTAATTTTTAATGCCGGAAAAATTTTTTTTATATATTTTAAATTATTGTCATTAATTCCAAACAAATTAATTAATTCAATATTATTCGGAATGACTTTTTCAACAACCATTAGAAAGCCTTCAATTTTTCTCCTCCAATTAAATGGAGATGTATATGATAAACCGTCTGTCCACCATCATCATTAGTGTTAAATATTAATCTATAGCCGCTCTCATCTATTGCATATTTTTTTGCTAAATCTTTAGCTACTTGTATCATCTTTCCAACTAACAATGTGTCCTCATCAGATAAATTATTTATTGTATTTATTCTTTTTTTGGGAATTATTAGTAGATGAATTCTAGCAACAGGATTTATGTCTTGAATTGAAAATATATCGTCATCTTCGTAAATTATTTCTGATTCTAATTCTTTATTTAGAATCATCTCAAATACTGATTTTTCTTCCATATTATATTTTACATCAATAAGGATACACCAAGTATTGAGGCTGTCTCTGTTCTTAAGGTAAAATCACCAATATTTGATAGGTATTTAAATTTATCTTTCTCGTTATTAGACCAGCCACCTTCAGGGCCAATAGCTATGTTTTTCATACTGTTGTTTTCTTTAATATGTTTACCAGTAATATCTAGGCCGTGATTAAATTTTTCAAAATCCAAGTTATTTGAAATAAATATATCTGGTTTGAATGCGTTTCCTGATTGCTCTACTGCTGAGATAGACCACATATTAAGCTTATCTAAATCAACTTTTATTTTTTGTGAATGATCTGTAGGGCCGAAACTAATTGAACTTACAGATAGCTCTGTTAATTTCTCAACAATAAAACGAAGCCTATCTTTATCTTGAATGAAAGAAATAAATACATCAATATCATTTTTTCTCTCAAATTCTTGATTAGATTTTAATGAAACAACATTTCCTTCTAAGTTTCCAAAATAAATTTTTCCTTTCCCATTTGATATCTTTATTTCATCCATATCTTTAATCCTCAAAACATTCTTTAAATGATGTAATTTTTCATCAGTAAGTTGTAACTCTTTGAAAGTATCTAATATTGTTGAATCAAAAACTGTAGGGGTATGCATACTATTGTTTTAAAAATTCTTTAAAGGCTTCTTTGGGTACTTCTACCCTTCCAATACTTCTCATCTTTTTCTTACCTTCTTTTTGCTTTTCTAGAAGTTTCCTCTTTCTAGTAACATCGCCTCCATAAAGTTTTGCAGTAACATCCTTTCGAAGGGCTTTTACAGTTTCTCTAGATATAATTCTTGAACCTATCGCAGCTTGAATTGGTATATCAAATTGTTGACGTGGGATTAGATCAGCTAATTTTTTTACCCTATTTCTCCCAACATATTCTGCACTATCTTTTGAAAGAATCGAACTAAATGAATCTACCACCATACCATTAACAAGAATATCTAGTTTGACCAAACTTCCGTCTTCAAATCCTAAAATTTTATAGTCAATTGATGCAAAACCCTGTGAGATAGATTTAAGTGAATCATAAAATCCTGAGACTAGTTCTAGCAGAGGTAGCTTATATTTAAGCTTGACCATTGTCGTACTTAGGTAAGTCAGATCTTCCTGTATGCCTCTTTTATCATTTAAGAGCGTCAAAATTGTACCAAGATACTCTTTTGGAAATAATAAATCTACTTCACAAATTCTCTCTTGTAATTTTTTTATATCAGTATATTCATCAAGAATAGATGGGTTTCTTATTACCCTTTCTTCGTCGTTATTCCTTATAAGCTTAAACTCTACTGATGGAGGGGTCACAATCAGAGATAGGTCGAATTCTCTCTCTAATCGTTCAATAACAATCTCTAAATGCAAAAGGCCCAAAAATCCACATCTAAATCCAAATCCGAAGGCAGAAGAGGTTTCTGGTTCAAAAACAAAGCTTGCATCATTTAATACATATTTATCCAACGATTCCCTTAGTTTTGTAAAATCATCAGAGTCTGAAGGAAATATACTCGAAAAAACTGTAGGTTGAGATTCTTCATATTCTGACAATATTATTGGCTTCTCATCTTCTCCAGTGACTAAAGTGTCTCCAACTCTTATTTGAGATAAATCTTTAGCACCAGTAACGATGTAACCAACTTCGCCAAAGTTTAAACTATCAGATTTCTGTAAGTTCAAATCAAAATATCCGATATCATTTGCGTCAAATTTAAATCCTGAATTAACAAGCTTTAAATTCATATCTTTTTTAATCTCGCCACCAAATACCCTTACTGAAGCTACAACTCCTTTGTAAGAATCAAAGTATGAATCAAAAATTAGTGCATTTACCTTATCGGATTTTTCAATTGGAGCAGTTATTAAATTTGGAATTTCTGATATAAGTTCTTGAACTCCATCTCCAGTTTTTGCAGAAATATTAAAAATTTCTTCATCCTTAGAACCAATTAGATTGTGTATTTGTTGAGATACATTTGATATATCAGCATCAACAGAATCTATTTTGTTAATAACAGGAATAATATCTAATCCGGCTTCAATAGCTGCATAGGAATGTGCAAAAGTCTGAGCTTGTACACCTTTTGTTCCATCTACAAGTAATAATGCTCCGTCACAAGCAATTAAAGCTCTGGAAACTTCATAAGAAAAATCTACGTGTCCGGGTGTATCAATTAAGTTTATAACTAAATCATCAAAGATTAATCTGATCGGTTGAGATTTAATGGTAATACCTCTTTCTCTCTCAAGATCCATGTTGTCCAGAATTTGGTCATTATGATCACCAGGAGTAATTAATCCAGATAATTCGATAAGTCTGTCAGCTAAAGTAGATTTACCATGATCAACATGTGCAATAATCGAAATATTTCTTATATTTTTATTTGTTAACATCTTTAATAAGTTATTATCTTATATACCAAGAGGTTTTAGATGGCAAATATTAAATCCCAAAAAAAGAGAATAAGACAAGACGAGAAGAAAAATCTTAGAAATAAGGACAAAAAAACAGCTCTGAGATCATCCATTAAAGCTATATTGAATTCAGAAAGTGATGTTGAAAAAGAACAGAAAGATACTGTAATCAAAAATTTAGATAGAGCTTATTCCAATGGAATAATAACTAAAAATTATAGAGATAGAAATAAATCCCGAATTTCAAAACTGTAATAGATTTTTTATAGAAACCACAAAACGTTTTGCATTTTCTTGATTAAATGAAGAATTAGTATTTAATTTTTCGATCTTATAAATCATACTTAAAGAATTTTCTAAATCTATGACATTTAACTTGTCTCTTCTTTTTTGAGCAAGCTCGTACTTGTAATCTACTTTTTCAGAAAGTACTTCTGCGACTTTTTTTTCATCGTATTTATAAATTAATAACAATCTTTGAAGCTCTTTGTTAAAGTACGACAAGAATTGTCTAAATACTGTCTCGTCATTACAGAATTTATCAATAATTTCATTTGTTAATTTTTTTTGCTTTGAAAAAATAATATTTACCAAGTCCCAAGGGTAAATCTCAGTACTTTTTTTGTTTTCTGGATAATGTGTTTCAATTAATTCAGCAACAGCTGAGAATGTTTTTAAATTATTTTTTTTAACTTGAAAAATATACTTCTCATTAAAATCATAATTTATTTTTTTTAAATCACTGTATGTTACGAAACTATCTGATACAAATTGGAAATTATCACTTTGGAATAATGCTGCAGTATTGTTAGCGCTAAATTCTTCTTGAGAAATTGATACAATACTTTCATCGATATTTATTTCAGATTTTATTTGGTTGATATCTGAAATTAAGTTTTCTGTAATTATTAATTTTGTCACTTATTGAACTATATTAATTAATTTATCTTTAATAAATATTACTTTTTTGGCATTTGAAAAATCAATATCAAAATTAGCAGTACAAATTTTTTTAACTTCATCTTCTTCAATACCTGTGTTAACGATTAATGCGTGCCTCTTCTTTCCATTTATTTGAATCACGAGTTCATAAACAGGATTCTCTAGTTTTGTTTCATCAAAGGTTGGCCATTTCTCCTGACTTATATCACTATCAAAATAATCTTGGAATATTTCCGAAGCAATATGTGGGGACATTGGGTATAAAAGGATTAATATATTTCGTAAAATTGAATCTTTTAGATCTATCTGAATCGTATTATCTTCCTTTAGATAATCGCTTAAATCATTGTTTAATTTCATAAGATCAGATACCGCTGTATTAAACTCAAATTTCTCAAGATGTTGAGTAATAGATTTTATTGTTTGATTAATTTTTCTCTCAATTTCTTCATCTTTTGAACTAAAAGTATCAGAGGTGTCTTTTTGATCAATAATTTTCACCATATTATCCCAGAACTTATTTAAAAATCTCTTAGTTCCTTCTATACCACCATCATTCCATTCAACCCCATCGCTAGGAGGAGCCATAAAAAGAATATATAATCTTAATGCGTCAGCACCATGAGTTGCAAAATATGATTCTGGATCAACAATATTTCCTTTTGATTTTGACATCTTTGCCCCACCAAAGTTAATCATCCCCTGAGAGAAAAGATTATGGAATGGTTCATCAATTTTCATAAAACCAAGATCCCTCAAGGCTCTTACAAAAAACCTTGAATAAAGAAGGTGAAGAATAGCATGTTCGACACCACCTATATATTGATCAACCGGTAACCATTCATTTATAAAGTCAGATTCGAAAGGTTCATTATCGTTCTTTGGGTCTAAGAATCTCATGTAATACCAGGATGAATCTACAAATGTATCCATGGTGTCAGTTTCTCGGACAGCTTTCTTAGAACATTTTGGACAATCAGTTTCAACAAATTCTTTGCTCTTGGACAAAGGAGATCCATCTGTATTTATATAATCTTTAATTTCTGGAAGTAATACTGGTAAATTTTCATATTTTTCTGGTAATAATCCACAGTCTTCACAATTGATTAATGGAATTGGACAACCCCAATACCTCTGTCTACTGATTAACCAATCTCTCAAACGATATGTTGTTTTTTCATCACCAATCTTATTTTTTACTAAAAAGTCATTTATCTTTTTACTTGCTTCTTCGTGAGAGCCTAAGTCATTGAACTCTCCAGAATTGATAAGGACTCCATTACCTGTAAAGGCTTCATTGTCTACATTTATTGTTTTTTCTTTATCTATAATTACCTGTCTAATTTCAATATCATATTTTTTTGCGAATTCATAATCTCTTTCATCGTGAGCTGGAACTGCCATAATCGCACCAGTTCCATAATTCACAAGAACATAGTCAGCTATCCATAAAGGTACTTCCTCATTTGTGATTGGATTCATAACTTTCAAAGTGGTATCTACTCCAGTTTTTTCTTTTGTAATGGACATTCTTTCGAATTCTGACTTATTTACAATTGAGTCTAAATAATTTTGTATCTCATCTTTTTTATCAGATTGCTCCATAATTTGATTAATTAATTCGTGCTCTGGAGATATGACAGCAAAAGTCATCCCAAACAATGTATCAGGTCTTGTTGTGAAAACATCAAAAGTAAGGTCTGTTCCAATTATGTTTAATTCAAATTGAGAACCTTCAGATTTTCCAATCCAGTTTCTTTGCATCGTCTTCACGTTTTCTGGCCAATCACCAATCTCATCAAGGCCTTGTAATAATTCTTCAGAATATTCGGATATCTTCAGAAACCATTGGTTTAAATTTTTTGGCTCTACAGCTGTATCACATCTCTCACAAGAGCCTTCTATAACTTGTTCATTAGCTAGAACTGTTCTGCATGAATTACACCAATTTACTGGTGCGTCCTCCTTGTAAGCCAAATCATTTTCAAACAACTTTATAAATAGATATTGAGTCCATTTGTAATAATCAATAGAGTGGGCTGCAACTTCCCTATCCCAATCATATAAAGAACCTAATCTGATAATTTGAGATTTCATATTAGCAATTCTTTCTTCCGTAAATTCTCTTGGATGAATACCAGTTTTAATTGCTGCATTTTCGGCAGGAAGGCCAAATGAGTCCCAGCCCATAGGAGATAAAACATTGAAGCCATTCATTTGTTTATATCTAGTAATAACATCACCGATCGTATAGTTCCTTATATGTCCCATATGCAGATCTCCAGAGGGATATGGGTACATACAAAGGTTGTAAAATTTTGGTTTGTCAGATTTTAAATCACACTTAACAGTTTCACTATTTTCCCAGTGATCCTGCCATTTCTTTTCTATTTTTTTATATTCAAATTGACTGTTCATATACTTTTACTAATTCTGGAAATATATTTTCCTTACTTGATTTTTCTAATTTCTTTTCAATATTAAACAATTTTTTCTGTATTAATTCAATATTGTTTTCTAAATCTTGAATAGATGAAGCTATTGAATGCGATAATCCATTCACATCATCAAATAAATAACCTGAGTCTTCGTCAATATAATTTGTCATTGGCAAAATATTTCTTGTTATGCAAATCTTTGAGAAACTCATGGCTTCGAGTAGTACCAAACCTAAACCCTCTGAAAATGATGGAAATACAAAAATGTCTATATTATTAAAAAATTCTTCTCTATTTTCTATATATCCAAGAAAATTTACGTTTTCAATATTGTCTTTTTCAATCATATTTCTTAATTTTTCTAAATACTCATCTGTCCCACTTCCAGCAATCATTAATTTAAAATCAAGTGATTTAAGCTCGTCTGAATTAAGTGCATCAATTAAGTCTTCTATCCCTTTATTTACATTTAGTCTTCCAAGAAATCCAAGAGTTACTCTATCTTTTTTTACAATGGTTTCAGAATTTTTGATGTCTATCCAGTAAGGTATGACCACAACATTCAATTCATGATTAAGATTTTCAATCCAACTTTTTACTTCTTCAGAAATCGCGATTATCGAAAAAGCAGATTGCCAATGTTTAGAGAGTCTCTTCATAAAGTATTTTCTTAGGTTATTACTTAAACTACCTTTTTCTAAATATGTATCATATTTTCCATGAACACTTACAATCCATTTACTTTTTTTTGATAAATATTTTTTTGTTCTGTAGACCATAAAATCGCTACGAGGTTGATGTGAATGAATAATATCAAATTTTTCATTTTTGAATTTTGAATACAAAGAAAAATATGAAAATAAATTAAACATTCTCGGACCATTAAGTCTTGTAATGTTTATGCCATTTTTAAGTAGTTCGCTTTCTATTGAATATGATTCAGTGCTATCTTCACCAATAACAGTTACATGGACATCCATCCCATCATTTAGCTGTGCTTTGATTAGGTCCAACAAATGCGATTCGGCACCTCCCCTATTTAAAGAATTGATAACATGACAAATTTTCATAATCTTGGAGTTATCCATGTAGATTTTGGAGGAAACAGGGAGTCGTTCTCTACAATTTCAGATACTTTTATGGGGGTAAAATTTACAATTATTTCATCATTAGTTTTATTTTCATCCACCGCTGAGCTTATATACTCGTTAACGTAACAGAAATTTTTGAATTCATAAAGTTGATAAATGTCCAAAATTTCCTCATTGAAAAACTTAACATCATCTACTGAAACATAGAATTTTGAAGAGACATTGTTTGAAAAATTATAATTTTCAAGAATTTCCTCAAATTCTTTTTTTCTAATTATTAAACGTGATGGGTAAGAAAGAATTTCTACATCATCAATTGAAATAAGTACTAATTCAATTGATTTGTCAATATCATTTCTTTTCAAGTATTCATATCGATGATGTCCATCTAAAAGAATCATTTTCTTTCCTTTTAAATCATTTATATTTTTGATATTTGTTATATTCATATCAATTCCAAATAAAAGTGGTTCAAAAGATTCTTCCATGTTTTCAATTGGGGAATTTATTTCTTCATGGGTCTTTATCTCGATAAAGTCAGTATTTGAAAAATTAATTTCAAGTTTAAGACCTTCAACGTCGTAGTTTTCAAATTGATAAACTGTGAAGTTATTATTTTCCATTATCTTCAAAAAATTTGTCTATATATTCTGACAAGTAGTCAACCATCTCATCTGTAATTGAATTGTAAAGACTAATTCTTATTCCCCCCTGGCTTCTATGTCCATTCAGGCCAAGTATTCCTTTTTCAGATGCTTCTATAAGAAATTTCTTTTCCAAATCATCATTTTTGAATTTAAAAATTATATTGGATCTACTTTTTGAATAGTCACTAACAGGTATTATTACAAAATCACTATAACTCTCTAATTGTTCATATAGCCTCGATGATTGTCTAATTGATTTTTCTTCAAAATAGTTTATACCTCCCATTGCAATCATCCAATCGGTAACCAGCTTTAGGACGTATATGGAAAAAGTAGGAGGTGTGTTCAACAAAGAATTCTTTTCCACCAATTGTCCAAGGTTGAGGTATCTAGAATTATCTTCTGAATTTAAATATTTTTCATCTCCAATACATATTGAGACTCCTGGAATGCCCATATTTTTTTGAGCTCCTGCATAAACATAAGCTAAATTGTCCCATTCAAAACTATAAGAACCAATATCTGAGGACATATCAATGAGTAATGAATCATGTTCAATTTTATTGAATTCCCTTAATTGAACACCATTTATTGTCTCGTTTGAAGTTAGGTGCAAATAATCAACACCTTCGAGGTCCCAGGGTGTTTGAATATAATTTTCAATTTCATTATCGCTTACTTCAATTATTTTCGTATCTCTAATTTTTGAGAAATCTTCAGCTGAATACCTCCCCCATGTTCCTGTGACTAGACATCCTAAAAGTTTATTTTCTTTATCAAAGTTATTAGCGATAAAGGTATTCTGGTATGTTGCTCCCCCTTGCAAGAGAAGAGTGAAATAATTAGATGGAATATTAAAAATATTTATCATATTCCCTTGAAGAGCGTTTATTAATGTTTCAAAATCTTTAGATCTGTGTCCAATCTCTAGAATTGACAAACCAGTTTTTTGATAATTAGCTATTGCCTCTTGGGACTTGCTGATAATAGAAGGATCTAATCTTGCTGGGCCCGGTGAAAAATTATGTATTTGCATTTATATCTTCTTTCATAAAAATCAAATTATATGCTGCTCCAATGATTAAGCCATAGAATGCATTGACTTCTTCAACTGGACTAACAAAGAAAAATAAAATAAAACTGGAAAAGAAAAACAATTTAAGTAGCTCTTTTTTTTGCACAATAATGTTCAGGAATATTAAAAACAATATAAGAGGAAAAATAATTCCGAAAGCTTGAGTATAAAACACAAACAAATTTTGAACATTTAGATCATATTTAAGTAATGAATAATTACCAGTACCAAAATTTTGGGTGCTATATCTTTGGAGAAGATATTTAGGTAATGTTCTATTCGTAAAATACATTTCTTCATTAACTCTTACTGATGAATAATCTTGATAATCAGAGTTAATATTGATAATGCTTTTAGGTGTAATATCTCTCAATGAGTTAATAAAAAAATTCAATACATTTAATCTGTCATTACCCAGGCCCAATTCTTCAGTGTATGAATTTACATCAATTTTTATTTCACCAGAAGCATTCATTTTTTGAACATCTTCTTTATATTCATTACATTGGCTACTATCTGAATTTAAATTACATTCAAAAACTCCAAAATTAGACATTACAAGTGAAATAACTAAAAACAATAAAAGCGATTTATTTAACTCTTTTGTTTTTAGATAGTTAAATAAGACGAACGTAAGAAAAAGTATACAAAATAGCCGCAAATAATTACTTCTTGATAAACCTAATGCAACTCCAGAAATTATGGATAACAAATAATTACTACTTTTATATTTGTAAAGATACAAAACAACAACTGGCATTAAAAAAGATATTAATAAAACTGGCTCTCTAAATGTACCCATTGCTCTGTGTGGTTCTGATAACCAAAAAGTAGATTGGTCGGAGTCCCCAAAAAGATTAGTGTTTGATCTATTTCTTATAAATTCACTTAAGTCATAGATTTGGGCGATAAATATATAGATTGTCAAAGCTGACATTACTCCAATTAAATATTTCCAAGTGTCAAAAAAGGACATTATTTTTTCATTTCTAAAGTAAGTCAATGAAAATAAAAGAACTATAACAAATGAGAATATGTTAAGTAATCGTAAAAAGAGGTATTGTATTTCTCCTTGTGAAACTTCATTGAAGAAAATATATATTATCTGTGGAATCATGACGATTGTAATCAATAAAGAAACAATTACAAGATTTTTTGAGTCATAGAATAATTTGTATTTAGTTAAAGCAAACAAAAACAATAGGGTCATACCTAACCATGGAATTGGTATGCCAAAAATTTGATAAGCATCCAAAAAAACGAGTAAAACAGAAACCATTAAAATCATAATTTCGTAAGTGTTTTGGCTTGATTGTTTATTTATCTGCATCATTCTTATGTTAATGTTGAGATTTATTCAATTTGATTTTATTTTTATCAAATATATGGTGTATTCAAATAATTTTTGTAAAACCATTGCAGAGCTTAAAGCAATAGCGACTCCTAGAGAGGAAAAAGAATCAGATAATAAGACTGATAAAACGAGAAATACAAAAGAGTAAATAATTCGTCCATAAGCATGAAACTCAATTAAATCAGCAAATAATAGATACTGTCTTATCCAGAAACTTAACAAATAAGTAGTGAATCCTATCAACAACACCATCATTGGCTCAAATGAATTAATAAATTGCTCGTTACCAATAAATAAAATAAGTTTTCGTCCAAAAATGAAATAAATTCCAAATAACAATATTGAAATTGGTAACAAAATTCGCCACAAGAAAGAAGTTATATTGAAATCTTTGTCCTCAGATTTTAATTTGTTTTGTAGCCAAGGATTAAATATAACAACAAGATAATTTATAGGCTCAACTAATCTTTTTGCAAATTGATAGATTCCAACAGTCTGTATATCAACGATTATAGCTAGTAAAATTACATCAAAATGTTGTGGTATAAGACCAATAATTTGGTCATATCTAATTTTTCCATAAGAAGATCTGATGGCTTTTGAATAATCTTTGAAATGTCGAATCTTGAAATCTGAAGAATCACGATATTTATTTGAGAGATATAAACCAAAAAGCCCAAAGGTAATTCCATAGATTGATTGTGCAATTAGATAGTTTTCTACACTTGGATCATTTAAAAGTAAAAATACTAATGCAATAAACCTAACTACTACACTGCTAATTTCAAGTATTGAGTATCTTCTTAAATCATTATGAAAAATCAGTATAGATTTACTTGTTTCTGAAAAGGTCTGAATAATTCTTGTAAGTAAATAAATTAATAGAATATTTGATAATGTTTCAATGCCAAAATAATTACCCAAAGATGAATTAATAATTATTGGATTTGTAAAAATTACAATACAAAATAAAAAACTACCAATTCCAGTTATGAAGTTGAAAAAGATAGATTCAAAATAAAAGTTTTTTCCATCTCTAAGAACTAGAAGATTTACATCACTATTTCTTGCATGTGAAGCACGAAAGATAAGACTTGGTACTGCAATTAAGAGTACTACTGCACCATATTTGGCAGGTCCGAGTTGGTTAACAACAAACGACACTTGGATTACAGAGATTATTGCAATGGCAGATTGTGAACCAATCAAATCTTTTGTTTGATTAAATATTTCTCTTATATATTTTAAGTTCATATTTGTTTGTGGAGCTGAGGGGATTTGAACCCCTGACCCCGTGCATGCCATGCACGTGCTCTGCCAACTGAGCTACAGCCCCAATACAATTAAGGTTACCCGTATTGAAGCATTAGATTACTATCAAAAAATAAATCCTCTAGATTGTAATATTTTCTTGCTTCCTCTGTGAAAAAGTGTATTCCGACACCTTCGAACTCAACTAATGCCCAAGAGGAATCAATACCCTCAGAGAAAAAGTTTTTATTTTTTGATTTCACAAGATTTTTTAATTTTTTAACAGATGATACCATTTGAGTATTGGATGTAACATTACACATAACCACTACATCAAAAAAACTATTTTTTTCTACCTTAAATGCTTTTATGTCTGTGCATTTTTGAGTGAGTAAAATATCTATGACGTTATCGAAGAAAAAATTGTTCGTAAATTCTGTTTTTCTTTCAGTCACTTATAAATATGTTACCATGTAAAAAATAAAGACACTATTCTTAATAGTGAGGAGAGAGTTGACAAGAATTAGAAACCTTTTTGGCTTACTAGAGACACTTTTTAACAGCAGGCGATTGAGAACCATACTTGCTGCTTTAATATTTTTTATTTTCCTATTTGGCTATCTTTTTTATGTTTCAGAACCTGATGTAAGAAACTTAGGTGATGGTATTTGGTGGGCTCTTGTAACTATCACTACTGTTGGCTATGGTGATATCACACCAGTAACAACTTTAGGAAGAGTTGTCGCAAGTTCTCTTATGTTGCTTGGATTAGGATTAATTGCCACAATAACAGCGATTGTTTCAGCTAAATTTATTCAAAATTTTGTTGATCACCACACGAATGATGATGTTTTAGAAAAACTTGATGAAATGCAACTTGAATTGGATGATATAAAGAAAAAACTTCAATAAAGATTGTTATCTTTTATATAATTCAAAACCTCTTTTGATAAATCGTCATCGTTTAACTCATTTCTTCTAAGTTTATTTCTTATAGTGCTTGAACTTAAGTCAACTTTTTCCCCATCAATAAGTGAATAGTCAAATGGAAAGTACTCTTCTAAGGTCTTATTACTGTCTTCCCTTCTCAGTGCAATTAAAAAGTTAGTAAGCTCAGATAATTTACTGTGGTTTTTCCAAGTTTTTATATTCATTGCCGTGTCAGAACCTAAGATAAAATACAAATCTTCCTTTGGATGGTCCAGTCGAAGTAAGGTTTCGTATGTATAAGAAGGATTTTCTTCAGATTTTTCAATATCACTAATTTCAAAAAATTCAGATTCATTGATTAATATTTTTGTCATTTCAAACCTATGAAGAAATGATGTAGAATCTTTTTTTTGCCATGGATTTCCTGAAGGAATAAAAATTACCTTGTTCAGACCAAATTGAGATATTGACCTTCTGGCTATTTCTAAATGGGCACCATGAGGAGGGTCAAAGGTTCCCCCAAGTACACCAGTCTTATTCACTTTAGATCTCTTTTAAAGTCAATTGAGTTAACAAAGGCTTTCATTTGGTTATAATTTCTAACTTCAGATGTATTGTTCGTAACTCTATCAAATTTTCTAATTAAACTATCGCCCGTGTTCCAATACTTAAGTCTTTCAGGATTCAACCAATAAATATTTTTGAAAGATTTACCAACCTCATTTACAAGTTCTTCATCTATATCACGATAATTATTTCTGGCATCTCCAATGACTATCAGACATTTATAGTTAGCATTACTTTTCTTTACCTCATCAACTAGCTCTTCAAAAGTTCTTGAATAGTCAGAATGACCATCTTGTTTTACAAAGTTATTCCAATTCTTTAAGAATGATTCTATCTCAGTTTTTTTTAGCTTTTTGATATCTTTTGTTACTTCAGTAATTCCATCAATGAAAACAAAAGACTTTATTGAATTGAATCTGCTTACCATTCCATAGAGTAATGTAAGTCCAAAAAGAGAATATAGTGCCATTGATCCGCTGATATCACATAAAATTACAAGCTTTGGTTTTTTCTTATTTTTAGGTTTATAAATAATATTTTGGAGGACTCCACCAGACTGGATCGATTTTCTTATAGTTTTTCTTAAGTTAAGATTTCCTTTGTTTGAGAATTTTACCTGCTTTTTAAATTTTATAGCTAGTTTGTTTCCAAGTGCATACGTTTGTTCAAGTAGTTTTTTTCTTTCTTCACTATTTGTATAAAGATAATCTAACTCATTTAATTGATCTTTATTATCTAATTCTGAAGGTTGATAGGCATCTCTTGTTTTATTTCTCTCTTCATTTAATAGCTCTAACAACTTTAAATCTAGAAAGTTCGAGAAATTTTCTCTATTTAAATTATTAATTATATTCTTAAAAGAATCCTCAAATTGAACATCAAAAAGACTCAAGATATCTTCATAAGCTTTCGTTTTCTTTAACTGATTTAGCCAATAAGCATTAGAAACGGGTCTAGAAAAGTCTAGATTTTCAAAATCTTGTAGTAATTCTATTGCAATTTTAGAAAAGTCAATGTCTCTGTTCTCATTATTGATGAGAACATCTTGAAAATTTTCATTGAGATCATATTCATCAAAAAAATTAAATTCGAAGGATGTACTTTCTTCAACTTTAAAATTGAAATATTCTGAGATTAAATGTTTAAGTTTGTCTTTTTCATCTTTGTCTTTTGGAATTAAGAAAAAGAGATACCTAATCTTTTCTTCAAAGGATTGGATTTTTTTTGATTCTATGTATCCAAAATAAGTTTGGAGTTTATCAATAGATATAAAAAATTGTTGTTCTTTACAAAACTGTGAAAAAGAAACTATTTCATTCTTGAATGAGCTCATTTGCATTTTCAATTTGTTCTTTGTACTTCTCTTGATCAGACTTATCCTTTAAAAGTACACCTAAATTATCAACTGTGGACTTGTTTTTATTTAAAAAGTTATATTTTACCCACTCTACAGACTCGATTAATGATGGGATTTTGTTTAAGTTGAGTTTCCTTACAAAAGATATAAAAGAAGCATAGCTTTTTGCCTGAGCCTCTGATATTTCTTCAATACTGTTCATTAAAACTTTAGATTCAATATCAATTGAAGGGAAATCAAGATAGAAATAAATACATCTTCTCTTCAGGGCGTCTGATAGCTCTCTTGTTCCATTTGAAGTCAGGATGGTAATTCTATTATCATTACCGTTAATTGTTCCAAACTCAGGTATAGTGACTTGATTTTCTGCAAGAATTTCAAGTAATAATGCTTCAAATTCTTCATCTGATCTATCTATTTCATCAATAAGAAATAGACTATCTTTTTCAGCAGTTAAAGCATTGAGAATAGGTCGCTTAATGAGATATTTTTCATCAAAAAGATTTTCTGCATTTTTATCTTGTTGAATACTTAAAAGTTGCTTTTTATAATTCCATTCATAAACTGCCTTATCTTCGTCAATTCCTTCATGACACTGAAGTCTTATCAACTCTAGATTGAAAAGTGATGAAATTGCTTTCGCCAAAAATGTTTTACCAGTTCCAGCAGGACCTTCAATCATTAATGGCTTCTTAAGAAATATTGCTGCGTTAACGACATCTACAAGATCTTCATTAGAAAAGTAACTTACACTTTCCAAATCTTTAATGCTTACCTCTTTATTCATCCTCTGACAGTTCCTTTTCCATTAATTACATATCTTTCTGTCGTCAATGCTTCTAGGCCCATAGGTCCTCTTACATGTAATTTTTGAGTACTTATTCCTATCTCAGCTCCAAAACCAAACATTTCTCCATCTGTAAATCTTGTTGAGGCATTTATAAATATCACAGATGAATCAATTGAGCTTGAGAATTTTTCAGCTATTTGTTCAGATTCAGTAAGAACCCCCTCTGTATGGCCAGAAGAAAATTTATTGACATGCTTTATTGCCTCATCTTCATTTTCAACTATTTTTATTGCTATTTTGAGATCCAAAAATTCAGTTGAATAATGCTCATCATTAGCAATTTCTAAATCTGGATAATCATTACTTACTTTTTCATCAATAAAAACTTCAACAGAATTTTCTTTAAGGGCATTTATAATCTCTTCACCATTTTTGTTATAAACATGCTTATGCAATATTAAAGTTTCTAAAGCATTACAAACTCCTGGTCTTTGGACCTTTGAATTGATAACTATAGGAACCATATACTCTTCTTTTGCATCTTCGTGTATATAGAGATGTACGTTTCCATCACCATCTAAAATAAATGGAACTTTTGAGTTATTTACCAATGTATCAATTAATCCTCTACCGCCTCGTGGAACAATCAAATCAATGTACTCAGTCATATTCATGAATTCGATTGTATCTTCTCTATCTTTGCTCTCTATAAGCTGTATGCAATTCTTGGACAAATTATTTTTTTCTAAAGCTTTTTGTAACGTATTTAATATTTTTAGATTTGAATCCAAACAATAACTTGAGCCACGAAGGATAGATGCATTTCCTGATTTTAAACATAGACCTGAGACATCACTTGTTACATTTGGTCTTGCTTCATAGATAATCCCTATCACTCCAAAAGGTGACCGTACTTTATTTATGTTCAATCCATCATCGGATGTCCAAGATTCTGTTACCTTACCAACTGGATCTTCAAGAGGTATTATCTTTTTTAATCCATCTGACATACCTTGAATTCTTTCTTTATTTAAAGTTAATCTGTCAGTCAAAGCAGCAGTTAACTCTAATTGCTGAGCATTTTCTAAATCAATTTTATTTGCCTCAATGATTTCGTCAGCATCATTGATTAATTCTGACGCCATGTCATTTAATACTTTATTTTTAGTATCTGTATCGATTGTTTTTAGCTCTTCAGCTGCCAAAAGAGCTTTTTTACCTATTTCTTTAAGCACATTACAAGAATAATTTGATTTGATGGAAAGTAAAATTTTTTAAAGAATTAATAGATTATCTTTGTGAATTACTACAGTGTTTTCAGTCTCTTTTAAGTCTTGAATTTCTTTACTTGAAAAATTCACCACTCCCCTTGCAATTAATTCATTTTCTGAACTTCTCACTTCAACACCAGAGTTTTCATCAAAACTTTTATTTACATTTATTACACCTTTTGAAAGAAGTGATGCATCAGCTTTAAGTGCTTCAATAGCACCATCATCTATTATAATCTCACCATCAATTGTCATACCAAAGGCAATCCAAAGTTTTCTTAATTTAATATTTTTCTTTGATGGCTTAATGATTGTGCCAATTTTTGAATCTTTTACAACCTCATTAATACAATTCGGAGACCATGAAATAATCTGTGTTTCGATTCCAGAAAAGCCTGCCATCTGTGCTGCCATAATTTTTGTTGAAAAACCCCCCATACCTTTTCCAGACGAGGATTTAGGAATAAGATGATTTAATTCTTCAGAGTTATATTCAATATTTTCTATTTTTTTTGCTTCCTCAATCTTTTCAGGATCAGAATCAAATAAGCCTTCTTTATCTGTAATTACTACCAATTTGTCAGCTTTAAGTAAAATTGAGACAATTGCTGAAAGCCTATCGTTATCTCCAAATTTTAACTCTTCCGTTGCAACTACATCATTTTCATTTATCACTGGAATAATATCCTTTGATATGAGACCATTCAAAGCCTCTGTAGTGTTAATGAACTGGTTTCTGTCTTCTAGTACATTTTTTGAGATGAGAACCTGAGCAATATTTAATTGATGAGAATTAAATATTTCCTTATATTTGTTTATAAGACTGACTTGACCAACTGCAGATGCTACCTGTAACTCCTTGAGGTTTTTTGGTCGTTCTGATAGATTTAACTCATTTGCGCCAGACTGTACTGCACCTGATGTGACAATAGCAAAATTGATACCTTCTTTTCTCAATTCATTTATTGAAACAGCTAATGAATCAATAACATCATCTCGAAGAACATTTTCTTCAAACAAGGTGTTTGTTCCAATTTTTATAACTATAGTTTTATTACTCATAAGAAAATTCGTGTCCGTTTAAATCTACTATATCCCCTTTCTTAATTCCTTGATTTATTAATTCTTGAGATATGGAAGATTTTTCAAATCGGTATGAAATCTCATTTAATATTTCATGAGAATTTCCCTTAAGATTAGTAATTTTTTCTGCTTTTCTTCCTCTAATTTTCCAAATACCTTCATCTGCTTCAATGTCAAATTCATCGGGTTCAACAAAAATCTTCTCATAGCTTTTGTTCGCCCTGTTAAGTTCTCTAAATGATATTTCATCCAATTGTTGAAGTAATTCGCTTATTCCTTCTTCAGTAACAGTAGAAATGTTTAAATAGTTTTTTTCAGTCTTATCTAAATCTGATTTATTAACTACTTTTAAATTTTTAATATTTCTGAATTCTGGATTAAATGTCTCAATTTCATTTTCTAATAGCTTTATTTGTTCTTCGATGTTGTATTCGGAATTATCTGGATCTAGAAGAAAAATAATGAATTTTGTATTTTTTAGATGTCTAAGTACTGATTTACCAAAACCTATTCCCTCAGCCGCTCCCTCAATGAGGCCAGGTAGGTCACAGATTGTAACTATTTCTTTATTATTCTCATATACTCCAAGACTTGGACTAACTGTTGTGAATGGATAGCTGTCAATTTTAGAATTTGAATTTGTTATTGTTTGGATTAATGAACTCTTACCAGCATTGGGTAGTCCAATTAAAGCTACATCAGTTAAAAGACTTAACTCGAGATCTAAAGTAATTTTTCTTCTTTTTTCACCGGATTCACAAATTTCTGGGTTTGGATTTCTTTTTGATATTAAATCTTTATTACCTCTACCGCCCAATCCACCTTGACATATCTTGTATTCAACATTTTCATCAATTATTTCAGCTAACAATTCTCCATCCGAAATAATAGATGTCCCAATAGGTATTTTTAAGTACATATCTTTTCCGTTTGGACCATTTTGTAAATTTTTTGATGCATCTCCCCCGTTTTCTGCTTTAAATGATCCTTTTGACTTCAAGTTTGAGTAATCAAATACACCAGAATCAGAAACAAAAATAATTGATCCACCGTTACCGCCATTTGCACCATTTGGAGAGGTTTTACTACTTTTAGAACTGAAACTTACAGAGCCTGAACCGCCACTACCTGATAACAGATTAATCTGAATTGTGTCAACAAACATGACATTACGGGATTATATTTACTAGTTTTCTTCCGTTTCGGGTTGAATATTTTACAGTTCCATTTACTTTGGCATAAAGAGTATCATCTCCACCTTTTTGCACATTATTTCCTGGATGAATTTTTGTTCCTCTTTGCCTAACAACGATAGATCCAGCAGAGATTTTTTGGCCATCAAAAACTTTTGTACCAAGTCGTTTAGACTCTGAATCTCTTCCGTTCCTAGTTGAACCACCTGCTTTTGTTTTAGACATTTATTCTTCTTCCTCACCTTTACCGGTTGAAATTGATTTTACTTTTACAATTTTTATATCTTCACGATATCCTAATTTTCTTCTTATTCCAGATTTGTTTTTATAGGTAAAGATATTTAGTTTCTTAGACTTTTTTTCATCCAAAAGTTCAAAATTAACAGAATACTTTGAAAGTTTTTTTTCATCTGTTATCAATGAGCCTTTTCTAGCACTCATTAGTATTGGTGTTTTTGATTCTATTTTAAAGTTAGCTGGCACAGTTAAAACATCACCAACACTTACCTTCTCTTGAGAAGATCCTATTTTTACAACTGCATATTTACTCATGACTCAATTACTCTACTACGGCTTCAGATTCAAGTAAATCAGTATCAACTGAATTATTGGAAAATATGTCACCAATGATTAGCCCTCTGCCATTACATTCTTCACATTCATCAGAAAAGCTTTCAATAAGTCCTGCTGAAACATTTTTTCTAGTCATTTCAACTAACCCTAATCTAGATATATCAAATACTTGTGTTCTTGTTTTATCCTTCGCTAATTCCTGTTTGAATTTGCTGAGCAGTTCTTGTTGTCTCTTCTGTGTTTCCATATCAATAAAATCAATAACAATTATTCCACCAATATCTCTGAGTCTTAACTGTCTTGCAATCTCTTCAGCTGCTTCAAGGTTATTTTCAAAAACAGTTTGCTCAAGACTGTCTTTACCAACAAACTTTCCTGTATTCACATCAATAACTGTTAGCGCCTCTGTTCTATCAATAATTAAATGACCACCAGATGGAAGCCATACCTTCCTATCTAGGGCCTTCTTAATTTGATCTTCGATATGATATCTTTCAAAAAGATCTAGATCATCAGAGTATTTCTCAACTATTTCATTTAGTTCAGGTGAAGTATCTGAGATATAGCTCTTTATGTCTTCAAATTTTTCATTATTTTCAATCAATAATTTTTTAAAGTTTGAGCTCAAGTGTTCTCTTATAACTTTTATTGATATATCTGGTTCTTCATGGATTAAAACTGGAGAGCTACCAGAGTCTTTTGATGAAGTCTTTTCCCATTCACTGATTAATTTATCTATATCGTTCTTAAGTGATTCTTCGCTTACTCCCTCAGCTGCAGTCCTGACAATTACTCCAAATCCTTCTGGCTTAATTTTTCGGATTATTTTATCTAATCTATTGCGTTCCTCATCCGGCAATCTTCTTGATATGCCTTTTGTGTTTGAATTAGGAATAAGCACTAAATATCTGCCAGGAAATGAAATTTGTCCCGTTAGTCTTGCACCTTTTTCACCCATTGCATCTTTTACAACTTGAACTAAAATTTCCTGTTCCTGCTTTAAAAGATTTTCTATTTTTGAATTACGCTTTGCATTAGATACATCTGCGACATATAACACTCCATTTTTCTCTTCACCTATAGATACAAATGCAGCCTCCATCCCAGGAAGTATATTCTTAACCTTTCCGAGATAAATATTTCCCACAAGGGATTTTGATTTAGCCTCAGCTGTATAATATTCAACTAATGTTGCTCCTTCCAAAATTGAAATCTTGGAGGAACCGCCTTTGAAACTTATAAGCATTTGTTTTTTATCGACAAAAGGGACTGGTAAAGGAGTCTCTCTAAACCAAGTTTGTCGATTAGATTTTTTGTAATCTTCTCTTTTATTTCTGGACTTTGAAGTACCAGATTTAATTTTTACTTTTTGTCCGTTATACCATTTCGTTTCGGTATTACTAAACTTATCTTCGCTCTTTCGTACTACCTTCGATTTTTTGAAAATACCAAACATTAAAACCTCCATATTTAAGATGTGAAAATATATTTAAAAACTTCATAATCAAAGAATAATACGCTTTAAATATTAAATTGTGATGTTATTTTCTATAAATATTCTGTTCGTAATCCCAAAAATTACAGCTATTGAGACCATAGAAGATCCTCCCAGGCTTAACAGAGGGAAGGGCAATCCCGTAACAGGGATTAAACCAATCACAGTTGATATATTTACAATTATTTGAAAAGATAGTAGAGCAATAAATCCAGCAATTACAAACTTGTCAAAATCTGAGTCAGAGACTGTCAGGATTCTTCTGAGCCTACTGAATAATAAACCCCAAAGAGTAAGTAAGAATAAAATACCAAAAAAACCAAAATTGTACGCGTATGCTGCGAAGATAAAATCTGTTGTCTCAACTGGAACAAATATTTTTTCAATATTTTCGGCTGCAAAATATTGTCCAAATAGTCCACCACTAGAAATTAATAAACGACTTTGAGATTGAGAAAAATCAAGTTCAGCTGAAAAAAACTCATTCAACCGGCTGATTTGGTACTGAGTGACAATGTTTATATTCTCAACTCTTGATCCTATTTCTAAAAATATAAAAAATAGAAATACTCCTGTTAATAATAGGAGTGACATATATCGTAACTTTATATTTGATAGAAGCAACATTGATAAGAAGACAAAAGAAATAATTAAAGCAGTTCCTAAATCTGGTTGAAAGTTTATAAGCAGTACTGTACCAAATATTAAAGCTATCAAAATTCCTTTATTAAAGTTTCTTGAAAGGTAGTTAGCAACAAAAACAACAATAATTACTTTTGCAAATTCAGATGGCTGAATGTCAATTGGGCCAAGATCGAACCATCTACGTACTCCTAATCTTGGTTGTGTGAAATATAAAGAACCTAACAAACCTACAACTATAAAAAATAAAATATTTGCATAATTTTGTAGATTATCAATCGATAAATATGTAAGGAGAAAGAATACAATAATAGAGGCTATTGAAAAAACTACTTGTCTAGTCAAAATATTATCTACATCAAATTCAAGACCTTGAAAATCTGTAAGCGTATAAAGAGTAAACCATGATATAAAAATAAAAAAAAGGAATATCAATAAGATAAATATATTTGTTCCCTGAGGCCCTAAAAGAGTAATTTTTCTTGTATTCATTCGGTAATCTCTCCATATCTTACAGGAGTTAGTTCACTGCCGATTAAATGTTGAATTATTCTTCTACTGATTGGTGCTGCGATTGCACTTCCTGAACCTCCCTCTTCTACTACGGTGACAACAACATGCTGAGGATTGCTAACAGAATCAATACCAACAAACCATGAAGTATTATTTTTTTCTCCTGGATTTTGAGCAGTACCTGTCTTCCCACCAACATCATTTGCTTTTCTGCCCATTATTTCAAATGCTGCATATGCAGTTCCATTTTTGTTAGTTACCAAATTTAAATCATTTTTTAAAAAATCAATAAATTCGTCAGATACATTGTATTTTCTTAACTTAAAGTTATCAGAAGCTTCAAGATTCAGATAAGGACTAGATGAAGTTGAGGTAAGTAATGTTTTATAGGCATTTGCTACTTGTATAGGTGTTACAGTTATAGCACCCTGACCAATAATTAAGTTCATAAGGTCACCACCCAACCACCCCTCTGGTCTAACTAAATCAGGACGTGAGACTGTCCATTCTTCAAAAACTTCTCTATCAGGTATTATTCCATTTCTCTCAAACGGAAGATCTATATTTGTGAGTTCACCAAAACCTAGATCTTTTGCATAATTTTGTAAGATGGATTCATTTTGTGTACCTTCATAAGTTCTCCAGATATTTAGCGCTATGTCCCAAAAGTATACATTGCATGATTGTTGCATCGCTGAACTTAAATTTACTCTTCCATGACCGTCTTCTTTCCAGTCTTGATATACTTGCTGCGAACCATCATCAAAACCAAATGATAAACTTCCCTTACAATCGACTCTCCCTCTTCTTGAATTTAAGCCTTCTGGAAAAAGACCTTCATTTTCTGCTAGCCAGTAAGATACAACTTTAAATACAGAACCTGGTGGATAGAGTCCCTGAATAGCAAAATTATTAAATGCTTGTACACGATTAAGTTGTTCGAAATCTTGATTTGAAATTCCATCAATGAACTGATTTGGATTGAAATCTGGTAGAGAAACCATGGAAACTATTGCACCTGTATTTACATCAATAACAATTGATGCACTTCTAATTACTTCATCCTTTGTGTTTTCATTTTCATTTGCGAGTTCTATGCCTTGCAAAAGAGATTCTTTTACGATCTTTTGGGTTTCAATATCTAATGATATGGATATATCATTTCCTTTTTGAGGAGGTGTAAACTCAAATATTTCACTTCCCTTAAAAATGATTTTACCTGGAATACCGGTTAATGTATTTTCATAATATTTCTCAAGACCGTTTTTACCAACTTGTAATGTATTTTTGGTATGTGGAAATTCTTCAAAATCATCGGAAGTAGGCTTTCCAACATATCCTATGACGTGAGATGTTAAATTGTCATAATTATATTTCCTGATTGGAAAATCAAAGATTTCAAATGCATCTAACTCTAAAAGTTTCTGTCGCTCAAGTGCGGAAAAGGTAGATATATTTCCAACAATTTCAATATTGTTCCTATTTATAAATAGTTTATTAAAGTCGTCTTGATCTAAATCAGGAAAATTATATTTTATGAATTGTTCGTAAATCTCAATATTATTGTCATCAATTTTCCTTAAGTTTAAAAAAAGATGAGGTTCCATTAACGAAGTTGCTAATCTTTCATTTTGGTCATCAAAAATATCTCCTCTTGGTGGCGTTATATAATATGTATCAGTAGTTTGGTTGTCTATTGCACTTAATGCCGTATCCCTTGATAAAACTTGTAAATCAAAAAGAAAAGAAACTATGTATATAAAGAAACCAATTAAAAATAGTGCAAAGAGGTTATATCTTTTGTTTAAGAACATTTTTACCTATGGTAATGTTCAAAATTCTAAATAAAAAGTAATTGACTAAAGATGAAATTAATATTTGATATAAAAACTCAGGATTGAGATATTCCAATGAATATGTGAATTTATAAATAAAGACTCCTACCGTGAATGTAGCGAGGTCCAAATATGTATTATTTTGCTGATTTGCAATTATATAGTTCATCAAAATAGTTGTTATTAAAAATTTAGCACTTGAAAATCCTAAAATATTTGAAGAATATAAAGCGTCATAATAAATACCAGTAACCAAAAATACAGATATATAAAAATTAGAAAATCTTCGAGTAGAAATTAGAAACATCGCAATGAAAAATGGCATTATTAAAAAATAATCAAAAGTTAAAATCGTATTAATTAATAACTCAATGAACAGCAAAAAGACAAAAGCAATAATTGATAATAGATTTCTAAGGTAAATCATTTGTCTTAACTATGTAAATATCGGTAAAGGAAAAACTTATTTCTTCTATATCTATATTTGAAGATATTTTATTGTCATCAACTCTGATTTTTGCATCTGATAGAGATACAATGGGGAATCTTCCTGGCTGATCGAATATAGAAGCCGTAAATATGAAGTCAACATTTGCGGTTAATTCATTTACTGATGTTGTATATACCGACAATTCGCTTCCATTGCTTTGTATTAAATATTCATTTCCAAACCTATCTAAACCTGGCATTGAAAAATCGATATCGTCTAAAAAAACAATTTCAGAGTGGTTTTGAAAAATTTTATCTACAAATCCGACTACAAAGCCCTCTTCATTGATAACAATGTCGTTCTTTTCAAAATTTTTATCATAACCTCCTGATACAAGATATTTATTTTCATTATTTCTAATGAATGCTGTAGTTTTTATATAAAAATAATTTGAGGAATCAACAGTTTCGATAAGATTTTTATTAGCATTTAGTTCCTCTTTCAAGAGATCGTTTTCTATTTTTAATTTTCTTAATTCTAAAACTTCATTCTTAAGACGTATGTTTTCATTTATCAAATTATTTCTTGTTTGGAACAATTCAGTATCAAAAAATTCTAAATAATCTGGAAAATTTACGCTTGAAGGAATCAAAAAAATTCATTCTTTTTGAAATAGTTGATGATATTTCTTGGTTTGAAAAAAAGTCTAAAACCATTATAGAAAAAGAAAACAATATAAAAATAACGTAAATAATGTAGTTTCTTACTCTTAGATTTCCATCTTTCATATTTAGTTAGGTTTTGGTGATGATTTGAGTACAGATTTGTAATCATCAAATCTCTCTAAACATATGCCCGAACCTACAACAACTGTACTTAAAGGATCTTCTGTCATATTGATTGGAATACCAAGTTCCTCTGCTATCTTCCTATCCAATTGCTTTAACAGAGAGCCACCACCAGTTAACCATGCACCGTATTTATCTATATCCGAAACTAGCGCAGGTGGAGTTTGGGAAAGAGACATTCTTACTGCCTCAATAATATCTTGAACCACAGGACTTAGTGCATTTCTAACATCTGAGGCCTCAAGTAGAACTTGTTTTGGGACACCTTTTACAATATCGCGACCCGTTACTGTAACTTGTGGTTCTTTGTCGTATTGATAAGCAGATCCGATTGCATGCTTAAGAGATTCAGCAATTCCTTCATCTACCAACATAGAATGTTCTGTTCTTAACCACTCAATTAGTCTATCGGTCATATCCTCTCCACCAACTCTTACGGAGTTAGCATTTACTATGTCACCCATTGAAATAACAGCAATTTCTGTAGTTCCTCCACCAATGTCAATTACCATATTTCCAAAAGGTTCATAAATTTGTAGACCTGCACCTATTGCAGCTGCCATTGGCTCTTCAACGGTATACACTTCAGACGCACCTGTAGCGTGAGCAGCAGTTTCTATGGATCTTTGTTCAACGCTGGTAACACCATTTGGAACACACATAACAATTCTTGGTCTTGAATAGGACCTTCCTATTGCTCTTGTTAGTAAAGTTTTTACAAGTTCTTCAGCCATTTCGATTTCTGAAATCACACCATCTCTTAGAGGTTTAATTAATTTTATTGAATCGGGTACCCGACCCACTAAGTTTTTTGCCTCTTCTCCAACAGTAAGGATTGAGCCATCCTCTTTGTTTACTGCAATCAACGTAGGTTCATCAACCACCACTCCAACGCCTTTGACATATATCAAAGTGTTGGCAGTACCTAAATCAATAGCGATATCGTTGCCACCAAAAAGCGATCTTCTTAAATTAATTCCAGCCATGTATATCTAGATTAATAGACTGAATAATCAAATTAAATAAAAATTTAATTGTTAAAGAAAAGGCCTAATTCTCTCTCAGCACTCTCTTCTGAATCAGAACCATGCACTACATTTTCTTCTAGTTTGGTTGCAAAATCTGCTCTTATAGTTCCTGGGTCTGCGTCAGCTGGATTTGTGGCGCCCATTATTCTACGAACTTCACTTACAGCATTTTCTCCTTCAACTTCCATGGCTACAACTGGGCCACTTGTTATGAAGGAAACTAAATCTTGGAAGAATGGTTTATCTTTGTGTTCACCATAGTGCTGCTCAGCAAGCTCTGTAGTTATAGTCATCATTTTCATTTTTGTTATTTGAAATCCCTCTTGCTCAACTCGGTCAATTACCTGTCCAACAATATTTCTTTTTACACCATCTGGTTTTACCATAAAGAAAGTTTTCATGAATATTCCTTTTTATATTTACCAACTAAATATAAACTTCCCGTCAATATAGATGGATTCTTTGAAGTATAAAAATCACCAATAGTTGCTACCTTATAGGTAAGTCCATTTGCATTAAAATAATTCTCAAAATCTGATGTTTTAGTTTGTTCAAAGAATGAATCATTTTCAATAAGATAAATTTGATTAAAATTCTTTGTAAAAATTTTATTTATAAATTCAATAATATTTTTTCCTTTTTTCATTCCAATGTATATATCAAAATCAGCTGTTGTATGGTTCTCCTCTATAAAACTAACTAATGTCTCTAAGCTTGAAGCATTATGGGCTCCATCAATAATTTTTATAGGATTTTTTGAAACTTCTTCAAACCTCCCTGGAACTTTGGGATAGTTTTCTATAGTACTAGTTTTGTCTTCATCAAAATTTGTAATGATTGATTCAAATATTTTTAATGCTGTTCCGAAATTAAGATTCATCTTGTATTGCCTTTTTAAATCATTCAAATATATATCTTTATCAGTTAAATCAAACTTATCTTGCACATAAGTTTTATGAACTTTATATAGATTAGGATCACCAAAAATAATTCGTTTCGGATTGTCTGATATTTGGATTTTTTGATGGAAAATCTCTTCTAACGATTCACCTAACAAATCCATATGATCGTAATTAACGTTAGTAATACAGATTGTATCTGCATTTAGTATTGAAGTAGTATCATATAATCCACCAATACCTGCCTCAACAATAAAATAATCAGCTTTACTTTCCAAAAATAATTTACAACTTGTAAGAAAAAGTGTCTCGAAATAAGCAAGTTCAATATTCTTTTCAGATTCAAATTGTTTTAAATTATCCATATACAATGAAATCTTTTCATCTGAAATTACTTCATTGTTTATTTTTATTCGCTCATTTACGTTAACCAAATGAGGAGAGGTAAATAAAACAGATGAGATGTCATTCTTTGTGAAAATTTCATTTAAATAAAATGCGGAGGATGTTTTGCCATTAGTACCAACAATAGATATTGACTTTTCCTTTAAAATTTGAAGTTCATTACTTTCGAAAAAAGAAGCTAGGACTTCTAAATTTTTATTTCTTTTTCCTATTTTTGAATCTAGATATATCTTGAATTCATCAGACACTGAATTGATCCCGTGTCTGTTTTAGTAGCTCAATCTCGTTTTCAACTTCAATAACATTTTGTTTTTCTTTTTCAATTAATTCTTCTTTTGCATTTTTGATAAATTTTTCATTTTCTAATCTCGATCTAGAGACAGCTAGTGTTTTAGAAAGATCTTCAATTTTCTTGTCTAGCTTTTTAATTTCTACATCAATATCGATATAGTCTTCGGCTAAAAGATAAAATTCATAGTTTCCTGATTGAAAAACAACTTGTTTCTTATTTTTATCCTCTGGTGAATTAAGATTTAATTCTATATTTCCAATGTTTTCAAGCTGTTTTGTAAACCAAGGGCTAACGTCTTTACTTAAATTAAGTTTTAATATTTCTTTATTTTTTAATTGATAGGTAGCTTTGAAATTTCTTATTTGAGAAATAACTTCTTTCAAATTTTCAACATCGTTAGCCTCGGGGTTCAACTCTTTGCCTTCAACTTCAGGCCAAGTGTTGTTTATTAAAAGATCATCTTCAAAGGTTGACCAAATTTCTTCAGTTATGTGAGGCATTGCAGGATTCAATATTTTTATGCTTTTTAAAAATGTAGTTCTAAGTACAAACATAGTCTCATCTTTTGTTTTCTCATCATCAATTAAGTTTTTGGAAAACTCAAAATACCAATCAAACAAATCTGACCAGACAAAATTGTAAATTAGCTTATATGCATCTGATATTTTATATTTTTCAAATAATTCATTAAATTCAGCTAGGACTTCATTAAATCTAGAGGTAATCCATACGTTTTCGGGACAAGTTATTTCTTTAATTTCATCAGTTCTTTTTTCTTCTGGGGAGTACAAATGGAC
>ARQR01000003.1 GCA_000384495.1 actinobacterium SCGC AAA015-D07 | reverse complement strand
ATGAAGTTTTACAATCCTGGGCTGGAGGAGAAAGTGTAGCATCTGTTGAAAAGCCTGCTGAAGAAGCACCGCCCGCTGAAGAACCGGCTCCACCTGTTGAAGACATAGCTGATATAGAAGAACCCAAAGAAGAGTCAGCAGAAATTGTAAAGGATGAAAAGGAAAGTTCACCAGAAGTATCTTCTCAAACAAATATTAAAAAAGTTATACAAAAAGTATCCTTCGCAAATAAGACATTGGATATAAAGGTAAATGCTGAAACATCTTTGCCAAGATGGCTAAATTTTAGTTTTGTACTTATTCCCCTCTTTATTGTTATTGGGATAGTGAATACATCATCCACACAAGAATGTGGGGAGAATGGAATTTTAGATGTTGATCGAAAAACTCAATTAACTGTGAACTGTGATGGATCAGCATTTGAAGGAAAAGGTGTTGGATCTGCAAGCTCAATAAATTATATTGCCCTTGGACAACAAGTTTATTCTGGTGCTGCAGCATGTGCTGGTTGCCATGGAGTAAATGGTGGCGGAGGGGTAGGTCCTGCATTTACTGGTGGGGAGCTTTATACTACTTTTCCAACTTGTAGTGATCATGCATTGTGGATTGAATTAGGATCTGCAGGTTGGCAGGCTGAAGTTGGACCCGCGTATGGAGCAGAGAATAAAGTATCAATTGGTGGAATGCCTGGATTTACAGGAAAACTTACTGAAGATGAGATTTACGCGGTTGTGGTTTTTGAAAGAGTAGTATTTGGTGGTGGAAACACTGACGAAGTACTCGAAGACTGTGGACTTTTACAAACAGACGAAGAAATCACTACAGAAGCTATTGAACCAACTGGCTAAATAATCACAAAAAATCAAGTTGATTGTTATAAGATTCAAACTATTATTTTTTTATGTTACCTGCAATATATATTCATATATTTTTAATCGCTTTTAGCATTGTTCTCTTTTACGTTGTTTTATAAATTATGGTCAAAAAGAAACGAGAAAAAAAAGTTGTTGGCTGGAAAGAACAAGTCGCACTCCCTGATTTAAAAATAAAAAGTGTAATTGCAAAAATTGATACTGGAGCAAATGTAGCAACAATAGACGCTGATGATATCAAGTTTGTTACGAGAAAAGATGTGAAATACGTAAAATTTACAGTTAAAAAAAGAAACAACACTGTTAGAAAAACTTCCGCTCCACTTGCAGGATTTAAAAGAATAAGAAGCTCCAATGGAGATGTTGAAAGAAGGCCTTATATAAAAACTGATATCTTAATGGATGGAATAACCAAAAATATTGAATTGACTCTTACTGACAGAGGCCCCATGGATTACACAATGTTAATTGGAAGAAAAGCCTTGGGAAGAAGATGGATTGTGAATCCATCAATTAGCTTCATGACAAAACCAAACGGAAACAAAAAATGAAGATAGGAATCTTATCACAAGACATAAGACTATATTCAACAAAACGTCTTTATGATACTGCAATTAAGAGAGGTCATGATACTGAGGTTGTAAGTTATTTAAGGTGTTACATGAATATTGCAAAAGCAAAACCAAGAATATTCTCTGCTGGTCGTGAATTAAATTATGATTCTGTAATACCAAGAATTGCTGCAACGTGGACATTTTATGGAGCGGCTGTTGTAAGACAATTTGAGTTGATGGGTTCTGTTTCAGCCAACTCATCAGCAGGAATTAGTAGATCTAGAGATAAATTAAGAGCTTTGCAGCTTATTGGAAATACAGGTGTAGAGATGCCAATAACTGGTTATGTTCATTTTTCTAGAGACGTTGAATCTGTTTTAAAAAGTGTAGGGCAACCACCATTTGTTATTAAATTACTTGAGGGAACTCAGGGAAGAGGTGTTGTCCTTACCGAAACAATGGATGCTGCAATAAGTGTTATTGAGACTATGAAAAAAATTGATGCAAATATTCTTGTTCAGGAGTTTATCAGTGAATCTAAAGGTGAAGATATAAGAGCAATCGTTGTGGGAGATAAAGTTGTTGCCTCAATGAAGCGAATTGCAAAACCTGGAGAATTTAGATCAAATGTACACTTAGGAGGAAGAGTTGAAAATTATGATATATCTCCAGAAGAGGAAGAGAGTGCAGTTAAAGCGGCACAGATTCTCAAACTAGATGTTGCAGGAGTTGATCTAATTCAATCAAACAGGGGTCCTTTAGTGCTAGAAGTTAATTCCTCACCCGGATTAGAAGGAATCGAAACAGCAACAGATATTGATGTTGCAGATGAAATTATTTCATTTTTAGAAGATAAAGTAGAAAACACTGACAAATCAAAGCCGATAGATATTTAATTTATTCAAATCGAATGCAATTTGTTTTAAAGAATGTTGTATTTTAAAAAATTTTTCAAAATGTTGAATTGACTTAAAATCCCTTCATCTAAAACTTGTTTACCATACAAAACAACCGGAACTCTCAATAAAAATTCTTCATACCCATCTTCAACGTCAACTTTCTGTATAGTAAAAAGGTTGTTCAAATAACCAAGGTTTTTAAGACCTTTGTCACATAATTCACAATTTTCAGTAACGACAATACGTAAGGTGGGCATATCTCTAATATAGTCAAATGAGACCTTGGACATTAATATTTGTTATTTTATTAGCTGTAATAATTTTTGTTTCAGGTGCGATTGTTTTAAATATTATTTCCTAATATTTATTTTTTCACCATCTTTTATTTGTAGTATTTCAGCAGCATTATTGTTTTTTGCAAAAATTGAAATCATCCCCCATGAATCAACAATTATTCCAACCTGATTAATACCATTTTCTTGAAAATTATTGACCCATGTCATTTTTATTTCATTATCTTTTAATTTAATGGAAATTACGTCTCCAACATCTTTTCCGATATTATTTAATTCTTCTGGAGAAATGTTAGTTTGACAGTTACCAAAATGGTCAACCCACATCACTTCCCCATTTAATTGATTTTCATCATCTTCTGTTAAGGGCATGAGATATTGTTGCAAATTCATTAGATCTACTTCATTTCCACAATCCTCTATTGATAATTGACCAGAGGCTAAACCAGCAGCAAACGGTGAAAAAATATCTCTTCCATGAAATGTATTACTCACACTTGGGATAATCCATTCTTCGTTTTCAAGTAAATATGCTTTTTCTGCACCACCTACTGTTGCACATGCAAGGTTTAACAATCCATTATCAGGTCCTACCATAATTCCCCATTCAGTTTGAACTGCTACAGGCTTTCTTTCAGTTCCAACACCTGGATCGACAACAGCCAATAAGATTCCTCTGGGGATATATTGAATTGCTCTCATTAAAAGTAAACTTCCATATTTAATGTTTTGTGGTGGAATGTCATGAGATATATCATTAATTTTTAATTCTGGATCAATTCTATTTATTACACCTTTTACTACACCAACTGATCCATCAGATATACCAAAGTCTGAAGCGAATGATATAATACTTTTCATTAGACTAAGTATATAAGCAGTAAAATTCTTAGCTAAATAAAAGGATGGCATTGAAAAAATTTATAATAGGTCTCTCGGTATTTGTAATTATTGCCTATTTTGGTCTTGGTTTTTATGTATACACTCAAGCAGTAGCTACAACTTGTTCCATTTATGAACCTGAGGCAAATAACACTCCAGATAACTTTTCTTTAGGGGAAAAAGCAAGTTGGGATCCATCAAAGTATTATGTCGATGACTACGAGGATATAGAAATTCAAACAGAGGATGGGATCATTCTAAGTGGTTGGTACATGGAAAATGATCCAAGTGCAATAACAATAATTGGAATGCATGGTGTTACGAGTAGTAAGTTTTCTCCAGATGTTTTACTTGTTGGGGGAATGCTTTATAAACAAGGATTCAATTATTTAACTTTTGATTTCAGAGATCATGGAACAAGTACATGTGAAGACTCAAGACATTCAGCTGGTCAGAAAGAAATCTACGATGTAAAAGCATCTATTGATTGGTTGCAAAATGAGAAAAACATACCAACTTCAAATATTGGTTTATATGGGGCTTCTTTTGGTGCAATGATTGGATTGATGACTCCAGCAATAACAAATGATTTTCAAGCACTTGCAGTTGTTGATTCTCCATTTGACTTTGCAAGCCTTGTTAGAGAGGAATTGGTTTATCAGGGATTTCCTGGATTTCTATTCGAACCAGTTTATCATTACGCATTAATTTTTGACCAAATAAATCTTACAGAAATAAGTCCTGATGATGGTCTTGCAGCCAGCAATAAACAGCCCTTAATTATTTTTAATGGTAAGCAAAGTCCAAGAGTTTTAGCTCATCACACAGATGATTTAATTAAAGCAGCTGAAAATTATGGAATAAGTACTGAAGTAAGTAGGTATGATGATTTATCTCATACCGAAGTAATGTATGCATACCCTGTTGAATTTGAACTTAAATTAGTCAATTTTTTTAGAAGCAATATTAATGAGTAGAAGATTAAAAATTATTCTAACAATAGTTGTTGTCGTTTTAGTAACTGGATTTTTTCTTCTTGGAAGAACAGCTTACTTTATTGCAGGGTCAGTATCTTGTGGTGTAACAGGTGTATATTCTGATTTAAATAATAATCCTTCAAGTTTTTCAACAGACTGGGACAAATATAGTTCTTTAGATTTTTCTGAATATTATATGAATGATTTTGAGTCATTCAATATTACAAATGGTGAAATTACATTGAGTGGTTGGTGGTTTGACAATAAAGATTCTGAAAAAACAGTAGTTATCCTTCATGGAGTTGGAAGTAGTAAGCAATCTTCAGGTGTTTTGTTATCTGCAGGAATGTTATATAAAAAGGGTTTTGATATCGTTGTTTTTGACTATCAAGATCATGGAAGTAGTACATGTGTAGATAAAGTTCATGGCGCAGGAGTACATGAAGCTGAAAATACAGCAAATATCATAAATTGGCTAGTAAATGAAAAAGGTAAAAATAGGGAAAATATAGGTTTATTAGGTTTTTCTTTAGGTGGAATGGTTGCACTAAATACTCACTATACCAGTGATGACTTTACTGCATCAATTGTTGTAGATCCACCTGTTGATTTCAATACAATAATGAAAGAAGAACTTGAATATCAAGGCGTTCCAAGTATTGTAGGTCCGGCATTAAGGTTCTATGTGAGAGTTGCTAATGGAGAGAAATTAGACAGAATTACACCTGAACTTGCATTAGAAAATGGTCAGAAACAAGAACTACTTATTATTAGTAATCTTCTTGACGAAAGAGTCCAGCCACACCATAGAGACGACCTAGTAGTTATTGCAAAAAGACTTGGAATAGAGCACACGATTAAATACTACGACTATGGGCATGTTGAAAATATTTATGCTGAAGTTGAAAATTGGGATATTTTAATAAACGAGTTTTTTGATACAGAACTTTCAAACTAATTGCTGATAAAGACTTTCTAGTTCATTTGCCGTTTTTATCCAATCATATTTTTTCGATTTTTCAATGCAAGATAAATGAATCTCTTCATATTTTGTAACATTATTAAATAAATTATTTACAAAATTGTTTACATTCGAATCAATTAAATTCTCTGATAAATAACCATTTTTGTTGTTCTCAATAATCTCCATTAATGATCCATTGTTGGTAGTGAGTACAGGTACACCCATCGTGTTGGCTTCAATAGCAACAAGCCCAAAAGTTTCAAATTTTGAAGTGTGGATCAGTAATTTCGCTTTCTTGAACAGCTCTATAATTTCTGTTTGAGGAAGATCTCCTAAGAACTCAACGTGTTTATCTAGATTAAAATCTTTTATAGTTTGTTGAAGCTCGTGCAGATACTCGTTGCCATGCTTTCCACTTGGACCACCAACAAAATAACATTTAAAATCATTTTGAATTTTTTTAAAATGATTCAAAAACTCTATAGTTTGAAGCTGTCCTTTTTGTTCTTGTATCCTGCCAATCGACAAAATTATGTTTTCTTTTTCTACAGACAAATCGGGAATGAATATTTTTCTATCAACTCCAGGAGTAATTTTTTTTATTTTATTTTCATCAATTTTGTATGTATCAGCAATCAACATGGTTTCAAATACAGAAGAAGCAGTAACTGAGTTTGTTGATGTCATTACAATTTTTTCGCAATCTACTCTTTCTTTGTTGTAACCATCAAGAAAAATCCCGAGACTATGTGAAGTAAAAATAAATGGTATATTTAATTCATTTGAGATCTCCTTAGCAACAAGACCTGATAACCAATAATGAGCATGAATTACATCAAAGCTGTTTAGGTCTAGGGAATCTACTAATTTATTTTTAAATTCTTGTAAGTATATTTCTTTGTCTTCAACATTAAGTTCCGATTCAAACATATCTAATGAGATAAATTCGAGATTTTTATCAGTGAAGCTATCTGCTTTTTCTCCTGTAACAACAGTTATATTATGATTTTCTGATAAATATTTTGATATTTGTTGAACGTAAACACTCATTCCTCCCCCATCATTCTTTCCAACAATACTGAAAGGAGAAGTATGAAAAGCTAACTGAAGAATATTCATACTTTTATTCTTAAATCATATAATTGATGTACTTTTCCACCAAAATTAAATTTATATTTTTCTTCGCCTTTCAAGAAATCAAAATATTGTTTTTTATTATTGATACTATTTTGTAATAATTTATCGTTTAAGTAAGTGCCCGTATTAAATTCGTCTAAAGCATGATCTCTACATGAGTTAAAAAGATAATCTACTGTTTCTGACTCATATACAAAAGCGGAAGAAACCATAGAATCGTCCTTGATAATGTAATAAATATACCAATTTTCTTGTTTAAGAAGGGAGCTATAAAATTCTTCCACAGCCTGTGTCATGTACTCCCCTTTCTCACCCAAAGATTTTTTATGCAAACTAACAAATTTATTGAAAATCTCACTGTCTTTACTTTTTTCAAATACTGTTTCTCCAAATCTCTCTTCGAATATCCGTTTTTTCCTTTTTAACTCATGCCTATTTTTTTTTGATAATTCATTTAAATAAGATTCATAACTATTAGGAAGCTCTAAATAAACAGATATGTCACTTTTTATGATTTCTATAGATGTAAATGTATTTTGATTTAAAAATTGTTTAATTTGAAAATAACTAAGTGAGTCAAGCTCAAAATTTTTAATTTTCAAATCACCAATTTGATCGTCGGAGAAATATGGAGTGATCCGATAATCACTAAAGTCTCTATTTATTTGAAATGAGATAGTGTTTGAATCTAATTTGTAATAATCAAATAAAACTTTTGAGTCAGGCTCATTAATTTTTTCAGATGATTTTATAAATTCTATATTTATGAACGGAGAGTTTGCTACTAAGTCTTTAACCACAGATTCTAGAATAATCCATTAATGAGATTTAATACATCAACAAAATACAAAGCAAATAAGAAAGAAACTAAATAATCAAAAAGATAGATTTGGGTCGTTAGTGTTGAAAAATATTTATATTCTCTTCTATTTCTCTGAAAGAGAAAATTCATAATCACTGTAAAAATTGATATTAATCCTGCAGTAATCAAAACATATTGAATGGTAAAGCCAGAGAACAAACTGACTGTTGAAACAACAAAAAACGACGCGAAAAAATTAAAGAAATATTGATAATTACTAAATTGTATATTGAAAAAAGTTGCTAAAGTTTTTATGAAAAATAGTATAAGAAACAAAAATGTTAGATAATCTAAATTTTCACTAAATGTATTTGAAACAAAAAAAGAAACTAGAAAAAAAGAAATAAATGTCACTAAATAAGCATTTCCAAATGTAGAAATACTTATATCTTTAAAAGTTAGATAAAAAATACCTATCAGGATCGAAATCAAAAAGATCAAACTCTTTATTTCGCTAATTTCAAAAAATATTGTTGCAACAGGAGAAAAAGAGGTTATGAGTAATAGAAGAATTAGTATAAATTCATTACTAGTTGTCCGTAACTCACATGCAAGAAGCTCTAATTGCCAAGCCAAAATTAAACCAACAAAACATGAGATAATTAGATTTTCATTGTTTAGAAAAATTGTTATAAAAATTCCAAAAGTAAGAACTGTCTGGATATATCTAAGTTGGGTTTGTAACATTATCCTCGCGAAAATTTTACCTAGATATGCTTGAAAACTAAAGCGATTTGTATATAATTAAAAAACACTATATTTAGTGTCAAAAACAGTGGCATATACTACATTTAGTTATAAAAAGGAGATATTGTGGCAAAAAATACAGGGCTAAAGATAAATAGGAAATATACCTCACCTGGTGATCCTTACAAAGATATAGTTTGGGAAAAGAGAAGTTCAAAGATAACAAACCCAGACGGTTCAGTTGTTTTCGAAATGAATGATGTTGAGATTCCATCTACATGGTCTCAAGTAGCAACCGACATAATGGTTTCAAAATATTTTAGAAAAGCTGGCGTTCCACAGACAGATGAAAATGGAAATGAACTTAAAGATGGTAATGGTGATGTAGTTCTAGGTCCTGAAACATCATCTAAGCAGGTATTCAACCGACTTGCAGAGACATGGAGACACTGGGGTGAAGAGACTGGATATTTTGAATCAACGGATGACGCTCAGGCTTTTGAAGATGAATTAAAGTATATGCTTGCAACCCAGATGGCAGCTCCAAACAGTCCACAATGGTTTAACACAGGTTTAAATTACAAATATGGATTAACTGGGAAACCACAAGGATTTTGGTATGTTGATCCGAGTACAGGTGAATTAACCCCAGGGGAAGATTCTTACTCAAGACCACAACCACACGCTTGTTTCATTCAATCTATTGATGATGATCTTGTAAACGAAGGTGGAATTATGGATCTTTGGGTAAAAGAGGCAAGATTATTTAAGTTTGGATCTGGGACAGGTACAAACTTTTCAAACCTTAGAGGTGAGGGAGAAAAACTTTCTGGTGGAGGTGTCTCATCAGGTGTTATGTCATTTCTAAAAATTGGCGATAGAGCTGCAGGTGCAATCAAATCAGGTGGAACAACAAGAAGAGCAGCAAAAATGGTTATTCTTGATCTTGACCATCCAGATATTGAAGATTTTATTGAGTGGAAAGCTATTGAAGAAGATAAGGCAAGAGCACTAATCAATGCCGGGTATCCATCAGACTATAACGGGGAAGCATATGCTACTGTGTCTGGTCAAAACTCAAATAACTCTGTAAGAGTACCAAATGAATTTATAAAAGCACTCGAGACAGATGGAGATTGGGAACTTACAGCAAGAACTGATGGCTCAACAATGAAAACTGTAAAAGCAAGAGAATTATGGAATAAAATTGCAGATGCTGCTTGGAGATGTGCAGACCCTGGAGTTCAATTCAACACAACCATTAATGAGTGGCACACTTCCCCAGCAGGTGGCCAAATTAGAGCATCAAATCCATGCTCTGAATACTTATTTTTAGACAACACTGCTTGTAACTTGGCAAGTTTGAACTTAGTTAAGTTTTATGATGATGATAACCAAGTATTTGATGTCGCATCATATAAGCATGCATTAAGAATCTGGACTGTTGTCCTTGAAATATCTGTCGAGATGGCTCAGTTTCCTTCAAAAGAAATTGCTCAAGGATCTTATGACTACAGAACACTTGGTTTGGGATATGCCAATCTTGGATCCCTTTTGATGAGGAAAGGTATTGCGTATGACTCAGAATTAGGTAGAGCTATTGCAGGTGCTTTAACAGCAATGTTGACTGGTGAAGCTTATAAAGCCTCTGCAGAGATGGCAAGTATAGTCGGACCATTTCCAAAATATTCAGAAAACAAAGACAATATGCTTCGTGTTATGGGTAACCACAGAAAAGCAGCTTATGATTCTGGTGATTATGTTGGAATCAGTCATGACTTGTTGCCAATAGATCAAGACTTGTGTCCTGATGATTTATTAGAAGGTGCACAAGAGTCTTGGGATGGTGCCCTTGAACTAGGTGAAAAATTTGGATACAGAAATGCCCAGGCAACCGTATTAGCTCCAACTGGAACTATTGGTTTGCTCATGGATTGCGATACAACAGGTGTAGAACCAGACTTTGCATTAATGAAATTTAAGAAACTAGCTGGTGGTGGTTACATGAAAATAGCAAATCAATCAATTGGCCCAGCATTGAATGCACTCGGTTATACCAATCAACAAACTGATGAAATAATTCAATATGTTATTGGATCAATGTCACTAGATGGTGCTCCATTTGTCAATAGAGAAACACTAAAAGATAAAGGTTTGAATGATCAAGATATAGAAAATATTGAAAATTCTTTACCAGGTGCTTTTGAAATTCAACATGCATTTAATGTCTTTGTTGTTGGTGAGGAAACAATGCAAAGACTTGATATCCAAGAAGAAGAATATACATCTTTTGATTTCAATCTTTTGGAAAAACTAGGATTTACAAAGACTGAAATAGCAGAAGCAAACAAATTTATTTGTGGAACTCAAACAATAGAGGGGGCTCCTCATCTAAAAGATCAAGATCTTAGTGTTTTTGATTGTGCTAACAAATGTGGAAAAGATGGTGAAAGATTTATTCATTATATGGGTCATGTCAGAATGATGGCTGCAGCGCAACCGTTTATTTCTGGTGCAATTTCAAAAACCGTAAATATGCCTAATGAAGCAACAATAGAAGATATAGAAAACTGCTATTTTGAATCTGCAGGTCTCGGGATTAAAGCAATAGCAATTTACAGGGATGGATCAAAAGCATCTCAACCATTGTCAGCATCTTCAGATGACGGTGAATCAGAAGAAACAGATCCACAAGTATCAGAAATCATTGAAAGTGAATCAATGCTAATGTACGGAAACTATCCTGCAGGAACAAGCCCAACAAAAGCTTATGCAGGAACAACAAGACCTAGATTTTTGTTGCCTGAGAGAAGAGAGGGGTGGACACAAGAAGCAAAAATAGCGGGACATAAAGTTTTTCTTCGCACAGGAGAATATCCTGATGGAACGCTTGGTGAAGTATTCATAGACATTGCAAAAGAAGGGGCAACATTAAAAGGTGTATTGGGTTGCTTTGCTATAGCAGTTTCTAAAGGTCTTCAATATGGTGTTCCTTTAGAAGAGTTTGTTGATACTTTTACCTTTCAAACATTTGAGCCAAGAGGTATGGTTGAAGGTCATGAAAATATCAAAATGAGTAATTCAATTGTTGATTATGTTTTCAGAGCACTTGGTCTTGAATACTTGAATAGAACAGACATTGTACAAAATCCACCAAGTGAGGTTGAAGCACCTGTTCAAGAAGCTAGTCCAGCACCTGTTCAAGAAGCTAATCCAGCACCTGTTCAAGAAGCTAATCCAGCACCTGTTCAAGATGTAGATAGTTCGTCTAGTGAAGTTCATGAAGTAGAGCCAACAAACAACACAACAATTGATCAGTCTATGAGCACTAGTCAAGAAGTCCAGTTTGTAACAAAATTACAAGAAACAGAAACTTTAGAAGAAACTGATGCAACTACAAATTCTGTAACAACAGTTCAGGAAGTTCTTGGAGATATGATGGGTGACGCTCCTGCATGTAATGAATGTGGTCATATTACTATCAGAAATGGCTCATGTTACAAATGTTTAAACTGTGGAAATTCTTTAGGCTGTAGCTAAACTAACAATTTTGTAATATTTTCAACAATCATTTTTTGTTGACTGGTGCTTACGTGGTTTCCAATAGGAATGTAAAACCCTTTCTTACCTATTTTTTCAGATATCGGACATTCAAATATATCTTTACCTAAATTAAGATAAGCTGGTTGTAAATTTAGAGGAAAAAAGAATGGTCTTGTTTCGATTCCCTTATCTAACAACATTGACATAACTTTTTTTCGATCAAATTCTATTTTTGGAATAATTCCATATACCCAATAATGATTTTTAACACCATCTAAATCAGTCAATGGTAGTTGAAGAATATCTTCATATTCCGAAAATAGTCCGTTGTAAACATCTGCTTTTTTTATTTTCATTTTTATAACTTTTTCAATACTTTTAATGCTTGAATTTCCAAATGCTGCCTGTATACCGCTTAATCTGTAATTCCAAAATAAATTTTCATGTTTAAATCGATCTGAGTTATTAAAGTCTAAGTTTCTTATTTGCTTAATTTTTTCATATGTATAATTATCATCTGTTAACACTGCTCCGCCTTCACCACTTGTAATGTGTTTATTTGCATAAAAACTCAATGTTGAAATATGACCAAATGAACCACATTTCCTTCCGTTTATTATTTGACCATGAGCTTCTGCAGAGTCTTCTATAAGATAAATGTTATTTTCATTGCAATACTTTTCAATATTTTCTGCATCAGCAACTAATCCATAAGTATGTACCATAACGATTGCTTTTGTTTTGTTTGTTTTGACTTTTTTTATATCATCGAGTGTCATATTCCATGAGAATTCATCTACATCACAGAATACAGGTTTTCCACCTGATCTAACAACAGCTCCTAAACAAGAAATTATTGTGAAGGAAGGAATAATAATTTCATCATCACTATTTAAATCCAAACTTTGCAAAGCAGCTTCGAGTGCAATACTTCCATTAGAAATTGCTACTGTGTAAGTTCTATCAAAATATTTTGCAAGAGAATTTTCAAAGTTTTTGATTTCTAATGAGCTACCTGAAATATTTTTTTTATTAAGCGCATTAAAAACCGCTAACTTGTCTTTAAAGTAAATTTTGGGCTCAAAAACATTAATCATTTAAAAATGCTTTTTATCCATATCTTCTATATATGGTCCTTGTTTAAATTCTATGAATTTAGATTCTTCAATAACTTCAATTCCATGTCCACCTTCAAATAATAAAATTGCATCATTTGTGTTAATAATTACTGCATCAATAAAGTTTTTTTCATTATCAAAAAGCATAATTTTTAAAGAGCCTTTTATTACAACAATTGCTTCAGATGTTTTATTAATTTCTCTTTTTTGTGAATTGTGAATATGATTCTCAATTATTTCACCTTGCTCTAGATTAAATGTTCCAAACTGAAAATCTTTATTGTTGTCAGTATAAAAAGTTTTACCATCACGAAAATCTGAATCTTTATGCACTATTGCAATTAAATTATTGTTTTTATCAAAAATTTCCACTTTTTACTTAAGTTTGCTCGCTGCTGCTTTTATATATGGTAGTGACAATTTAAGAAGAACAAAATAATTAGTACTTGTTTTTGAAAAACCATGTTTTCTAGGTTTACAATAATATCCAACTTCAACGACTTTAATTTCTTTTTTCTTCAAATTCTTCATCAAATATAAAAAATATTCACCATATGTCGAATTTGAAAAAACATCATCAATAAAATATTTTTTTCTTCCAATTATAAAACCACTTGTAATATCATTAACGCCTATGTTTGTAAGCATACTTATTAACTTGTTAAAATATTTTGATAGATAGATTGCAAGAACAGAATCTTCCGAGTTAGAAATTTTTCTTATATATTGAATTATTCCCAATTTTCTATCCTTCTCTATACCTTTGTAGCCACCACCTTCAACAAACCTTGAGCCAACAATTACAGAATCTGGATCTTTTTTTTGTTCAATGATAAGTTTTTCAACAGAATTTGAATCCATTGAGCCGTCTGCGTCAAGCCACATCACATATGATTTGCTGGAATATAATATTCCTTCATAAATTGATTTAGGTAAAGATTTTATATCGCTTCGAACAATTATTTTAATTTTTCCATTTTCTTCACTTAAAGAATTTATAAATGTTTCTGTACCGTCATCTGAATTATCATCAACAACAATTATTTCAAAGTCTTTGATGTTTTGAGATTTTAGAACTTCAACTATTTCGGGTATCAATATTTTTAAATTTTCAATTTCATTAAGTGTTGGAAGGATTATTGAAATTGATATGTCATCATTTTGCATAGAATTATTCTATAGGAAAAGATTAAGGATATATGAAAATTTATTTTTTCACTATAGCAAGTAAAATGAAACCAAATTTATTTAACAACAATCGTCCTAAAAAATTTTCAGCAAATATCCCTAAATTATTGTTTAATATCGATAAAAGTAAACCTGGATTAATTATTTTTTTAATGACAACATCTGAGTAATGTTTTTCTAATAATCCTCGAAGTGATTTTTTAGTTAATTTTGTAATAGTTACGTTTTCGTAGTTTTTGACGCCAAAAAATCTCGAAATTTTTTGAATAATTACAAAAATTGATGAAAAATTTGGTGTTGTGATTATTATTCGTCCATCTTCATTAATCAATTTATTTAAACTCTTTAGTAAATTATTTATATCCTCTTCTTTTAAAAATTCAATCAATCCCAAAACTGTAACTACGTCAAACTTTTGTTTTTTAATTTTTTCAAATTCATTAATAACATAAAAATTGTTTTTATTTCCAAAAGTTTCTAATGCATAATCTATTTGATCTTTTGATATGTCAATTCCTACTGAGTTACTGTATAAATATCTTCCAATAAATGTTCCAGAACCACATGCATAATCTAAGTGATTATCTCTTTGGTTTATATATTTTTTAACATATAAGTATGTGCAATTGTGCCAATTTGCTTGAAAATTTCTTCCATTTAAAAGGCCCGAACTTATTAATTTGTCATAATATCCTTTTTCAAAGTTTTCATTCCAGAACTTTTCATTGATATTCATTTTTTACTTTTCTCAATAATTAGATACGAAAAATAGACATAAATTAAAGTAAGAAGAAATACGAACGACCAGCTGTAATTTTCATAATTGTTTATATATTCAATTATTTTTGAATCAAGTGAGAAGTAAGTTAGTAACACTTCGGATGGATTAGTAAACAATGCAATTATCTTTACACTTAATAATCCAACAAAAGAGGTAAAAATTATTTTTTGATACGCCTCTATAGCAATAAAGCTCTTTAAAACTCCTAAGAGATAATTAGGATTTGCATATGGCACTAAGCTGTCAAAAGAGTTAAAAATCTTTCCTTCACTTAGAGTACTAAAACTTGTAGATTCAAAGAAAAGTTGAGATAGCGAACCAAAAATAGAGAATAAAATTACAGCATTAAATATATGTTTTTTATCTTTTCTATCTTGATACAAAAAAATTATATTTAATGGAATCAAAGTATATAAGTATCTGAACCCATAGGAGCCACCATGGCTTTCAAAAAGCATTACTGGAATAAGTGGAAAAATGTAATATATGAACAGTATTAAACCTTGTAAGTATTTTTTTTGAGAGAGTGTTCTCCAAAAATAATAGAAACTTAAAAAAACAACTGGACAAAAATATAACAACCCAAACTCTTGACTAAATAAAATTACAAGAAAGTTTTGAATCAACTCTTGTATATTTCCCCAAAATAAATTTAGATTTCTGTAATCTTCTAACCTTTGATAAACAACCCAACCATCTTGTGGATAAATTGTTGATTGAAGAAAAGTAATCACTCCGTATATCAATTTTGTATGACCTAAAAATAACAATACACCAGCCACATTGCCGACTATAAACTTTTTATTTCTTCCAATTGAAAAGTTACTTTTTAAAACAAAATAAACATAAACAATTGGTAAGAGGAAAATATGATAATTATTCCATCGAATCATTAAAAAAATAAACTGTAAGATTGGTAGAAAAAAAAGGTAATTTGTATTTGGTTTTTCTTTTTTATATATGAAATCTGTAAATTTAATTATCAAACAAAATGAAAAGAATTCATAAACAGTACTCATGCTGAATCTTTCAAATGCATAATACGTGATTCCTGATCCAAGAAAAATAATAAATGTAAAAATGTTTTTATTTTTAAAATTAGGAGTCAAAGATATGATGATTCTAAATGAAAATATTAGAAAAATTATTGGAGTAATTGAATAAATAAAATAATTTAATGATGTGTAAGTATTTATATCAAAAATATTTGTAATAAAATTTGATAGAGCTACAAAAGGTGATGCTAATATTGCTGAACCAAATGATTGTCTAGGTACGGGGTTTCCATCAGATTTAATGTATGCATCTTTTAAATTTCCATTTAATTGATTTGTATAGTCAAAATCTCTGTCTTCTACGATTGTCTGTACGTGATAGTAATAAATTGAATCATCTTGACTGCCACCAGGAAAAATTTCATTTAAACGATAATCTACTTTTGTGAAAACTAATAATATAAATACAATAATTAAAAAATTTTTAATTTTCATTAAAACTTTTTTCTGTATTTAAATATACATAAAATATATTTAAATCCATCTGATAGCTTTATCTTTTTTCCATCTTTATAAGATCTTGCATTATATTCAATAGGAACTTCGTCGAATTCTTTAGTGTGACTTAGAGCTTTTGATAAAACTTCTATTTCATATTCGAATCCATTTTTTGTTAATTCGATACTTTTATATATTTCATTTTTTATTAATTTGTAACAAGTTGCTACATCTGTTACTTTTTTTCTATTTATTACAGAAAATAGATAAGATAAAAATTTGTTGGCTAAATAAGTTCTTAAATAAATATTTCTTCTAGTTTTTGAACCAATAAATCTAGAGCCTAAAACAACATCTACATTTTTATTTTTTTCTGCTTTTTCAAGCAATTGTGGAATATCTCTAGGGTTATACTCTAAATCAGCATCGTGAACTATAACGTATTCAGACTTAACAGAATTTAAAGCCATTCTGACAGCTCCGCCTTTGCCAGAATTTTTAGGTGTTTGTAGGATGAGAATATCTCTATTTATTTTTAAAAATTCATTAATAATTTCAAGAGATGAATCATTTGAACAGTCATCAACAAGTATAATTTGAGAGATTTCATTAATTTTTAAAAGATTGTCAATTGAAATTTTCACTGTATTTTCTTCATTGAAGATTGGGACGATTGCAGTTAATTTATTCATTCTTGTTTATAGCTTACATATTATTCATTTATTAATACATTTTTAAATTTCAGTTAAATTTATTAAAGAATTCTATAAATTGTTTATACCCATTAGGTATATGAAATTTTAATGAGTTTTGATATGCAAATTCTACGTTTGGAATGCTATTTGAAAAATTTTCAATATTAAAAATGGATTCATCAGACAAAATTTCTGATGCTACTCCAACATCTGTTGAAACTATCGGAGTCTTATTTGTCGCACACTCTAATATTGCTTGTGGGCCCCCTTCTATTCTCGATGCAACGATGTAAAGATCTAAACAGTTATAAAGTTCATTTAAGGTTGTAAAATCAACCATTTCAAATAATTCATATTTGATATTATTTTTTATGAGCTCATTAATTATGTAATCTCTCCTTTTTCCTGTAAGTAAAACCTTCAAATTTTCATTACTTTTTTTTAATTTTTTAACAATTTTTATAAATTGATCTGGGCCTTTAATTAATTTTGGAAGTTTAGGATCTTCTCCTTCAGAATCTCTTTGGAAGGAACCGACTAAGTACTCATGATCACGAAATTTATATTTTGTTCGAATTTGACCTATATCTTTAATATCAAAAAATATCTTTTGATTTACCCAAAATGGAATACTTGTTATTTTTTTATCAGTAAATTTTGCAAGTTGTGATTTTGTTTTTTCTGATATTACATGATATTCGTTGACATAATTATCTCTTTCATAAAATTCCTCTAAATAATTTTTACTAATTTTATCTTCTTCTAAATGGTGTATTGTACAAATCACTGTTTTGGATTTAAGATGTTTTTTACTTACATTTGTCCACTGCCAGGGTGCAATTAACCAAATTAGATCCGCAAAATTTGCAAAATTTGACGAAATGCTTTTGTTATCTTTGTACCATTCGTTTCTTAGCCTGTCTACAATCCAGTTTTCATTTAGTTTATTTAAATAAATTTTCATATGGTTCTGCTTAATAATGTTATACAGTATTAAAAAATTAAATATATATTTAATAAATTAATAAGATATTGAAATTTAAAACTAGCTGTACCCTCCAAAAAATCTTGTAATCATCGCTGGTATGTTATGAATAAAAATTATAATCAAAATGGCAAAAAACAAATTAAAAAGTTTTGAATTGTAAATCTTTATTCTTTCCAAAAAATATGATCCAAAAAAAGGAAGTAGGTGGATCAAATTTAATATATATGTTGCTTTGATAGTGTCTCCTTTAGATGGAATTGGATACTTTATAAGGAACCATAAGTAACCAAGCCAAATAAAATTTATTGCTGAAAAAATTAAAATATAAAAAATTCTTTCATTTTTCATAAATTTCTGGTTTTTAATGAATAAAAAAATTCCAAAAATAAAGCATAATGTTGGAAATAAAGATATAAGATTGACCCTTCCTAGATATGGAACGATTTCATAATTTGTATCTAAACCTCCCCTTCCCATTGTTACGTTAAAATATCCCCAATAATCACCCCAGGTATCCGCATATAGAACCGGTAAAACCATATTCGTCATTGAAAATCCTCTAATGGGTTTAGAAAATATATCATTCAGACCTAGACCAAAATAAAAACTTAAAGGTTGATTTCGAAAACTAAATGATGAGGGATCCCTATTAAATGCAGTTATTGATCCATATTCAAAAAAAAGTGTCGCATAAAACCATCCAAATATAATAAAACTCACTATGAATGATAAAAATGAATACCTTAAAAAATTTAAATTGAATCTCTTATCGTTACTCCTGATAACAAAAATTAAAAGCACAACAAGAGAGGGGAAGAATAAAAGACCCCATTGTCGACTTAACCCCATAAACCCTAAAAAAAGCCCGGTTAAAAATATATTTTTTGTGTTAATATCTTTTAACTTATAACAAATTGAAATTATTAAATAAATTGAAAGAAACATAAAAAAGGATATATACGGCTCTCCCCTGATCATCGCAAATGATTTATATGTCACAGGTATCATTGCAAAGAGCAATATCAAACTTAAAAAATGTTGATTGTTATCTGGATAAATCAAAAAAGAAATTTTTTTTAAAATAAAAAAAATTGAAATTAACATTATTGCCTGTAAGGCTTGAGTAATCTTTCCATATACCAATGTACAATTTAAATTTGTTATATTTATTTCATTAGTTTTATCACATATTGAGTCGATTATTGAAGGTAAGAAATAAGGTAAAGGTGGTGAAAAAAATTCTTTTGTATCAGTGTCTTTTGGGAGGTCAAATGGTAAAACTTCAATATACCATTTATGATGTTCTCCGTCGTAACCTAATTCATGAAAATAGCCAAAAATGTTTACTAATAAAATTAGTGTTACAATAATTAAAATAACTTTAAAAAAAATATCTGAAAATTTATCAACATCAAAATTTAGCATTTATACATAATATTTAGATTCTTTTTGATTCTAACAAGGGAATGTAATTTGCTAGTATTTGTTTAAGTAAATTAGGTGAAAAGTTTGAAAATATTTAAATTGTTTTTTTTGATTATTTTTATGTCTTCTTGCTCAATATTCAATAGCTATGAAGAAAATTTTGATAAATGTATCAATAAATTTTCAACATCAAATAATAATAGCGTGGCATCTTCAGAAATTTTGGTTGTTGGTCATGGGTATGGAAATCATGAAGATGAAAATACAATGTTTTCTCCAAACTTTATTAAATATTTGGAAGAAAATAACAAAGTTTCAAATTATATAGGCTTAACAGGCGATTTTGTAAGATTTAATACGAAAGAATATTTGTTAGATGCAAAAAATTATATTGAAAACAATTTTCAGGATTATTTTATATCACCTGGAAATCATGAAGTCATAAATAACAATAATTATTACGATATATTTGGAGATAAAACTTACCATAAAACATTTAATAATTTTGAATTAATCGCGGCAAATTTTTCAAATAATGACTGGTTGCCTAACAATGATCAAAAACTTGAGATTAATAATATTATCAAGAAATCAACAAAGGAAACAATTATCCTGCTTTCTCATCAGATTTTTTGGTTTGAAGACGTAAACCAAGAAATAGTTCCTAATGGTTATGACCTGTTAGATGGTGAAATGGGTAAAAATTCATTAAGTTGGTTGAACTATAAAGAAAAGACACTAATTGTTATATCTGGTGATTATGGAGCTTGGGGTGACAGAGCATATTGTAACGATAGCTTTGAAAATACTATTTTAATCGCAGAGGGTCTAAATAATACAGCAAAGGATACTATTATAAATATAGTTGATGCTGATAATGGATTTTTCTTAGAAAGTATCAAGCTTAATGATTGATTTTTATAGGAGTTAAGATTTTTTACAGGTTTTTTGGTTTTGATTTTATATTAGATACAAAGTTCATATCTGACATTGTTCTTGTAGCAATATTAGGTATTGTTCTTAATGTTGTTTTATCAAGAGTTAACTCTTTTAATTGGGTGAAAACTTATACTCAGTTTTTAAACTTTGTTCTTCTTCCTGTGACAGGATACGTAATAACATCAATAATATCAACAAATATTGCCTTATCTTTAGGAATGGTTGGTGCGTTATCGATTGTAAGATTTAGAACCCCTATAAAAAATCCTTTTGAATTATCTATATATTTTCTGCTAATAACAATTGGAATTGTCGCTAATGTAGATTTAAATAAGGCTGTAAATTTTGTTTTTATTTCTTGTTTGTTTCTTATCTTATCTGAAACTTATTTTTTTCTATCAAAGAAAAATAAGCTTGGTAGTTTTTTTGATAATACTAATAGGTTTTCATATCTGAATATAGGAACTCGAAAAGATATATCAAGCTTGATAAATAAAAGCGAAATAATTCATTCTTCATATAACAATAATGAGTATCTTTACAAAATTAAGAGTAAAAAGACTGATGATTTTAAGGATCTTATATCTTTAATTAACGAAAAAGACCTAATTTCTTACAGTATTGATTCAAATATTGAAATATAAAAAACTTAGAGATCTAATTATTGCATATAGTTTTATTGGTGTTCTTTTAATTAACGCTAATGAATTAAACACAGTATCTATGAACTCAGACAGATTTAGTTCAAATGAAAATATTGAAGATGAGATAAATCCATTATGTAATGGAAAGTTTTTTGAACGAGATTTAAGTTTTAATGATATTAAAAATATTGCAATTGAGATAAATGATAGTAATGGATGGTACAGAAATTTAATCTCTGCATATTTTTCTGAAGAAATAATAATGAAAAGAGAATTTAAAAATTATTTTTTAGGTAAAGTAAAAATTAATATTCTTAATAAAGAATGTACATATGATGCAGAAGTTAGAATAAACGGAGACTTTAAAGATCATATCGAAATTGAAAATTTAAATGCTTCCCTAGATATAAAGTTGTTAAATGGAAATATATTAGGAATAGTTAAATTTAAACTATTTTTACCAGAAACAAGATATGGTGATAATGAAATTTTTGTTACTTCTGTCCTAGAGGAATTGAACTACACGGTTCCAAGAACTAGTTATGTCAATGTTAATGTAAATAATTTTGGTGAGAAAATTTATATATTTCAAGAAAAAGCGGTCAAAGAATTATTGGAGTTTAATAAATTTAGAGAAGGACCAATTTTAGAAGCTAATGAAAAATATTATTGGGAAAATAATAATTTAGAAAACATTAAACGGCCAATGTTGTTTGCTAAGTTATTAAATTATAATTGGCTTACTAAAAATGAAGCATATCAAAAAATAGTAAGTGACAGCTTTACACTTTATAACAAATCTTTATTTACAACAAAGAGTTATGCAGATATAAATTATCATGCTTTGGGCGCAAATAACCTAGAAACTATCTCTTACGATGCTGCTCTTATAGCTTTAGATGCAAGGCACGGAACTATACAGCATAATAGAAAATTTTACTATAATTTCCTTAATAATAAATTCATACCAATTTACTATGACGGATCAAGCCAGATTTTAATAAGAGAATTTGAAAAATACCCGTCTGAGGATGTAATCACAAATAATCTAGATGATTTAAAAATTGGAGCAGAATATTTATTAAATCTTCCAAAAATTAAATCTGAAAATTTAGTTTTATCTATTGAAAGCAAGGGAGCCTTTATAAGTGAAGACAAGATTAATACTAATTTAGATAAGTTTTACAAATACCTAAATAATATCATTGAATATTCATACTTTACTGATAACACTCAAGAGATAACTACAACATTAAATGGTTTTCCAGATTTCAATTTTTATCAATACAATATTGACGATAAAAAAATTGAAATCTGCAGTGACGGTATCTCAAGTTGTGAAGCAAAAAATTCAGATGCTTTAAATAATGAAATTTTTGATTTAGAGGGTAATAATATCTATTTAGGAAATAGTGGCTTTAACCTACTCGATACCAAAAAACTTATTTTGTCTTTAGGAAATATCCAGCTTTATGCGATTGGTAATCCTATTATTCAATTAAATAAGGAAACTCAAAATATAAATATTCTAATAGAAAATCCAAATGACAATATTCTCTTTGTTGGCCCTGGTAAATTAGAAAATTGGAAAATTGATGTTCAAGGAACAAAAGTAGGAAAAGAAATTTCAAATAATGAACTTACAGGGTGTCTTTCTTTTTATGATATTGAGTTTTATAAAGTGTCAATATCTACCACTAATTTATCATGTGAAGACTCCGTTAATATCATTTCGTCTTTGGGGCAAATTGAGCAAATAAAAATAACTGATTCTATTAGTGATGGTTTAGACATTGATTTCTCGGATATCGTTATAAATAATTTAGAAATAATCAACTCTCTGAATGATTGTTTAGATTTGTCAGGTGGTGTATATTTAGTTGATAATTTTACAGCTGTAAATTGTGGTGACAAAGGTCTTTCAATTGGAGAGAGTTCAAGTGTAAGCAGTAAATTCATTAATATCAATCAAGCTAAATTTGGAATTGCTGTAAAAGACTCTTCAAGCTTACATTTAGAGCGATTTAATGGGAACAACATAGAAACTTGCTTTGCTTCTTACCGAAAAAAACAAGAATTTAGTTCAAGCTCATCAACAATTTTAGAATTCAACTGTAATGGAACGCTAAACAATTACGTACAAAAAGGTTCAAAGTTGGTTATAAATGAGTGAATTTAGAAAAGAATTTAAATTTGTTCTAATGAACTCAGAATTGACAGAGTTTATTAACTTTTATAAATCAAATTTAAAACAATTATATAAAAAAAGAAAAATAAAAAGTCTGTATATGGATACAGGAAATTTATATTTATATAAAAGTTCAATTTTTAATGATATAAGTAAGAAAAAAGTAAGATATAGACAATATGATGACTCATCAAATATTTTTAAAGAAATTAAAATTTCTGATAAAGAAAAATCAAAGATAGTAAGAAAAACAATATATAAAAATTTTACTGATATCAAATATGACTATTTAGATGATAGAATCATTTTTCCAACTTGTTTTGTGACTTATCAACGTGAGTATTTCAAATTTTATGATACTAGATTAACAATTGACTCAGAAATTACATATGAATCTGCAAAAGGATTCACTCTTTTTAATAAATATTATGAAGAAACAGAAAATATTGTTGAAATAAAAATTTTAGGAAATAATTTAAATGTTGAAAAATCATTTTTTTCAACACCTACCAAAAATTCAAAATATGAAAACGCTATTGAATCTTTGTATGATGTGAATTTTTAGTAATAAAATTTTAAAAACATGAATTAATTTTGGTAATATTATTTAACCTAACAAAGGGTTCTATTGAAACTTTTAAACATTAAATTACTTATTTTTATTGGATTTTCAATAACATTTTTATATTTCTTAGAATTTTATTTTATAGATAACGAAGAAAATTATTTTTGGTGTGTACAAATCTTAGAAAATTTTCAAATAAAAGATTTTAAAAATATCAAATTGCCAATTCATTGTGATGAGGGTCCTTATCGAGAATTTACTAATTTAATCTCTGCAGAACATTTTTTTGACAGAGAAAATCCATATCAACAGAGACCACTGTACATGTTATTAATAGCAGTAATGAGATTGATATTAAGCGAAATAAATTTTTTTACTTTTTCAGATTATCAAATATTTAGGATCTCAATATTTGCTTTACAATTTATAATTTTATTTTCAATAATAAAGATATCTATTCGATTATTGAATCTTGATTTAAAAAATTACAAAAACTATCTTTTAATATTCTCTATTATTGCAATTCCAAGTGTTCGATGGAATATGTTTTTTCCATCAGTAGGGAATTTAACACTTTTACTTCTATTAATTTCTTTATTTGTTTTATCAAACAAAAAGTTTGTAAAAAGTCGTATATTTATGACTATTGGTTTATTGTCGCTTGCTCATTCCTCAGCAATAATTTATGGTTTGATTGTTTTGTTAATTTTGTTTTTAAGAAAAGAAATAAAAGCTAATTCACTTATTAAAAATTTTATTTTTTTAATATTTTTTCAAATTTTTTATAACATAATTGTTGGAATTAGTAATTACGATATTTATGATTGGCACCGTGAAATATATGGTCAGTTTTATTGGATAATTAGAGCTTTTTTAAATCAACCACCCTTGAAAGATTGTCAAACCTTTTCTACTTTTTACATTTGCAATAGTGAAACGACTCTACAATATATAAGTTACTTTTCATTTATAATTCTCACATTTTTATTCTTAGTAATGATCTTAAATAAACATAAAATTAGAATGACACGTTTAATACAAAATAATTTACTTATAAATTTATTTATATTTTTATTTTGGAGTTTTCAAGGTTATTACGAAAGCTTTAGATTTGTTAATTACAGTATTGGTTATTTTATTTTTCTTTCAATCATTTTTATTGCTAAGAACTTAGTTAATAAAAACGTTTTTTTGATTCTATTTTTAATATCCTATGAATTTTCAGTTTATTACTTAGAACCCTACAGTCTCATGTTTCAAAATCTAAATCCATTTATCTTTATTTCAATTATTTTTTATTTGCTATTTATATATTTAGAATTTTTTAAAAATAATCTAGAACCTAACAACTATTCAGAATCAACTCCAAATGTTACTCATTAATGAATTTACTATACGTGGAACAAAATCATAAAAGGACTCAATATTCGTCATAGGTGTTGTTTTATAATTTTTTCCAAAAAGGTGGTAAGTACCTAGAAGAAAATGGGAAATCACTACAAATGTATATAAGTAGCTAATCTGAAAATTTACTTTTGTGTTATTTTTAATTTCTAAAAGTGTAAAAATAATTATAGGACATACAAGTAAACTAAAAACTCTACTTGTATCAAGCCCAAGTGATGTGATCAATAGTGCAACAATCAATGCACTTAAAATATAACGAACACTTTCCCAGTTAATAACATTAAATATTATTAATATAAGAACGCTGATTCCTAGAAATCCTGACCATAAAACCAAAAAAATGTTATTGCTTACAAAATTTATAGAATTTTCAATTACATTGTCATTAAAAATAAATCTAAAGCGTCCTCTTCCTCCAAATCCTATATTACTTAAGTAGATTTGTATTAATACGTTCCCAGCTAACTGAGAGATGAAGGATACAAGAAAGAACTTTATTTTAAATTCGTTATTTATAAGTATAAAAATTATGATGAATATCCCAAATGAAACAGCATTATGGTTAATCGTCATCATTAGCATCCAAATAAATGTTTTAAAATAACTTGGGTTTGAAGAGAAAAGAGTTTTACAAATTAGCGTACAAAAAAGTACAGAAAGTACATCAACATAACCCATAAACCAAGAGCAGGTGATAACCCATCCTCCAAATAGATACAAAGTTGAATAATTTTTAAGAAACCTTGAGTTGTACACAATTAAAGCAAAACTAAACAAAGTGACAAAATAAACAAGAAGTTTGTATACGTCAAAATTTTCAACCCCCAGTAGAAGACCAAGAAGAGTAAATACAGGGGATTCAACAAAGAAAAAGGTTGATGTGACATTTTGATTTCTTATTTGATCTAGTAACAAAAAATCTTCATATAGTGAATTCACAAAAGATAACTTGTAATAAACATGTGTTAAAAAAATTAACAACAAAAAATCAAAGTAAAAATTACCTGAAAAATTTTTAAGCATTTTAAAATTCAACTACTCATCCTTTGTTCAATTAAATCGATAAATTTTATTGGAAAAAATTGTATTAAAAGAGCCATTAATAATAGTTTGTAATTTGGGTAAATAATTCCTTCTTTTTCGATTGATTTCAATAAGATTTCAGAGGCCTTTTTTGACTCAAAAGAAAAAGGTGGTGCTGTATGTCCATATGACATTTGCGTGTGGATTTGTCCATATCTAATTATCAAAAATTTAATGCCGTGTATTGCTTTAACTGATTCTTCTAATATTTTTTTTGAAAAGCCATAATAATAGTTTTTGTATCGAAATTTTACTGCCGCCATAGAAGAAATATAAATGAACTTATTTATTTTCTTAGATTTTGATAAATGTTTAGTTATGGTCAAAGGAATACTGTAATTTATAAAAATTGTTTTCTTAATTTCTTCAAAATTCGGATATTGTTTTTTTCTGTTTTCAGCCAAATAACCATTGAAAAAAATAACGTAAGAATTATCCACCTGATCAATAAATTTTATAATTTTGTCACTCTCTTTCAAATAATCAGTAACAACTAATTGATTACTTTTTGAAACTTCTGAAATAAATGATCTTGAAATGCAATATACATTGTATTTGTGTTCTTTGCATTTCTTTATATACGAATTTGCAAATTCTGAACTTGCTCCAACAAGAATGAAATTATTTACCAATTTTTGATACCCAATCTTTTTGAGAGTTCCGATTGATATAAGTTATATGGATCAATACTTTTTACAATTTCTTTCCACTTATCATACTCTGGATACATTTCTTTAAAATTAGTCTCGTCAAGAGTTGAGTCTTTTGCTAGATATACTTTCCCTTCATACTTTACGAGCTCAGAATAAAATTCCTTTACTCGATCTTTATTGAAATTTTTATATTCAAAGTCAACTGCAACAGTCCAACCTTTTTGGTAAAAGGAAAAATTATTTAAATTTTCTTTATGAGAAAATTTTTTAATACTACATAGAAGCGGATGCTGTTTATTGACTAAAGATCGTATCAGATAATCTAATTTTTCCTGGTTTTTCAAAGGTATTGAGAATTGAACTTGTATTATTTTTCTATTTGCAGAAATATTTCTTGTATCAGTTAGAAAACTTAATGGAAAAAAAGTTTCATATAATGAGTTAGTTTTAATTTTTGAATTAGTATTTTTCCTAAAATAAATTTTATTTATTATTGAAAGAAGATTAAATTGATTCCTGCCAACAAAAGGGGCGCTGAAAGGTAATTCAATTTCAGTTTTTAAATTTGAAAAATTTGATTTTGGATTTTCAAAATAACTTTTTTTAGTTACCCAATTTAAGTCTTTACTTAATAAATCTATCCAACCAACCCAATATTCTTGTTGAATGGCGTCAAAGGATAAAAGTAAGTTATCAATTCCTTTTCCTGTTTTTATTTTGGTTAAGTATTCCGAACTGACCGGAACGTTATTATCTATCAATTTAATATTTTTTAATGTTCCGGTAAGTCCATATCCGCCGATTGTAGCTTCAAATATTTCAAAATTTTTTTCTCTACTTGCTGTAACTTCATCATTACCAATTTCAAGAGTGATCTCTTTTACATTTTTAGAAAAACTACATCCCCAATCATTATCTTTTCCATGTGTATCTGATGCAATTGCACCTCCTATAGTCACATTGCTTTTCCCAGGAGTTCCGTATAAATAGTGATGATTATTTACTTGATAGTTAAATACAGTTTCATGAACATTTTTATTTTTCTTATTTTGCAAAAGTGAGTCACCCAAAGGAAGTATGCAGTCCCCATATGAATTTAAGTTTCCAATATTTATGGTTTTATTGTGTTCATCAAAATTATCGTGAACATAAACATTCTTATTCATATTATTTGACCATGGTGATATATTTTTTTTCTTCATAATTCAAAAATATCCTATAAAAAATGAAGAGGCAATTAGTATCCCTAACAGCAACAGTTTTTTATTTTTTAACAACTCTTTAGAAAAATCTTCTAATAATCCCTTTTCAGATAATTTTAAAATATTTGAAATAAATATTGTATAAAAAATAAATGAAGAAAATAAAAAAATAAGATCTTTTATATTTTCATATTCACTGGATAACCAAAATAAAAATGAAAAAATTGCACAAAAGCTCAACAAAAGATACAACTTTTGAAATTTTATCTTTTTATTTTGTGCTATTAGTAATTGATAGTAATTATTTGACTTTACAATCTCACTTGTATTGATTATTGATATTTTTTTTGAGATTGATAATAAACAACTTGTAAAGAAAATAAATAAAGTTAGTTCACTTGTAATAGAAATTTCTAAACTCCTTCCACCAATAAATATTCTTAATAAGAACATCAATGAAATAAGAAAAGTATCAAGTATAAAAATAAATTTTCCATAATTTGAGTAAATAAAGGTTAATGACGCATAAATTAAAAATAAAATTGTTAAGTTTGGATTTAATATGTTTGAGACTAACAAATTCGATATAAAAAGTGATGTACCGTAAATTTTTGCATTTTTCAAGCTAATCTTTTCCGATGCAATTGGTCTCAGCGATTTAACCTTGTGATATTTATCTATGTTGCGATCTTTTATATCATTAAATATATAAGTACTAGATACAAATAATGAAAAGTTTAAGAAAACGGCTATTAAGAATATAAAATCATCCTCGATTGATTTGTTAAATAGTAAATAGGGTATAAATAAAATTAAATTTTTTGTCCATTGCCAGGGTCTAAGTGTTTTTATGTAAAGACTCACCTAACTATATTACTTAATGATTCATGTTTAATGATCTTTGTTTTAGTATGATATGAAAATGGAAAACGAAATAGTAATTAATAAGTGTGGTAATTATCCGGAAAATTTTACAAAAATAGATATATTGTCTAACCCTGATTTTGTATTCGAAAATGACCCAAGTTATCAATCAATTCAACTTTTTGACGGTGAATTAAATACTATTTACGTTAATTCATTTATTGAATGTGAACATTATGTTTTGGGTGGTTGGGATAACTCACCTGCACAATTTAATGAAATATCATTCCACAATTCACTTTCACTTATAATTGCTGGAGCCATAATAATAAGATATTTGCTAAAAAAAATTTATATAAGAAATAATGCAAAAACTTAAAAATATCAATGTTTTTTATCTTAAATTAGTAATACTAATTTTTCTCATACTTTTACCTTGGACAATTTACAGTCCGAGCAACAACTTAGAGGCAGAAAAGATAACCTCAGATTTAGCATTTTATGAAATTAATACATGTAATGTAACCTTAACAAACTTTCTTCTTAATAATCCAAATACTATTTATCAAAACCATTACAAATTTGTAACAAATAATTACTCCTCGGCTAAATGCTTTGGAAAAATTACTGGCATTTCACAAATAGGAAATGATTTTTCAATATCAGTAGGAACAAACTCATTTATCAATTTATTGTTACAAGGAATATTTTGGATTTTTCTATTTTGGCTAATAAAAAAAACTGAAAAGGAATATGTTCCAAAAAAATATCATCACTACAGTTCGATATTATTAACTACTCTTATTTTGTGCTACCTTATTTCATCGGAAGCAAGGTTTTATGAAAAAACTCTATATTTCTTTAATTTAGACAGTAAAAGATCCTATATTCTAATTTTTCTAATTTTATTTTTTATTTCAATAAATTTAATTGATGTAATAAATAAAAGATTTCATAATATACTGCACTTTCTTCCATTTACATTTTTGATTGTTGGAACTTTTTCTGGTTTTAATTTAAACATATACTTTTTACCATGTATTTATTACGGTTTAATTGCGATATTTGAAGGTAAAATAAACAAAAAGTTCCTAACTTTTTTGAGTATATTAATTTTTACATGGACAATAAATGGTATTGGTGGTAATTTTTTTCTAAAACCAGATAAAATTCGTGGATTTACATCAAGTTTTTACGATTATAATACTGTTGTCTCTTGGTCTTTAGTATTTTTCTTATCTTTATTTGGTTTATATTATGTCATTATTTCATCAAAAAATAGTCTAAATTTCGAATACTTTAAGAATGTCTTCTTAATTACTTCAATACCGCTATTGATTCTTGGATACTTTGGAGCAAATGCCCCAGGTTTAAATTTTTATTCACTTTATTTTTTCGGTCAACAAAAAATCACAACAACCCAAATCAATCCTTTGGCATATAACGAGTGGGGGGAGAAACTTGCTTGGAGAGGTTTTAGTTCAAGTGCCGAGTCGATTGGTGAATTTTACGGAATTGCTATTTTATTTTGTTTATTTTCAATATTTGTAACTAAAAAATATAAACTATTTAATTTTATTTGTTTGTTATTTTCCACATTGGGTCTCTACTTTTCAAATAACAGAGCAAGTTTTCTGATGTGTATTTTTGCAATTTTAATCTACATAAATTACAAATTAGAGATTAAAAGATTTACTAAAATAGCTATTTTTCTTTCTGTCTTAATTGCGACAATTTTATTTATTGGAGTTGAAAATTTCACATACATATACAGTTATTACAGCGTATATATTCAAGCAAATAATTACAGTATTGAAAGTTATAGTTCAAGTTTTGTAAATTTATTAAATGAAAAATACTTAGAAAGTGGATTGTTTACAATATTGTTTAGTATTTTTTCTTTTATTGGGTTTATTTTTAATAGGTCAGAGCTTTGGGGATTATTTTTTTCTAGATACAATCCAAATTATTTCGAATACTTATTTGGTAGTGGACCAGTAAACTTTGGTCAATTTTATGGTGAAGTTGCTGTTGTTGATACTCCATCTTTCCTGATGCCACACTCATCCTACCTATCAATGTTGGTCTTTTTTGGAATGATTGGTACATTCTTATTAATAATTATATTTTGGTCCAGAATTATTTTTTTAAGAAAATATATTAATGTATATGAGTTTATTTTTCTTTTGTTTATTTTTATAAATTTAATAAAAAGTGACTCATTAAATTATTTCAACTCTCTTATGATTTACTCATTTATAACAATTATTTCTTTACAGAAAAAGTCAAGATTTATAAATTTTATAGCTTGATTTAGATTTTTGTAATTTATAAATGCTTATAGAGGATAAGAAAGCAAGAATCGTATTAAATAATTTAAATTTTGGTCGAGTTTTTAAATCAAATAAAGAATTTTCATCCTTAAACTGTAAACTCTTTGTGACACATAAATCTTTATCAAAATTATTTAATCCTTTAAACATATGAGGATTAATTTCACAAAAGTAACTATATTGGTTTGAGCGATAAAGTAATTCGTCATTTCTATCTGTCTTTGGGAATCCAATTAAATACATTGAAATTGGAATGTACACTAACAAAAATATAATTGCTATATATTTTTTTGAGAAATAATTAGATAGCAGAATTGTTAATGAAATGAACACAAAAAAAGAGTAGTAAAAAGGCTTTACTGTATCTCCAATTAAAGGATCCCAGTTAGGAACAGGAAAACCTAAAACTGTCATTACCAGAAGTATTGTAACTCCATAAATTGGCATCACCACCAATCTTGAATTTGTTTTTCGAAATAGTATGTGATTTAAAAGTACCGACAAAAATATAAGTGACAATATTAACCCTATAAATTCTCTGAAGTAAACATCAGTAATTTTTTGAAAAAAGATTGTCACTGTTTGATTTTGAAAATCTATTTTTGGAGATTTAATTGTATTTGTTTGATCAAATAAAAAAACTTTTTTTCGGTTTTTAGATAAAGAAGTAGCATCATTGTCCCAGTATAAATTAAAATAATCACCAAAAATGTCAAGTAATGTAAGTGATATCATTGATCCGGAATGATTATTTCTTATGGGACTTTTCATTAATTTTACAAAATTCAAACTATAAATATTTTTTAATTCTGCTTTATTGTTGTATTTTTCATCATGAGTAACATCTAATAACGAAACATCGTTAGCTTGTATATCTTCGTATGTAACTGCGCTCATTAGAATAAGAAAAGATAGAATAAGTAAAATCAATTGTTTTTTTGGTATAGAAAATACCAATTTAAAATAAGTTAAAAATAAAAATAAACCGACCATTCCCAACACTGAACCTTTAGATGTAAATAATGCAACGATTAATGGAATAGAGAAAAAGAAATACTTAACTGACTTTTCTGATTTGTAAGCTTCAAAACAATAAATAATCCAGGGAAGAAAAGCAAATACAAGAATTTCTGGTTTATATGTTATTCTGTTTGCTATTGATAATGGGAAAAAGTTTAAAACTATTAAAGAAGCTAAAATTGAAAATTTTTTGTAATTAAGAAACTTTAATAATTTATATGTTCCAAGAGTGCCAATTAAGTGGAAAAAAAAATTTAAATCTTGAACTGACCTGCTCAAATAAAATGAGAAATTATTATCATTTATTGCACTTTTGAATAAATATAAGTATTGAGCGTGTAGAAAATAATACAAAATTCCCTGATCTCTCCCAGTAGAGTCTCTTAATCCATAAAAATATGAAAGATAATCTCTATACTTATTAAAATCAGGACTGTCTGTTGAATCATAAAACAAAAAAAGTATCTCTCTTACAAAAACAAAAGACAAAACTAATGTGAGAAAAAATAATGGATTTGAAATTTTCAATTTCATGAATACATTTTACATTTTTTTCAAGAACTTGCTTGAATGTATTTGTTTATATGTAAATTTGATAAAATTTTTTCGTTCATTCATTTGATTAATTATTTTTTCAATATTGAAATGTCATCATTTACTTTTATTTTATTCTTGTAGAGATTTTGCTCAATATAACTTATTAAATTTTTGAAGCAGTCGGAATAATACCAGTCATCATGATAAAATTTTTCTTGAATGCTTGGAATCACTAAATATTCAAATTCTTTTTTAGTTAAATATTCAGCAAGAACATTGCATTGCTCTTTCGTCAGATTGTATTTCATGAATGGTGAATGACCAGAAAGATTATTTTCTATTGCAATTATGGAACCATAGTTGAGTAAAAAAGCTATATTTGAATTATTCAAAGTACTAATATTATTTTTACTCAATATTATGTTGTCATATGACTCATACATTAAAAATTGATTATGCAAAATTTCGGAATCATAATTGTTTAAATTATCTCTGTAAAAACTAAAGTTATTATGGTCTGATGAATTCAGAAATCCATTGACTAATATGATCAAAGGAAAAACATAAAGAATTAGGTTTTTTTCTGAATACTCAAGAAAATAATTTAGCACAAGAATAATCATAAAAGTAAAAATAGGAAGAACTGAATTTAACGTTTCAGGATGAGATCTTCCAGTAAAATAAAAATATAAAATAAGTACTGAAAATGCACTTAAAAGAATTAGAGACTCAGCAATTAAATTCTTACTTTTAGAGGTTTGTATTAATTGTGAAAAAATAAAAATAATCATCATTGTTGAGTAAATTATAAATTTGTGGGTACCTAATGGGGCAACAGGTAAATCAAGTAAAGATAGGTATTCTTCTGAGAAATACAAAAACAGCGAATCCTTAAAAATATATATATAAATAAATATCGAAAATATAGTTAAGAGAATTAATTTATTGGTTTTAATTAAATTCTTGAATTTCCTTTGATATATATCTAAATTTTGTATTAGTTCAACAAGTATAAAAGCAACTGATAATGAAATTCCAATATATAGATTATCTACAATAATGACGATATTGAATAAGGTAATTACATAATGGCTAATTTTATTTTTTTTAAATAAATAATATAAAAAAATAGCAGTTACGATTGTAAAATATCTTAGTGGAAAAGTTTGATAATATTGAAATGTTCCATTTCTAAAAAAAGTAAAATTTTCGGATTCCGTAATAATACTAAAACCAATAAATGAAAAAATAGAGATTAAAAAGTAGTTTGGAAATAATTTATATAGTAAATAACTTATAATAAACAAAATCAGAAAACTCATTGTCGCCATAAAAATTTTGAAATTAAAAAATAAACCTAATTCTTCAGATTTAAATAACTTAAAAAAGTAAGGAAATAAATTGTTATAGTTATTGAAATAATCTTCAAAAAAAATTCCGCCATTTAATGTACTTGAAAATTCATTTAAGATTGTCTTTTGATTGATGGTTAAAGGCAGAAATATATGTTTAAAGCTGATACTTATCAAAAATATTAAAACTATGAGCACTTCAGTAATTTTTAATATAATTTTTTTTAACTTTATTTTGGTAAAAGAAATTATCAGCAATAAAAATATCAAGAAAAATTTTAAGGATAAGTTAAATGAAGAATTGAGTAAAACCAGAGATATAGAAATTAAGATAATTGAATTAGATTCTGGATTGATTTTATATTTCAATCCAAAAACAAGTAAAGTTGTAAACAATACAACATTAGGCTTCAATAAGTTTTGATATTGTACTTCGACACCTGGATAAAACTTATAAAATTCTACAATTCCAATATTTATTAAAAAAAACGAAAAATATATCGCATAAATAATTCTATTTTTAAGATTATTTTTGTACAAAAAATAATATTTTGTTCTTTTTATAACTTGATACAAAGGAAGAAGAGTTCCAAAGTATAAAAGTGTATCAATTTGCTCACAGTTGGTAGAAACTATTTCATCAGCACTAAATAAACAATAAAATCTACTTGTATAAATTAAGGACTCAAGAAAAACAAAATAAAAGAAATTAGTCACAAGAAAATGTCTTATTGTAAAATTATCGTAAGAATTTTTTTTAGTTGCATTAGCAAGTTGAAAAATAACAAATACAAATAACAATAATAAAAAACTGATATTTAATTGTTTTATAAATAACTCATACTGCAAATCTGCAAAAGATTTTAAAAATAAAGGTTCATTATTGACATTTGTAGAAGGTACAGATTTAAATAAACTACTTAGACGTGGATAGAGATAATTAAATATTCCTTCGTAAGGTATTACAAATATAAAAAAAATTACAAAATTTACAAAGTTTAATACTTTGGAATTTAATTTTATTTGCATACACCATGAATATTAGTTATTTTTAAAATAATATTAGAGATATAGGGTAATTAAGGATTTTTAATATATAAAAAACCAAAATTATTTGGTCTCCGTCTTTGGAATCGGTGTCTGAAAAAATAATATATCCAGGCATGATTTGCTTTATCAAAACCTCCACCAAAAACATTAATAGATGTCATCTGTTATTTTTATAATAAACGAAGTAAGTTAAACGAACTCCAAGATACGCAAATATAACAGTTAAAATTACTTGAGTTGGAGTGTAACTAGAGTCAAGAATGTCAAATACTGGCCAAGCAAAACCCAAAAAAATAAGTTAAACACTTAACTCTTTTTTGTATTTCATAGTTTTATTTTATTCAGAATGTTCTGTTACTGTTCTGTTTGGCTAGATATATATGTAAAGATTTCTGAAAAACCCTTGTGGGCGCTACAGGATTTGAACCTGTGACTTCTTCCTTGTAAGGAAAGAACTAATTAATAATATAAAACCATTAATTTTTAATTATTTCGGAATTTCCACCCATTCCAAAGTGGTTTGTACAAATTACATAAAGTTTATTTGGGGTGTCTGATGTTATTTCAATTTCAACATACGAACCATTGTTTCCAGGTATCCCACTTGTTGTTACATTCGACGAATATTGACTTCCTTCTTGTGATGTTGAAAATCTTAAAGGATGGTTAGAGTTACTATTATCGCTTTGATCAAAACGGTACTTGTTTCCAGATACAACATTCAAGATCAAATTTTGGGAACCATTTAAGAAATACACACTTTGACCGGATCCACCGATCCCTACAGTTACAACTACATCAATTGTAGTTTGTGGAACTGTAGTCGTAGTCGTAGTCGTAGTAGTTTGTGGAACTGTAGTCGTAGTAGTTTGTGGAACTGTAGTCGTAGTCGTAGTAGTTTGTGGAACTGTAGTCGTAGTAGTTGGAATTTTTATTTTTTGGGAAAAAGTAGTAGAGAACGGTGCAAAAGTTGTTGAGGATGTAGATGTTGGATCTGCAACAGTCGTAGCAGTAGAAGATATAAAGGTATCATTATTTGAAACTTCACTACCACTACAAAATGAAATTAAAAATATTAAAAGTAATCTAGATATTTGTCTCATGATTAAATTATCTCAAATTGGGAGTCTTTTGAGTAAATGTATATGTAAAGATTTCTGAAAAACCCTTGTGGGCGCTACAGGATTTGAACCTGTGACTTCTTCCTTGTAAGGGAAGTAGGCTAATTAAGGATTTTTAATATATAAAAAACCAAAATTATTTGGTCCTTTTGACCCTTTGGAATCGGTGTCTGAAAAAATAATATATCCACCATCTGACGTTACATCAATAAATTCTCCAGCATCATTTCCTTTATCGAAACCACCACCAAAAACATTAATAGATGTCATGTTGCCATCTTTATCAAACTCAGATAACAAAACTTTCCAATCGTCAGATGTACCGTTTGGATGCCCTGTACCAAAATAATCTGAGTGATCACCGGTACCACCAGTTACTACAAATCCACCATCTAAAGTTTCTCTGACCCCATAACATTCATCAAGAATATATTTGGGATCATAACCTCTTGGATTACCAAAGATATTTTTCCAAACTTCATTTCCTTGGTCATCAATTAACATAACAATACAATCCCAATTTGCAGTCTGGTATCCAGTTGTATGTCCTGTAAACACAACATAGTCATTGCTCGTAATGTCCATGTCAAACAATTGCACGTTATTGTTGCCCCCAAATAATTTAGTTGAGAGTGTATTTCCATTTGAGTCTAAATAATGCATTGATGCATTTAAACCTACATCAACCCACTCAACAGATCCGACAACAAATCCGCCTTGAGATGTTTGCTTAACTTTTGTGCCTTGCATAGCAGATAAGTCTTTATCCCAAATTACTTCACCAGTTGTTGACATTTTCGTTATAAAACCTCTTGATCCATCAGATATGAACAAAAACCCTTCTTCATCTCCTTCTTTGTAACCAGTAACGACTATTTCGTCATTATTTAGAACTTCTATCCCTCTAATTCCACCAACACCATCATGTGTAAATATTTTCTGCCATATTATATTTCCATTAAAATCAAGTTTTACAATTGCACTTTTTTGAAATCCATCTTTATAAAGTCCTCCACTGGCAACATACCCATCGGATAATTCATTCACTGCATAACCTACATCAAACTTGTTTGGAGTTCCAATAATTGTCTGCCACAACTCATTGCCTTTAGAATCGGTTTTTAAAATGATCATATCTGTAAATCCCGTTGGGTCTTCCTCTTTTTCCCAGTGATGACCAATGGCTATAAATCCTCCATCTAAGGTCTGCATACCTTCATGGACGTGCTCTTCACGATCTGTTCCTTGACCCATATACCATCCAGTACTTGTTGATGAAGAGGTGTCAAAATACGTTGAACCTTTATCCCATTCCCCGTATTCATCATATAATGATTCTCCATCATCCTCTTCGTACTCTTCTTCATCTAAATCCTCTTCGTACTCTTCTTCATCATCCTCTTCGTACTCTTCTTCATCTAAATCCTCTTCGTACTCTTCTTCATCTAAATCCTCTTCGTACTCTTCTTCCAAGTACTCATCTTCTTCATTATTGACCTGATTAAAATTTTCAGTAGATGTTTCTGAACCACAAGAAATTAGAAAAATAAGTAATAAAATTAATTTGATTTTCATTCAATTATTATTCCATAGATTGTAAATCTATAAGTAGATTTCTGAAAAACCCTTGTGGGCGCTACAGGATTTGAACCTGTGACTTCTTCCTTGTAAGGGAAGCGCTCTGCCGGACTGAGCTAAGCGCCCTGAGTTTAAAATTATAATAAGATATTATAACAATTAGCTAATTTTTTTAGTTAGTAGAAGAATCATCAGTTTAAGGTGATTAATGATTGATTGTAGAATCCTAATTTTGGATTCACCTGTTTGCCTTATGCTTAATGTAGCTGGAAATTCCAAAACTTTACTACCTAAAATAATTGACTTAATGAATAATTCAGCAACTGCAACAAAATCATTAAAATTAATTTCAATATTTTTTATTTTTTCAGACCTGTACATTTTGAAAATCGATGTGAATGTGTAGACTTCCTTACTTACTAAATATCTATAAAGATAATTTGCAGTTTTACTAATTATTAATCTTGATTGTTTTACACCGTCAATTTTACCTTTTGGATGATAAGGTGATCCATTAACGATATCTACCTCTTCAAGATTAGTTTTGATCATTTCTAAAATTAAGTTTGGACTAAATGTACAATCACTATCTAAAAAAACTACAAAATCAGAACTCATTTCTTTTTGAATTGTTCTAAGAAATCCACCTAAGTTCTTATTTTTCTCGTGATTAATTATTTTTGTGCCACTTACACCATTAAAAAATTCCTTTAATTTTTCTTCAGTTTTATCAGCGCTGCCATCATTAACAAGTATTAATCGTGAATCAATTTTTTTGTCTTTCAGAGACTCAAGGATTGGGATAATTTCTATTGATAGATTTTCAATAGAATCTTCTTCATTAAAAAGCGGGATTGCAATATCAAGACTATTCATATATTTATTATTCATTTATATTCTTTTTCTAAAATTGAAATAATTTTTTTTGTTACGTTTACTCCGTAAGGGTTTTCTAAATTATTAATGTTTTTTGTGAATAGAAAATTTAAGTTATCAAGAACATTTGCTTCAACTAACTTTCCAAATCCACTTTCTATTGTTTCAGGTCTTTCTGTTGTATCTCGACAAATAAGTATTTTCTTTTCTGCACAAACTGCTTCTTCTTGCAAACCTCCGCTATCAGATATAATCCCTTTGGAATTTTTAACTAAATACAGCATGTCTTGATAGTTCACTGGATCTATCAGACAAATATTATCATTTAAATATTTTTCAGAGTCAGGGACTGATGGATGTTTAATATAGATTATTTTGTGATCTTTAGAAACTTCATTAAGTTGATTCCATATATTTACAAAATTTAATTCTCTATTTTCTCTTCTATGAAGAGTAGCCAACAAGTATTCATCATTATCAGAAACTAACTCTATAACTTTTTTGGAGAAGTTACCATTATCAATTATCTGATTAAAACTATCTACTATTGTATTTCCAACAAGATGAACATTGTTTGTTATTCCTTCTTGTCTTAAGTTCTCAACTGAATTTTTAGTCGGACAAAAATGTAAATTTGCAATGTGAGATGTCATTACCCGATTGGCTTCTTCAGGAAAAGGGCTAGATAAATTATTTGTTCTTAGTCCGGCTTCAATGTGAATTACATCATTTTCATTATTGAATGCAAAAAGAGACATAGTAAATGAAGTTTGAGAATCACCTTGAACAATAATTTTGTATTTAGAATTTAACAATGACTTATTTGCTTCAAGAAGAATTTTTCCAGTAAGTGAGTTTATTGATTGCCTATGTTTCATTATGTTTTGTAATTCAAAATCTGGTTTGTCTACAAGTTCTGAAAACTCTTTTATTAAATCAGCATGTTGTCCTGAAAATAGAGTTTTAAATTCTATGTTTTGTTCTTTGAAAAAAGAAATGATAGGAAATAATTTTATTAACTCTGGCCTTGTTCCATAACAAATTAAAAACATACATATATGATATCAATGGAATTATAAGTTCTCATAAAATGATTAAATTAAATGAATATCTTATTGAGTGTCTATATCGTTTTTATAATCAATAATTGGAATTGATCTGTCAACGGGTAATTCTTCATGATAATCTTTCTCTACATTCACTGACCAAATATTGTTTCTTTCCCCAAAAATATTTCTAACTGATAAGACTGATGTCAGCATTGAGTGATCCTGATTGTTATATTTATGCATCCCATTTCTACCTACTGGGTATAGATTGGGATGATCTTCTAATAACCAACTTGAAATGATATCAACGTTCTCTTTGTACGTAAGATCATAGACTGGATATGCTTTTGGCATTCTGAAAACATATCCTTCCTCAATCATGTCTTCTGGAACTAAACCAAGTTTTGAAATTTCATTTTTTGCTTTTTCAATAAGATCTTGATTGTCGCTATTCCACATTTCATCACCAACACTTACAAAATACTCCAATCCAAGACATGTTTTGTTATCTTTTATTAAATAAGGTGACCAGCTTCCATAGTTCTGAATTCGTCCCACTTTAACTTCGGGATCATGTATGTATATCCAATTGTCAGGAAATGAATATTTTGAGTCAACAACTAATGCAACTGTTAAAAAATCTCTAAATGTTAAATTTTTACCAGCATCTAATATTTTTTCTGATTTTTCTTGAATTATTGTATCTGGAAGGTGGGCTAAAGGCATACTAGAAATTATGTATTTACACCTTATTATATTGTCATCGGAATAGACGACTTCATAATCGTCATCAACTTTTTTGATAGATTTTACTTTTGAGTTAAAAATAATTTTATGTCCTTTGCCTTGGAGTGTTTTTGATGCCTGCTCCCACATCATCCCAGGACCATATTTAGGATATTTGAACTCATCAATTAGGGTTGTTATTACTTCATCTTTTGATTTTGATCTGTCACCAAAAAAAGCATTAAAAATCGCATTTCCTAATGATAAATTTTTAATTCTTTGGCTAGCCCAATCTGATCCAATATTTGTTGCTTTAGTACCCCAAACTTTTTCTGTATATGTTTTAAAAAATATATTGTAAAGCCTCCATCCAAACCTTGCAGCAACCCATCTTTCAAAATTGTCTTGATTTTTTGGAGGAAATATTTTTACATAAAAGTACGAGAGTACACACAATATAGATTCAAAAAATCCAAGATTTGTTAGGGCATTAAGTGGTTTAAGTGGATAATCGAAAAATTTTCTCTTGTAATATATCCTGCTACTTCTTGGTCTTAATAGAAAATCCTCTTCGTTTAAAATTTCGTCCCATATTTTGTTTACTTCATCAACTTTTGTAAAAAATCTATGTCCACCTATATCAAATTTCCATCCATTTTTTTCAACAGTTCTACTAATTCCACCTACAACCTTGTCCGATTCTAAGATAACAGTTTTTTTATCGTATTTTTCGCACTCCCATGCTGCGGTTAGTCCTGCAGGTCCTGCCCCAATTATAAGTATCTCTGAATATTCCAATTTTAATTTTTTCTTTGTTCAAATATAACATAATTGAAAAGATTTCCTTTATTTACTTTTGGAGAGTAGCTGGGCGTACATTCGATATTTTGCCAACATTGTTCGGAACCATTCTCTGTCAAAACGCCGTAACTATCTACTCTTTCAATATAATTGATTACATTAACATCTTGTACAGAAATTTGTTTAAACGGATCTCCAAGAAATAATCGATAATTGTCCAATCTAGGCACACTAGCAACACAGAGAAAAAACAGGGGTAAAAAAAAGAAAATTAAGTTTTTTGAATTAATAGTTGATCTTATCTCTGAAGTACTTAAAGATAAGCTTATTATTGATGTCAATAATATCCCAATTCCAAACCTGAAATCTGGTGCAGTAAAAAACCAAAAAAGTATTAGTGATAAAGAATAGAAATAAAAATAGGTCATATAAATACTAATTTTTTTTTGTTTGAAAAGTAGTTTTTTAAAAATATAAATAATCAAAAAACTCAGAATGAAATTTAGAAATGAAGTTCGATTGTACTCATTTTTTTCAAACCAATAATTCAAATTGATGCTTAAATTATTTTGGATGTTAAATGCTCTTAGGGAATCTCTTATACTTCTTGACTCATTCGTTGCATAATTAGCCTCATACCATCTCAAATTCTCAAAACAAAGGGCTTCAATTGGAAAGATTAGGCATCCGCTGACAATCAGGTTTTTTAAAAGCCAAAAAGTGGATAAAAATAGAAAAAATATTGTTACTCTAGATTTAATTATTTTGAAAAATTTTGTTTTATCAATTATCAAAATAATTATCAGAAAAAATAGGGCAGGTAATATTCCCGTTGGTCTCATTTGTACTAAAAATAATATTAGGAAAATCAAAAAATGGATCTCGATTAACTCAAAACTTTTTTGATTTATAATTTTTCCAATAAATAAATTAGTTACAAACAAAATTACTGCAAAAGACGTGTCATATTTTGTTATACCTTCAATCTCAAAAAATCCATTTTTTCCACCACCAAATCCAAAATTATCTAAGATTCCAAAAATCAAGACAAAAATCGATACAGCCTTGTAATAATTACTATCTGTGTTTAAAAACATATAGAGAATAAGTACAAATAAAAAAATAAGAAAAGTTAAATTTAAGTAATGTAAATAAATGAAATTTTCTGTTTGGTTAAAGTTTACTCCTATAAAATCGTATAAAGATGAGTATCCATATCTGACATGAAGATTTGATAGTCCAAATACTAATTTTTCAAATTTCATCCATCCTTGTGTATTTAGATGATAGAGACCTGCATCATAACTAAGGCCAACCGAATAAGAGCTTATGGAGATAAAGAAAATTGAAAACACATGATAGATAAAATAGGTTAAAGGAATCTTCACTTTATTAAAAATATTTGCTAAAAATAAAATTGATATCAGAAAAAAAAGATTGCTTGAAAATATTTTTGTAAAAAAATTAACTAAAAAAGTTATATTTCCTAAAAAAAATAAAAAAATTATCGAATAAAAAAGATAGACAGGTATTCCAAAAATTTTAAGTTCGTCTTCAAACTTTTTTTTAAGTATAAATTTATAAATTAATACTAATAAACCTCGGCCTGAAAAACTAAGAACAAAATTGAAAATTAATAATTGAAAGAAAACGGTCATATTATAAAACTATATATAATTATATTTTAATTTTTTTCATTAATAAATTTATAATAAATCAAGTTTTATAGTTTTTTATTTTGATAACTAGATTTAGATATCTATGATCTTTTTAATTTTAGAATAATAAACACTGAGATTGTATTCATCATTTATTTTTTTTACTGAGCTTTCTGAGATAAAGTTCATCAATTTTTGATCATTAACTGTTTTATTTATTTTCTTTTCCCACTCGTCTGTATCTTCACTTTCTAAAAAAATTAAATGCTCATTATTTTTGAATGAATCAGGTTCCCAGAATCCCTTTGTTTTTGAAATAAAAACTGGAGTCCCTTGACTCATTGATTGTAAAGCAACGCTTTGTCCAGATGGTTGATATGAATTATTTAGTGGAATAATAGTAATTAATGATTCTTTGTAATGTTTTTTCAAGTCGTAATCAGAAATATCTTTACTATTCCAATTTCCATTGATAATACGTAAATTCTTTTTGTTGATTTGCTGTTCTAATAGATTTGAAATAACTAGAAAATCATAGCTTTTCATTTTGTCGATTAAATTTAAAAGTAAACTTATATTTCTATTTCCGTCATTACCAACAAAAAGAATCTGATTATTTTTTTTCTCTACTGATTGATCAATTTTCCAAAAATTAGTATCAATGCAAAATCCGGTAAAGTGAAATTTTTTATTTCTATTAATAAGCCTTTTTGCTCTATTGAATTCTCCTTTTCCTAGAAAGAAAACATTGTCAACACAAGATATCAATAATTTAATTAATAATTTGTGTATAAAGAAAAGTGATGGGAATTTAATTCTTTTACTAAAAAGGCCCATAACAAAAAAATTTATCTGCTTTTTATTAAAAAGTTTTAAAAGAATTAATAATGGCAAAACTGAGAAACCGACACCTTCATTAACAATGAACACTCTATCGGAATTTTTTAATATTTTGTAGTTTGCAAAATTACATACCTTGTGAGTGTATGAAGGAAGGCTAAGAAATTTATTTAAAAATCTATCATAATAGTAAAACAATTTATTAATTTTTGATGGTTTCTGATCAAGCTCTATAATCTCGACTGGATAACCATCGGAAATAAAATTATTGATTAGGTAGTAATGATCTAAAGCTTGAAATTTCTTATTCTCAATATTTTCTTTTCTACCTTGATAAAAAATATATGTAATTTTTTCCATACTAAATATTTATGTTATATTTAAAAATTTTATTAATTGAAATTTATAAATAAAATATCTCAAAATAAATAATTCCAGTAATATCATTGCAAAAAGAAGTTATATTGATAAAAAGTTCTACATATAAGCTGTCAAAAATTAAGGATGAAAATTGATAAATAATATGGTCTCAAAACTTTTCAACTTTTCAACTTTTTTTGTCTTTAAGTTTTTAGATAATATTTACTTTATATATTGTGGGTTAAAAAATTTAATAAGATATAAAAAGCTATTCGATCCAAAAATTACATATTTAACAGGTGCAGATTATCAATTCTATATTCAAACTACTAATTTAATTAATAGTATAAACAAGCATGATCCTTCTCAAAAAATTATTTTTTATGACTTAGGTCTTGAACCACATCAAATAAATGATATAAAAAAATTTAAAAATGTTACTTATAAAGAATTTGATTTTTCAGTATTTCCAAATTTTATATCAACATATATAGATGGAAGATTGGGAGCATATGCATGGAAACCAATAATTATTGATAAAGAACTAAACAGTATTGATGGAAATATTTTATGGCTAGATTCTGCATGTTTGCTCAGAAAAAAACCAACAAAAATTAAAGTCTTAATTACCTGTAACAAAATATTTACAACACTATCCAGTAATTCGATTAAGGACTGGTCTCATCCAAAAACAATCGAACATCTAAATTTTGACAAAAGAGATTTAAATAAACGAAATTTTATGGCGGGAATTGTTGGGGTTAATAATGAAAACATAGCGATAAAAAGTTTAATTAAAGATTGGAAAATGTATTCACAAATTAAGGATTGCATTTCTCCGCCTGGAAGTAACCGACTAAATCATAGACAAGATCAATCAATACTTTCAATGCTTATGTACATACATATGCTGGATGGTTACAAGTTTAGAGACTATAAAAATTCAGAATTATTAATTGGTCAAACATTTAATAAAATCTTTTTACAGGATATTGATCATAATGATGAAAAATATTACTTGTATGAATTATTTAATAAAAATTTTCATAATGAAACTACAAACTCATTTGAAAAATCAGAAATATTTTTAATTTTTGATATTGATAAAATCAGTGAAAAAAAATATAAAAACTATAAAGAAAAGAAAATAGTATTAGCTTTAAACACTATTGACGAAATAACTAATTTAGAAAATAAAGAGACTTCTTACTTTGATCTAGTCTTATTGCTTAAAAAAGAATACAAAGAAACTTCGGATTTAGATTATTTATGTATTGAGGATAATTCAAAATTTTTTAAAGTTGAAGACATTAGAAGAAAGTTGGATAAGATTGAAAAATAATCTACTTAGTAAAGATAACTTCATAAATAGTAATAAATTTGCAAATTTTTCAGATGCAGTATTTTCACAAAATATTTCATTTAATGAAAAACATAAACTAAAAGATACACAAATTATGTATGAGTCTAACAATCCTCAACACCAATCAATTATTTACAAGAAAAAAATATTGAAGATATCAAATAATTCAACTATTTTTACACACTCAAATTACATAAAAGAGTTGTTTACTTTGTTGAAAAAGTTTAATGAAGTAGAAAATTTAACTTTAATAACTGCTCAATCAGATAGAACTATAAACAAAAATCTTTATTTGAAAAAACCAGATAACATAATAAATTGGTTTTCAATAAACAACGAGGTTCCTGAATATATAAAGTCTATACCACTTGGATTGGCTAATGATTTTTCAAAAAAAAATATTAACAACAATGATTTGAATGATTTAGCTTATGAGAATTACAAAAAAAAAGAAGCCAATTTATACTTAAATTTCAATATAAATACAAATCCACTAGAAAGATCTTATCTATTTAATTATTTTAAAAATTTCAAATGGGCTTCTTTAGAAAGCGATCTTAATAAAAAAGACTATATAGAAGGAATACAAAAAAGTACTTTTGTATTATGCCCCTATGGAAATGGATATGACACTCATAGAATATGGGAAACTCTATATTCAGGCTCTATTCCTGTAGTAAAAGAAAATAAAGCTTTTAACCAATTTAAAGACCTTCCAATTTTGTTTATTAATTCTTATGAAAATGTAACAAAAAAATTGCTTGAAAATTATTTAATGAATTTTGATGTCTCTAATTATAATTTTGAAAAACTAGATATTGGATATTGGAGAAAAGAATTTACTAAATACCAGGAAAAGGATACAGAGTTTATAATTTCTCTAACTTATGAAAATATTTATTTTTCAACTTTTTACTTTTTAGAAAGTTTTTACAACAAAAACATCAAATTATTAAAAACGTTATTTTTCAAAATTTTTTTTAAGATTAATAAAATGTTTAATTTAAAGTATAAAAAATGAAAGTCGCATACTTATTTACATATGATTACTCCTTGCAAACTTGGAATGATTCTGGAATTTTGAAAAGAGAGTTGGAAATTTTAGAAAAATTACAAAATGATAATATCAAATTTACTCTTATTACCTACGGGAACAAAATGGATTTAGAATTTACAGAAGTAAATGAAAAATTTGAAATCATACCAATTTACAATCATGTAAGATATTTTGATAGCAAAATTTTAAGATTTGTATTTTCATTTTTAATACCTTTTAAAATAAAACACTTACTCAAAGATATAAAAATAATAAAGCAAAATCAATTAAATGGTGCCTGGATAAGTATTATTTTGAAAAAGATTTTAAAAATTCCCCTGTTTATTAGAACAGGTTATGACACATATCTTTTTTCAATTAAAGAAAAAAAAGGTACATTAGAAACATTATTTTTCAAAATTTTAACAAGAACATCTTTAAAGAGGGCAGATATTTACTCTGTTACAAGCCAGGCTGATATGGATTTTTTGAATAAGAAATTTAAAATAAACTCAAACAAAATAAAACTTATAAGAAATTGGGTAAAAATTGACGAAAATTTAAACTTTGAGAACAGGAATGAAGATAAAATACTTTGTGTTGGAAGACTGGTTATACAAAAAAATTATTTATTTTTAATTGATTCGATATCTGATATTAAAAAGAAAATTCAAATTGACATATTTGGAAAAGGACCTTTAGAACAAGATATTATAAATTATGCCAAGGCGAAAAATGTAAACGTAAATATTATCAATAATATTTCTCATGAGAAGCTTTTAGAGGTATACAAAAAATATAAATACTTTGTAATTCCATCCTTATTTGAAGGTAACCCTAAGTCATTGCTAGAAGCTATGGCAAATGGATGTGTAGTATTCGCAAGTGATATTCCAAATCATACTGAAATTTTGAAACATGAGATAAGTGGGTATATTTTTGAATTAAATAAAAAAAACTTCTTAGGTACCTTAAATGAAGCTTTAGATAGTAATACTATATCTATTCAAAAAAATGCATACGAACTCATGAAAGAATTTTATGAATTTGAAAAAATAAAAATTCAGGTATTGAAAATTATTAACGAACTAGCTTAGAAAGATAATATTCTAAAATAAAAATTTTCCATATTCTATTTGCATTAATTCTAGATTTTCTAAGTGATAATGTTTTCAAAATATTTTCATTAAGATTTTTTATAATTTTGCCATTATAAAAATAATCTTCAATTGTTTTAGTGTTGGAATAAACCCAGTTTTCAAGATCAAAAACAAAACCCATTTTTTTTCTATCAACAAAATCTTTACCAAAGTCTTCAACCAAGTAATCTTTTAATAAAGACTTTGACCTGGTTTGATCATAATAATTGTTGTTGGTAGTTAAAACATACTCAATTAATTTATGATCAACAAATGGAGACCTAACTTCTAAAGAATTTGCCATTGAAGTTCTGTCCACTTTTAGCATCATCATCTCAGAAAGATAAAGTTTATAATCTGAAATCAACAAACCTTTATATTTATTTTCACTTTGATTTGTTATGATAGAAGCATAATTTCCTCTTATTGAATTCTTATTAATTAAACTCATGAATTTTTCGTCAAATAAAAAAGAGCTGAACGAAGTTCCAAAATCTTTAGAAAATGAGAGAATGTTTGCACCGGTTCCCAACTGTGGTGGATATATTTTATAAAGTTTTGAATAAATATTTTGTAGTCTCGTCTTATCTGCAAGCGCTTTTTGAAATCTTCTATATCCACCAAGTAACTCGTCTCCTCCATCACCTGAAATAGCTACCTTATATTTTTTAGCAATTTGTTTAGAAAGGAGATAAGAGGGAACTATAGAGGGATCCGAGTAAGGCTCATCTAGTGAATCTATTGAACTAAAAATATCATTATCTTCAATATTCTCATCAATTTGAACTTTTTCATGATTTGTACCGTATTTTCTAGCAACTTCTCTTGACCAATTTGATTCATCATATTTAGATTTTTTTATTTCAACTGAAAAAGTATTTAAATTTATCCTGTTTTCATTTAAGTTTTTTGCAATTGATGAGGAATCTATTCCTCCAGATAAAAAATTTGCAATTTCTACATCAGCTTCTGTTCTTAATGAAACAGCTTCTGTAAAAATTTCAAAGAATTTATTTTCATTAAATGGTTTATTATCAATAAAATTATCAATTTTCCAATAATTTTTAGAACTAATTACAAATTCATCATTTAATATATTAATTTCATATATCTCGGCTGGTTTTAGCTTTTTTACGTTTTTAAAAATAGTATTTGGTGAAGATATAACACCGCTCTCAAGATATTCATCAATGCTTTCATGGTCAATATTTTGACTTTTAGATAGTCTTGATACAGATATTAAATTTGAACCAAAAGTTATATTTTGTTCATCAAAATTTACAAATAAAGGTTTTTGACCAACCCTGTCTCTTGCAAAGATTATTTTATTTTGATCAAAATTAATATAAAAAATTGCAAATTGTCCTCTTAGTTCCTCAATAAAATTTACTCCGCTGTGATCAATTCCATTTAAGATGACCTCTGTATCAGAGTGATTAGTATTAAAACGAATATTTCTTTTTTCTAATTTTTTTCTTAATTCTTTATGATTAAATATTTCTCCATTAAACATTATCAATGATTTTTCACCACTTGATATCATTGGCTGATTTGCTTCATCGGTAAGGTCTAATATTGATAATCTGTTAAAAATAAATTTATAATTTAAACCATTTTTTTTGCCATTGTGACTACTTAATGAGTCAGGACCTCTGCATTCAATTAAATCATTGCATTCAATTACATTTTTATAATCAAAATCTTCGAAAGAAATTTTTCCTATAAATCCGCACATTAAATAATTATATATAGTTAAAAACCACTATAACCTAATATTTCTTAGTAGTGGAAAAAGTTGAAAACTTTGATATATTATATTGTTTTGATGATAACTATAATGTTCAAGCAATAACTTCGATTATCTCATATCTAGATAAAGTTGAAAAAAGGCAAAACATCAACATTATTCATACAAGTGGATCTATAAAGGATCAACTGCCTGATACAATTAAAAATCATAAAAATCTACAAAGTATTAAGATTTATGAATTCAAAGATTACGAGTACCAGTTTCCAAATATAGAAAATGTACATATATCAGAAGCAACTTACTTTAGATTATTTATACAAAACTATTTAGAGCCCACTATAAAAAAAATAGTATATATTGATCCTGATGTTGTTTGTGCTGGTAATCCATCAAATATAATTGAATCAACATTTGATGAAATGAAAAAAACGAATAAAATTATCTCTGCAAAAACTGAAGCTAGTTCGTTTTCAAAAAATAGCGATTCACTTAAAAGATTAAATTTGTCTAAAAAATACTTTAATGCAGGGGTAATGCTCATCGACTATGAGAAATGGCAAGAGATTGATTTAACTCTTAAATTAATCGAAGAACTTAACAAAATAAGAGATAAGATTATATTTTGGGATCAGGACGTCTTAAATTCTTTTTTTAATGGAGATTATTATGAACTTGATAAAAATTTAAATTACACTGCTTTTGATATTCAAGATCTTGATGAGCAAATATTATTAATTCATTTTCTAGGAAGCAAAAAGCCTTGGCTTACTAGTGGAGTTTTTGAAAGTATATCTGAAATATACCATTTGAACTATAGAAAATTTAATTCATCAGCTTACCACATAGAACATAAATGGAAGCTTGGTTCAATAAAGGAGTTAACAAAAGCAATAATTAATTTTAAAATTAAAAATTTGTCCTTTGTTTCAAAATACCTAAAAGAATTCTTTTTATCCCTAAGAGTTTAAAATAAGGTTTATGAAAATTTTAATTCTTGGTAGTAACGGCTTAGTTGGTACATCATTAACAAAAATTCTATCAAATGATAAAGAAAATTTTGAAATAGTTTCAGCTAATAGAGATATTTGTGATTTACTTAATTTTCAAAATACAAAAGACTATATAGATGATATTTCACCACATCTAATCATAAATTGTGCAGCAAAAGTAGGTGGAATTTATGCAAACTCAACTTATAGATCACAATTTTTAATCGAGAATCTTAAAATAAATGTCAATTTACTTGAATCGATTATCGAAAAACCTGAAATTAAAGTAATTAATCTCGGAAGTAGTTGTATTTATCCTTTAGAAGCAGAAAATCCGATAAAAGAAGATTCGATTATGTCCGGCAAACTAGAACCAACCAACTCGCCTTATGCAATGGCAAAATTAACTGCAATAGAATTGGGTAATTCTTTAGCTAAACAATACGGGCATAAAATTTTAAACCTTATGCCTACAAATTTATATGGTCCTAATGATAATTTTTCAGAAATGGACAGCCATGTTATTCCGGGATTAATTTGTAGAATGCACAATTCGAAAATATCCAACGATGCATCATTTAGCGTCTGGGGAACTGGAACCCCCAAAAGAGAATTCTTATTTGTAGATGATTTATCAAATGCAATAAAATTCTTAATTGAAAATGGAATCGATGAGGGTATTTACAATATTGGTAGTGGAAGTGAAATAAGTATCGGAGATTTAGTGATAGTCTTGGCTAAAGTAATTAACTATGATGGAAAAATTGAGTTTGATACAAAATATCCTGATGGAAATCCAAGAAAAGCAATAGACTCTTCCAAAATAAATGATTTAGGTTGGAAACCAGATATAGATATCAAAAATGGATTAAATATTACTTATGATTGGTATATAAACAACTTATAAACTAATTTTCCCAAGTTTTTTCTAGAAGACCTTTATCAATTAATACTTTTTCTTTTTCTGCAAGTATTAAATCTTCATCAACCATTAATTTAACTAATTCATCAAAGCTTGTTTCAGGAGCCCAATCAAGCTTTGATTTAGCTTTTGAATAATCTCCAAGTAAATAATTAACTTCATTTGGTCTTAAGTATTTTTCTGATGTTGTCACATACTTCTCCCAGTCAAGGTCAACCACTTTGAATGCTTTTTGAGCGAACTCTTTAACAGTGTGTGTTTTTCCTGTTGCTAAAACCCAATTTTCAGGAAGTTCATATTGCATCATCAAATACATTCCTTTTACAAAATCACCTGCAAAACCCCAGTCTCTAGAGGCATCTAGATTGCCTAATGTAACCTTTTTTTGTATACCGTGAAATATTCTCCCAACAGCTCTGGTTATTTTTCTAGTTACAAAAGTCTCTCCTCTGTAAGGAGACTCGTGATTAAACAAAATTCCGTTTACACAAAATAAACTATAAGAATCTCTGTATATTTCAGTTAGATTATGAGATAGAACTTTTCCAGCAGCATATGGGCTTTTTGGCTGAAATAATGAATCCTCATTTAAAGATTCAGAGTTTACTCCGCCAAACATCTCAGATGAAGATGCCTGATAAAATTTAATATCTTTTTTTGAATTTCTTATTGCCTCTAGTAATGAAACAGTGCCAATAGAATTAGTTAAAGTAGTATATTGGGGATTTTTGAAGGATACAGCAACATGAGATTGTGCTGCCAAATTGTAAATTTCATCTGGCTCTATATTATTAATTAAATTATTTAAAGACGAAGAGTCTGTTAAATCAGAATAATAAAGTATTAATTGTTTGTCAGAACTATATTTCGATATTAATGAATCAATTCTTTGTGTATTTATACTTGAATTTCTTCTAATTGTACCGTGGACTTCGTATCCTTTTTCTAACAATAATTTAGATAAATAATATCCATCTTGTCCAGTTATGCCGGTAATAAAAGCCTTCATATTATATATTTATCTTAGATGAGTTATTGTTTATAGTTTTAAGAAAATATCCCATAAAAAAATAAAATAATGCAGGAAAATGTGGATTTTCCATTGACGCATCAAACAAAGAAACCAATATAAATGGTATTACATAAAGAATGAAAGAATTTTTTGATTTGGATGATTTGAAAATATAGTAAATCAATAATGAATAAAGAGATAATGAAGCTAATCCCCCCCTAGCAAAAATATTAACTAAGAAGTTATGAACGTTTTCATTTGTACCGTCATAACCAGATCTATCTGGATTATTCATTGCAGGAATAATGTCTTGATACCCAAAGCCAAAAATTAACCAATTATTTTTATAAGCTTGACTAAATACGTCTTGCCAAATTTGTAATCTCCAATTTATATTTCCATCTGTTGAAAAAAGTCTTGAGTCTTGGATATACAAAGAAAGAAAGGTTGCTGAAGTATCTTTGTTTTGAAATATTTCCGTAACAACAGTTATACCGGCTTCTTCTTGTATATTTGAGTCTGAAACAAAGTATGATGAAATAAAGAAAAGTGCAAAAAACAAAATAAATAAGATAATGATTATTTTTTTATTCTCAAAAATCTCATTTTTAACAAGATACAAATAATAAAGAGCATAAATTAAAGCACTTAAAAATGCTCCTCTGCTTTTAAAAATAAATATAGGAAAATATAAGCCGGAAATCATTGAAAATAGTATTAAATTATTTATCTTTTTACCAAAATTTATTTTTGAAAATAGATAATTAGCAAATGTAACAATTACATAAAAAGCAACTGTCATGTGTGCTTTGTTAAAATCAAATTTATCTGAATAATTTTGAAAAAATTCAACAAATTTACTTGGGAAATAAACAACAGTAAAAATATAATTCAAAAAAATTGCTGCGTTTAACAAATATATATATTTGATATTATTTTCAAACTTTGTCTCAATTGTTCTTCCAAAGTAAAAAAATGAAACTACCCATATAAACAAGCTTGCTCTAAAAATATAAGTATTAGTAAGATTTTCTTTACTTAATGGAAGCGAGAGAATAAATAAAAAAATAAGAATCGTATGAATAATATATATATTCTTTAAATCTGAATTTTTTATAATTTTAAAAAATAATAAAAATACAATATAAAGAATTAGACCAAGAAGTACTATAAATTCCCCCAATCGATAGCCAAAAAAATATACACCGGAAAATGATCTTCCAAAAAAGAGAAGAGAAAACATCATTAAAAAAGTTAAGCTTTCAATAAGCTTGATTACATGTTTTTTTGATATCATATTTTTAATTCAAAACTTTAATTTTAATTTTAAAAATTAATTTTTTTATCTTTTTCAAAATCAAATTGTACATTACTATTAAAAAAATCTGATTTTTTCTTTTTACAATATAATCGTCTTTATTTTCAACCAATTCCTTAAAAAGATCTTCAATATCTTTAGACATTTTTTCACTCGATAGCGGATAGTCTCTTAATTTTAATTTGAATTCTTGATAGTTATTTATTAAGAAATTTAGTCTTTCCTCTAAGTTTTCTAATGAAAATTCTAATCCATAATTTTTGCAATATTCTGTTATCCCTCCACTGTTAATATATAAAATTGGAAGTCCACACTGAGCTGCTTCAATATGGTGGTTTCCTGATGGTTCATTAATTGATCCAGTGATATATATATCATGTTTTTTAAGCTCTTCTCCTAATTCTTTCTCTTCAAGAGGTAATATTGTCTTTACGTTTTTAAATTTAAAATCTTTTGGTAGATTCCCAATATAGGTGAATTCAAGTTTTTCTTTCCATATGTTACTGTTTAAGATTTCATCAATTTCCTTATATGAATCAAATCCCTTCATCCAATTGCTACTCCAATGATGTGTAACTAATTTTATTGGATAATTTCCATCCCAAAATTTTTTATTTTCTGTATTGAAGTGTTTCTTATTAGCACCACCCAAGATCACAGAAGAATCAATCTTTTCTAGTCCCTGCTTTACAAATATTTCCTGAATCCAATTACTTACATATATTGTGTAATCGATATTTTCATTAGATTTAATAATGCTTTTATTGACATGATTTGTGGCTTTTCTCTCATCACATTCGTTAATTCTCTGAACCGAAATTGCATTAGGGTTTTTGTATTTTTGATAAAAGTTTATATCAAAGTTATCATACGTTGATTGCTCGGAATCTAGTAGCGGATTGATTAATAAAATTACATCGATGTCATCATCTTTAAGATCATAGGTCACTTTATGACCATTTTTTATAAGGTAATGCTGGAGGTTTTTAACAAATAAATTTCCGCCTCCATAAGGTCCTTCAATAAATTTTGAGCCAATACTAATTTTCAAAAAAACCTCACTAATTATAAAATTTTTCTTTTTGGGGGTGAAGTATTATTTCTTACACACTTAGCATAATAATCTTGCTCATCACGATATTTAGAAGATATATTCTCTTCCATGTTTAATATATACAATGGTTCTTTCATAATTTTTACTTTCCCACCTGAGTAAATAATGTCCCAAATAAGCTTATAATCTTGTGCATAGTAAAAGTTCTCATTGTAACCGCTATGTGACAAAACTATATTTTTTTTTGCCAACAACGTACCGTGGATAAATGGATTTTTGTATCTTAAGACTAATTTTTTTGGAAAATAGAAAGAAAAATTTGGTATTACTTTTATTGAGTTTTTTACTTTTGCTCTTGAGTAAACCATATCTAATTTTTGTTTTTTTAAAAAATTAATTTGTTTTTCTAGTCTAGATAAGTGGCTTATATCATCAGCATCCTGCCTTGCAATATATTTTCCTTTAGATTCTTTGATAAGAATATTTAATGACTTCGTCAATCCAATATTATTTTCATTTTTAAAAACTCTAATTCTTGAATCATCACTACTGAGTTTTTCACAAATTTTTAGCGTACCATCATTAGACCCGTCGTCAATTATTAGAATTTCTAATTCTTTATAAGTTTGTTTTTGAATGCTTTCTACAGATTCTCTAATACAGTCTTCATTGTTGTATGTAGAAATAAGTACGCTTACTTTATTATTTTCTTTACTCATTTAATTATTTATTTTTTGACTGAGTTGACTAATTAATCTGTTCTTATCAAGTTTTTTCTCGATATAATTTTTATTCTTCAAACCAATATCACTCATGTTGCTATTTTGCAAAAGTTTAATTAATTTAGTTTTTAAGTCTTCATAGTCATATTGCTTATACTTAAATTCATAATTGTCTGGAAAAAATTCACTAATACCTCCCGTATCTGGAAATAGGGATGGTACCCCCAACATAGATGCTTCACAAAGTACTGTTGGTTGACCTTCAAATAATTTTGTTGCAGTAACTACAGCCGAAGAAGTATTAATTATTTCTAAAACTTCTTTATTGGTTTTTTCACCAAGAAAAATGATAGAGTCACTTTCGTAGTTGTCTTTAAGATTTTTGTATTCAGGGCCTCCTCCTATTATTTTTAGCTTATTTTTCTCTAGGTTTAATGATTTAAATGCAGTAATCAATTCTTCAACGCCTTTATCTTTAGATATCCTTCCCGCATAAACTAATGAATTATTTTTTTCAGAATGTTTAGTTATTTCGTGTATTTCTAGATAATTTGGATAAATTGATATTCTTGATTTTTCGATACCTAATTTTTTTAAATATTCATAGTGAAACTTTGTCAGTACAAAAATAGAAAAATTTCCACCTAAAATATGTTTAAAATATTTCTTACCAAAATTAATAGCCAAAATTGATTTAATATATGATTCCTCATAATATTTATTGAAAATTTTATACTTACTTTTTGCAATCCCACAAGCTCCACATTGTGAGTTATTTTTAAGATGTTTCCTATGGAAGAAAGTCTTTGTACAGTCATATCTAAAATTATGTAATTTGACTATTGTACTTATATTGTTTTTTGCTAGGACTTTGAAAAGACCAAGTGATGCTGTGTACCAAGTGTTATGTACATAAGCTAAGTCTGGTTGGAATTCATTAATTATTTTTTGGATAGTTTTATTACTTTTATAGTTGTTACTAAAAAAGAAAGAAAATAGTTGGCTCAAACTTAATCTATTTTCATTGTGAAAAATTACTTTTTTAACGTTAAATTTACTTTCTAAGAACTTTATTTCATTCTCAACAGAAATATCTTCTCCACCTATATTTTGATATTGATTGTGTATGAATAATATTTTTGTCATAAAGATTTAAATTCATTTATTTCTGTAATTCCATTTTTGTTGCTAAATCTTATTTCCTTGTCATAGTTAATCAACTCATCTGAAGAATGTGTTGAGTTGACAATAGTAATATTTAGTGAATCTAATATTTTATAAACTAATAATTTTGATTTGCTATCTAAGTTAGAAGTTGATTCATCCAACAAAAGTAAATCAGGTTTAGACAGTATTGCCCTTATAAACGCGATTTTTTGCATCTGACCTGACGATAAAGTTTTGTTGCTTACAGAGTCATTGAGATCAATATCATTATTATCAAAGAGTTTAAAGTTATCAATTTCTTTTTTAATTTCTGAATCCGGAATAGTCTCAGTTATGCCGTATAAAATATTTTCTCTTAAGCTACCTCTTATAATCATGGGGTACGCACTGACATAACTTGTCTTAAAAGTATTTAAAAGGACTCTGCCTTTTTCAGCATAAAAAACTCCAGAAATTAATCCAAGCAATGTACTTTTACCAACTCCATTTGGTCCAGTAATAATGGTGTGGGTATTTTTATTTATTTGTATATTTAAGCCTTTGAAAATAAATTGATTAGAGTCTAAATATTTGAAATCAACATTTTCTATACTTGCAATTACATTAGATCCATTTTCAGCAACTTTAAAATTTTCTGAAAAAATATTTTCCTTATTTTTTTCAATTGTAAGAAATTTTTCGAGATGAACATACGTAGCTATTGATAAACTTAAGACTCTATTAAATTCTCCCAGTGATTGAAATAGTCTCAGAATGATAGCAATGAATTCTAATGTAATTCTCGCTGCTAAAGCTGTGAATAAAAACAATACAGATAGAAAAATCATTGTCATAAAACTTGGTACAAGGCTATTTAATGAGCCATACTTTAAATTATTTAGTTGAGAGGAGTAATAATCATTTAAGTTTTGCTGAAACACCTTTTTTTCATTCTTGAAATTTTTCAATATTTTAATTAGATATAAATTATCAACTACTCTCTCAATGTCATCACTTATCGCTATCCCTGAATTAAAACTGATATGAGAATACTTTCTATTTAATTTCGTAAAATATCTCAATGGAATAACAAGAACTATAAAACCTATAAAAAAGTAAAAAACTGTGGATGGTTGAGTAAACAACAAAAAACTGGTAAAAAGTAATATTTTTACAAAACTTGTAATTAGAATCGAGAAATTTTGATAAAAATTTGCTACATGATTGCATAAAGTATTTACAAAAAAATAAGAGTCAGATGTTGAAAAGTTGCCACGTAAAAAAACCTCATTTAAGAAATCAATTTTTAGTTTTTCTTCAATTGATAACCTAAGGTTATGAATATTCATTGTATCCAAATAGATGACAACGAATCTCAAAATTATTAAAAAAGGAAGAAATAACTTAATTTGATCAAGATTTATAAAGTTAATTGAATTTGGAAGAATTACATCTTGAAAAAATGATGTAAACAGATAAATAATTCCCAAATCTAGAAGAACAACTAAGTTAGAAAGGAAAACAGAATAAATAATTTTTAATTTTTTATTTTTAACTTTTATAAGTCTTGATGCATTTTTTATGTTTATAAGTGATTTTTGGAAGCTTTTAAACATGTCTATTTAATAATAGACTCTTAAAATGTTCAAATTAAAAATATTTTATTTATTAACAAAAATGAACTTTTTTTTACAAATTTAATTAAAAAATTGCATTTATACTTATTTGTATTATCTATGAATAAAGCAAACAAACTCAATGATCTCTTTATTTATTTGTTGATATCTTTTGTTGTTATCTCGCCTTATGTGTTTTTTAGATTAATTAACAATGAAAAAATTGTTTACACAGTTTCTTTTTATTTAATTTTTTTGCTTATTACGCTAAATTCAAATTTAAAAAAACCTATATCAAAAACTTTAAATTCATTTATTCATGTTTCTAACTCGATAAATAATTTAATTTATTACATTTTAATTTTCATTTTTGTGATTATTACTCAAAACCTTTATCTGAATTACGAAACAATAACATGGGATACAGCATCTTATTTAGTAGCTTCTTTACCTTTACAAGATGGATATTTACCTTACGAAACACAATGGGAGTCAAAGGGACCATTGCTAACCTACATTTATTATTTTTTAATTTTGTTATCAAATAAGTCATTAGTGTTTATAAAACTATTAAATGACTTGATTCTTTTTATAATTTCGATCTTAATGTTTAAGACAATTGGGCTTATTAAAAAGGGTGAAAAATTATATTCATTAACTGCTACATTACTTTTTCTTTCTTTTGTTAGTGAGCCCCAGTACATATCAGCCTATTCTGAGTTATTTGTAGTACTTTTTATTTCTACTGCTTATTATCTTTACTGGAAATTTAAATGGGAAAATAATAACACGTTTTTTATACCCTTAATAATTTCATTAGCCAGTTTGATTAATCAAGTTGCTTTAATTTTCTTACTACCATATATTTTTGATGTAATTTATAAAAAAAAATTAACCTTAGAAATTTTTGGAAAATCACTCTTTGGGTTCTTATTACCACATATTTTGTTTCAGGGCATTTATATATCGAACAATTTATATGACATTTTTATAACAAATTACCTAATAATTCCTTTTGGTTACTCATCAGAAGGGTTTGTATCAATTTCTTATTCTTTAAATGAGCTCAAAGTATGGTTTAGAGATTACTTTTATTACAACAAATATATATACTTCTCACTCGTTACTTTGTTGTTTTATCAATTGCTTCAAATATTGAAAGACAAAAAAGCTTTGTTTAAGGATTTAACATTCATGAATATTTTCTTTGCTCTTGCATTATATTTTATTGGAGGGACTAATTATTCCCATCATTTGTTCTACTTTATATTCTTCATTCCTTTTCTTATTGTTAATCTAAATTACAACAGATCTTATATAGTAGTTTTCTTAATGATATTTTTGAGTGCTTCATCAATTTTTTATAAAACATTCCCTAATGCAAGTAATAATTTAGCGAATTTAAATGATATTCAAAATAATTACCCTGTTTACAAACTTTCTCAAGAAATTGATTCGTATTTTGAAAATGATTATTCAATATTTGCACTTGAGTATATATTGGTATTGTTTTATCTTGATAAACCAAATTATTCTTATATAGTTCATCCAACAAATCATTTTGAAGAATACATTACTAGTCCATTAATAAATTTTGGAAGAATTCGAGAAAACAATGTTGATTACTTACTGAGCACAAAACCAGATGTTATTTTATGTAACTCTATAAGAATATTTGCAGGTGGTGCGCCGACCGAAAATAATGATTTTGATTGTAGTTACGATTCATATAAATCAGATTACATACAACTTGATACATCAGAATATAGATCAGATAGAACTATTGAGTTTTATTACGACCCATATAAACCAATGAATGTATTTATAGAAAAGTAGTTTATTTGATTTACGCTGATACTCTATTTGAAAAGGTAGAAAAATGAAAAGTTATGATATTCCTACAATATTCAGAAAAAATATTATCGTACTTTTTTCTCTTCCTATAGTATTAAATTCATCAATAAATTTTTTAATTAACTTTGATATGAAGTTTTTTCAAAGTATATATTTAATCAAATTTATTTCTCTTTTACTAGGAACTTTATTTTTTCTATACGTTTCAAATACAATAAATGAATCATTTAATATTGGTGGAAGGGCTGTGTCTTTAGGAATTTTTTTGATCAGCTATTTTACATTTGATTCGTTATTTTTATTTGCGACAAGGATACTTTCTTTTAAATCAATGCTCATTAGTTTTTCATTAATTTGGATATTTTTACTTTTTTATAAAACAGAAAAAAAAATAAACATACTTAAAATATTTTCATCATTTCTTGTATGGCGTACTTTCAATAAAATTTTTTCAAATGATATTTTTGATAATTCAAACTACCAAGAACAAAATACCGATGTTCCCGAACAATGGCTTGATATTGCTGCAATGATCTACGAAAATAATTATTATTTTGCTCTTCAAAATAATTTAATTGAGGGCCAGGGGTTACTTCCTAGTTATATACAAGCATTATTACTGGAAATAGGTTTTGGAATTCAAAAATTTGAATTTGTACAAATAACGTCGTTTCTATTTTTAAGCTTTAGTGTATTACTCATCACAGATTTAAAAATAACTAAAAAAAATAAAATAATATTTTCGATAGTTCTTACTTTATTTATTTTAAATAATAATTGGCTTGAATATTTGTTGATAAATTCATTAATGATTGAAGGAATAGTTAGTTTTCTTGTAGCAACATATTTGCTTAATTTTCCACGTATGCTTAAAAATCAAAATAATAGCTCATTTTTATTTTTTTTGACTTTTGGTGCTATCGTTCTTACAAAAAACTTTGTATCGCTTATAGTCTTAGTGATAATACTTGGAAGTCTTTTTCTATTGAGGAAAAATATATATATTATTTTAAGTACGTTTGTATATTTATCTTATTTTATTTACCAAAGAGTTTACTTTTCTGAATTACAAAATTTTGCATATACAAGTGAGATTGATTTTAAAGATCTATTTTTTGATTTTATATATCTTAGAGATTTAGATTTTTCAAATATAATCAACATAGTTAATCAATTTCTTATTGATAAGCCAACAAGTTATATTGTCTTGACGTTTCTAATAGTTAATTTTTTTGGATTTGTAATACAAAAATCAAATACAACACAGGAAAATATTATTTTCTTTTTTGTAATAATTAACTATGTTCTTGTAAATTTACTTTATATTTCTTACTGGAGAAATGTTGAATATGAATCCTCGTATAGATATATAATTAGTTGTTTTCATCTCATTTATTTATCTTTAATTATTCAACTTTCTAAATTTGAAAAAATTTAAAAGTTTCGAATACTTAATAATTTTATAAAAAATTAGGACGCCATCGTAAACATTAATTTTCTTCCCATCACTATATAATCTTCCGTCATAATTTATAGGAACTTCAACAATGTTTTTATTTTGCAAAAGAAATTTCGATAGAACCTCTACTTCTATACTAAATCCATTTTCTTTTATATTTAAACTTTTTAAAACGTCCGTTTCGATGAGCCAATAACAGCTTGCAATGTCGGAAAGCTTATAAAAATTAATTAGAGAGAAAAAGTAAGTTAAATATTTATTTCCGTAATAAGTAATTTTATATTTATTATTCCTTGTTTTTTCTCCAATTGTTCTAGAGCCAAGAACTAATGTGGATGGATTAACTTTTGCTACTTCAAACATATCAATGATATCAGAAGGAAAATACTCTAAATCAGCATCGTGTACAATTAAGTGAGAGGTATTTACTTTTTTCAGTGCGACTTTTATTGCGTTACCTTTACCTTTTTGTACATCTAAATTAATTAGTTCAATATATTCAAATTTTGAACATAGTGTTTCTGCTATTTCACGACTTTTGTCTGTTGAGTTATCGTTTACAAGAACTATCTGCTGAAATAAATTTGTATTTATGAGTCTTTTAACTGATTCTTCAAGGTATTTTTCTTCATTGAGAAAAGGTACAATTGCAGTAATTTGTTTATTCAAATTGATATTCACTTTATTCTATAATATTAATCAATAATTACTCTATCAAGATAAACATATCCAAAGTAATACTAGAAAGCTAAATTAGTGTATACATTTTCTAATGAAGTTAAAATATATAATATGTCAGAGTCATCAAAAAAGTTAGATGAAATTAAATCTCAAATACTTAACTTATCAGAAGAATATTTTGAAATTTATAGTCAAAACAGTCATTTTGTTCCAGGAATAAGTCCAATTCCTGTATCTGGAAAAGTATTAGATGTGAACGATTTAAATAATCTAATGATATCTAGTCTTGATTTATGGCTTACTTCGGGTGAATTTACAGATGATTTTGAAAAATCAATATCGAAATTTCTTGGTATAAGACATACTTTGTTTGTAAATAGTGGCTCTTCTGCAAACTTGTTGGCATTGTCTGGTCTTAAAGAGCTTTATGAAATTGAAGATGGTTCTGAAGTTATTACTTCTGCTGTAAATTTTCCAACAACATTAAATCCAATAATTCAAAATAATTTAAAACCGGTGTTTGTTGACGCTGATCCAGATACTTATAACATCAACCATGATCTCATAGAATCTGCAATCACTGATAAGACAAAAGGTATTGTTTTGGCCCATACCCTGGGAAATCCCTTTAATCTTGAAAAAATTGTGGAATTATGTGAAAAATATGAACTTTTTTTGATGGAAGATATGTGCGATGCTTTTGGCTCAAAGTATGAGGATAAAAATGTTGGTACCTTTGGTGATGTAGCTACTTTATCTTTTTATCCGGCACACCACATTACGACAGGTGAGGGTGGAGCTGTTTTGACAAATAAACCAAAACTGAAAAAAATTATCGAGTCTTTAAGAGACTGGGGAAGAGATTGTTACTGCAAACCTGGAGAGGATAATACATGTAAAAAAAGGTTTGATTGGCAATTAGGTGGACTGCCACATGGATATGATCATAAATATATATATTCTCGAATTGGATACAATCTTAAAGCTACAGACATGCAAGCAGCGATTGGTTTATCTCAAATGAATAAACTAAATGAGTTTATCAATAAAAGAAAAGAAAATTTTGATTATTTACATAAAAACTTTTTAAATTTTGATGAATTTAAGTTAGTATCATGGTCTAAAAAAGCTGACCCAAGTTGGTTCGGCTTTCCACTGGCAGTAAGTAAAGAGGCTCCCTTTAAAAGGTTGGACTTACTAAAGGTTTATGATGAACATAAAATTGGCACAAGGCTTTTATTTGGTAGTAATGTCCTAAAACAGCCAGCATATTTCCAAAAAGGCTTTGGAGATGAAAACTTATATCCAGTTGCTAACGAGGTGGTTGATAATGCTTTTTGGTTAGGCGTTTATCCGGGTTTAACGAAAGAAATGCTTGATTATGTTATCGAAGTAACTAAAAACTTTATAGATAAACATAAATGAAAGTTCTGATACTCGCGGGGGGTAAGGGCACTCGCTACATGGAAGAAACTTTAAAAATGCCAAAACCTATGATTCCGTTGTTAAACAAGCCAATGATTTTTCATATTATGGAACATTATATTTCATATGATTACAAAGAGTTTGTTATTCTTGGTGGAGAAAAAGTTGAATATATTTACGATTATTTTAAAAAAAATTTTAATGTAGTTGATGAAAAAAATTTCATTTTCGATATAAATGATTCATTAAAAGTTCAAGTTCTTGATACTGGTCAAAATACTATGACTGGTGGAAGAGTAAAAAAAGCAATTCAATTACTTGAGCTAGACGAATGTATGTTGACATATGGTGATGGAATATCAGATGTGAATATAAAAAAATTAGAAGAATTTTATAAATCCAAAGGAACAATCGCTACTGTAACTGGTGTTAAACCCCCGGCAAGATTTGGCAATTTAAAAATAAGTGGAGATTTTGTTGAAAGTTTTAATGAAAAAACTATCAGTAATGATGAGTTTATTAATGGTGGATATTTTGTAATGAAAAGTGATATCGTAAACTATATTGAAGATGACACAACATCTTTAGAGAAAGAACCGATGGAGATTCTATCAAAAAATAAGCAATTAAGTGTTTACAAACACAGTGGTTATTTTCAACCAGTAGATACCATAAGGGAAAAAGAGATTGTTGAAAAATATTTGAAAAATAATAAAAATGATTGATCAAGGTTTTTGGAAAAATAGAAAAGTACTTATTACGGGACATACAGGTTTTAAAGGTTCATGGCTTGCATGCTATTTAAATTATTTAGGTTCAGAAGTTTATGGGTTGTCAGATTCTGAGATAATTTCTGAAAATTATGAAAGAATTGATAAAAAAAAGACATTTCAAAGTGAATACAATCTAAATATTTCAGATAACAATGATGAACTTACTAAGGTATTTAATCAAGATTTTGATTTTGTATTTCATTTGGCTGCGCAAGGAGTTGTCTCAACAGCAAAAATAAAACCACTGGAAACATTAGTAACAAACATCATTGGTACATTTAATGTTATGAATTTGGTAAACGAAAATGAGAAGATAAACGGTTTAGTTATATCTACAACTGATAAAGTTTATTCTGATACTGCCAATTCAAATTTAGAAGAAAGCTCTCTCGGAGGTAAAGAATTTTATAGTGCATCTAAAGCTTCTACAGAACATATTATTTCAGCTTTCATAAACACTATATCAAGAAAAGACTTAAATATTGGAGTTGTAAGATCTGGAAATGTTCTGGGAGGTGGAGATGGTGGTAAGGACAGAATAGTCACTGATATTATCAATTCGTTAAAAAACAATGAAGATATTTATTTAAGAAATCCTGGATCGATCAGACCTTGGCAATATATTCTTGATTCGTTAAATGGTTACTTGATGACAGGTGAATATTGTGTAAAAAATAATCAAAATGAAATATTTAACCTTGGCTCCTCTGAAAATAATGAAAAAAAAGTTATGGATCTTACAGAAAATATTTTAAAAAATTGGAACAGTGATAAAAATATAGAAATTAAACAAAAACAAAATTCATTTTATGAAAGTGAATTTTTACGTATTGATTCCAAAAAAGCGAATAATATTCTTGGGTGGCAACCATTGTTTGATCTTGAAATGATATCTACAGCGATTGTTGATTGGTATAAAAGTGAAAATGACGAAATAACAATAGACCAAATAGATGAATTTCATAAAATGTCTTCTTAAATGAAAGATTTTTATATAAAGAGAACAAATAAAAAAATTGAGATTTTTTTATATTGTTTAATTCTTTTATTATTTTTAGTTCCATTTCTCTTGATAAACAATTTGATTTTTTTTAAAGGTTATGATGTTGAATCAAATGCTTCTGTAGAAGTAGGTAGGCTGAAAACATCCAATCTTTGTTATAAAGGCTTCGAAGAGAATTTAATAAATTTAAATAAAGTAAAAACTATAAACACCAGCTATAGAGATGTTTATATTTTTCCTGATATAGAAAATTTTAAGTGTATTGGAAAAATTGTTGATTTATATATTGAAAAAGATAGTGCGGAAATAATTATTGGTTTTAATAAAAAAGTCTATTTATATTATTACAATTTTCTAGTTACTTTTATAATCTTGGTTTTTTTCTATTTAAGACCGATTTATAAAAAAATATATTTTTATCTTTTTTGTTTTTTACTGGGATACTCACTTTTATATAAATACTCTTATCTAAATTTTGACAGCATTGGATCACATCCATTTGAAATTAAAAATGACTTTTTATTTTTGTTAATAATATTCTTTTTTAAAAATTACAAAAACAACCAAGTCAAGTCTATAGTATTTATTTTTTATTTATTTTTTAACCCTTCGCTTTTCGGAATTTTAATTTTATTTATTTTTTTTGCGAATAAATATTCATTATCAAATTTCTTTATGAACAAAAAATTGTTTTTCAGCTTGCCAATAGTGTTCGCATCAATAAGATTTTTAAGTGGACTCAGTAATAAAACTGTTGAAATATGGGCAAGTCTCATACAGGACCCTCTTACCGGTTTCTCTATTTACCCAGACTTACAAATAACATTGACAGCAATGAACTGTAGTGATCCATCTTTTACAGGAAATAACTTTTTATATACTGGTTATTTTTTAGAATGCCCAGTACCTTTTTACAACCCATTATTTCAATTTTTTTCAATAAGTATGAACTTAAAACTAATGATTACTTTATTTTCTTTTTTATTTTTTATAATTTATCTACTTATATATAGATTTTTATTAAAACAATTTTCCGACAACAGAGAGCTTATAGTTTTTACAATTTTAAGCCCATGCGTAAATTTTTTATTTAATTATGGAAATTTAGACATATTTACATTCGCTATTGCTTTGTTTGTGATGTACAAATTTCAAGAAAGATGGATTCTAAGTACAGTATTGATATTTTTAATTGCAGTAAATGAAATTCATCCCGTTGGATTAATTATTGGTATTTTGATTGTATCTCTTTTAAGAAAAAATTATAAAGTCTTAATACTTAATTCAATATCTTTATTTTTCTTTATATTTTTACTATTTCAAGACAACTCAGAATTTAGTGTAAAAAATCAACTTCTCAATCCTTCACAAACATTAAATAACTTGGATTATGTAGGTAATCTTGGTGTCGCATATGGTCTAAGTCTAGATATAGAGCCAATACTGAGCATATTTCAAATACAACCTAGCCTTATCATAACTCTCCTATTAATTATGATTGCAACAATAGGTGTTATGTTGTTCAGTAATAAACTGACCAGTACGGTTGGAAATAATGAATACCTTGAGAATGGACTTTACGTCTGGTTTATTTTTACAATTATCTTTTCAAATAATTCACATAGGCTTGTTAACTTTTTAATCATTTTAATTTTGATGTACATTAACGGTTCTAACTTTTTAAAACTCTCTGTTATTTTCTCTATATTTCTAAATCCAAATACTTTGATCTATGGTCAAGAAATTGCAAACTTTATGTCACTAATTAATCGAATTGGCATTTATTTTATATTTATAATCGTTCTAAATAATCTTTATATTTTTGCTAAACAAAAGATTTTTAAAACATCTATCGTGTAGATTTAAAATTTTTTAATCAACCATTTTCCATAAATGTAAGGATGCAATTGTTTTATATGGAGACCATCTTTCTGCATAGATTTCATACTTTACCCATTCACTTCCTTCTTTAACCATCTTTAATTTGTTCATTGCAAGTCTTAAACCAGCATCTTTAGAAGAAAAAATATCCAGTTTACCTAAGGCAAATATTTCAAACATATTTACCGACCATGGACCGATTCCAAATATTGAATTCATTCTCTCATTCAGCTCATTACTATTTAACAAATTAAGATCTATGATTTCACCCTGTGCATATAACTCAGAAAGTTCTTTGATCGATTTAGCTTTATTTGTACTGACTCCAAGTTTTTTAATTTGTGGAACTGTAAGTTTGTAAAAATGCTCATATTTTAAGTTTTCTGTGTTGAAATGTATTTTAATCTTTTTGAATATTGAATTCGCAGCAGAAGTCGAGATAAATTGTGAGATTATTATTCCAACGATAGTATCAAACTGATTTTCTTTTTTTGGTTCAAATTTTATATGACCATTTGAATCAATAATTTTCTTTAGTTTTTTATCCTTTCGCCTTAAAAATTCTTCTTTATTTGAAAGTTTCATTATTTTTTTAATGTTAAATTAATCAAAATTATTTAAAGTAAAATTTATTTTCTGCATTTTCCGTGTAGTTAATATAATCTAAGATAATTTTTTCTAGATTAATTTCATCTTGAAAATAATTTTTAAATGAAAAGTCTTTACTTGTATATTCATCTGTTTTATGAGCACTTAGGTAATCGTTTTCCATGATGATTGGACAATTATTTATTGTAGAAATAATTTCTGCCAACTCATAAATATCAAGTTTTAAATTCCACGCATCATAAACTTTATTGTTTTTTTCATTGTCTATAAAATAATCCATTAGATTATCAAAAATTAAGTAAGATCTAATGACCTTTTTATCGGAATTAATTCTTATTTCTTTTTTTGTTATTGACTGTTGAACAAAGCTTGAAAAAGCATAATTAAAATCGTAATTATAATGTTTAGCTATTACGGCGAACACTCTTGCGATTGAATAGTCTATATCGTTATCTTTGCATGTATTCAAAAATTTTTTTTCTTGTTTTATTTTTTGTAAGGTATAAATTGTTTCATTGGAAGTTCCTTTCCAATAAACTGCTCCTGAAGATGTTAACAAAGCTTTCTTCACATAATTATTTTTTAAAAAGTTGTTTGATGAGTTAATTAATTTATCTGTTTGTGACACGTAAATGTCGTTGCTAAGTTCGGTTACATTTTTACCTGTTAAAAAAGCAAAATCAAAATAATAGTCAAAAGTTGAATCTTTTATTAAATTAAAATATTCCAAATTTTCGGTATTGAATTTATATCCTTTAAATTCAAAAGATTTTCTTGATGATGAAATTAAAGTAAACTCACACTGATCGTTAAATCTTCTTATAAAATAGTCAAGAGTTGCTTTTCCAAACCATCCCGTTGAACCGAAAATTAATATTTTCATATTGCTTACAATTATTTAAAAATTAAAAAATATCTTTGTAAACAATATTAGTATTCAGAAATTTAGATAATTCATCAAGATCGTTAAAAAATTTATTTTCATCAAAACTTAGATCTAAAACGTCATAATTACTTCGTATAAGAT
>ARQR01000002.1 GCA_000384495.1 actinobacterium SCGC AAA015-D07 | reverse complement strand
AAAAGTAACTGGGAACCCCATAGTTGATATTATTCAAGAAAATCAAAATATTTTTGATTCGGGACATGAAAGCTTAGATAATAGTATTTTAAATTTTATTGGAAAAAACGAATTCTTATTGGCAACATCTCATAGGAGAGAGAATATATTAAACATGGATTCTCTTAACAATATTGTAAATCTATTTAATTCTTCTGATATGAAAATAGTATTTCCTGCAGGATACAAAACTCAAGAAATGCTTAAATCATATGATCTAAAACTCAATTCGAACGTTTTGATGATTGACCCCTTAGGATATCTTGAATTTATGTATCTTCTGAAGAACTCAACCTTTGTAATGAGTGACTCAGGTACAGTAGTTGAAGAGGCATGCATTATGAATGTACCTTCTATTCAAATGAGATACTCAACAGAGCGTCCAGAAGTATATGATGTTAATGCTTCTATAAAATTTGATCCATCTGAGATGATGAGTGACTTTCAAAGTTACTTAGATAAAGCTATGAAGTTGGTTGATACAAAATGGGCTCAACCATTCGGTGATGGGAAAGCATCTGATAATATTGTTGACGACCTTGTAGAATTATCAGAAACAAACAGTTTTCATAAACATAATAAAGAAAATTATCCATTTGATATTTCAAATTCATTTAAAGAATGAAAAAAATTTTATTTCACTCTTTAACAATACCTCCAGATAACGTCTCAACAGGAATGTTAGTTGCTGAAATTGCAGATGGATTTAAAGAGCATGGTGTTGATGTTGAGATATTGGCAAGCTCACCACAATACAATATCGAAAATAGTAAGAATCTAACTTCAGATAAATATTACACATCATCATATAAAGACATAAACATAACACATATAAGTTCAGCAAGCAGGAGTTTTAACAAAGTAACTAGATTTTTTCAATGGATAATGTTTCATTATCAAACAATTAAATTTTTATCTAAGAACAATAAAAATTACTCTCATATTTTTATATTTAGTTATCCACCAACTATGAACTTAGTTGTAATTTATATAAAGAAATTTCTAAAGATTAAAGTTACATACTCATGCTGGGAACTTTATCCTGAAATCGCTAACAAAACATTGAAAACAAATTCTGGAATTTTATTTAACATTTTTAAAAAAATCGATACATACGCCATGAAACTTGCTGACAATTTGGTTGTAAACTCACCAGAATTAAAAGCATTTCTTATTAACAATCGTGGATTAATAGATAAAGACATAAAATCAATTTATCACTTTTCTCCCTATGTAATATCTAATGAAAATCCAAATCTAGATAAAAAAACAATTTTGTATGCCGGTAATATGGGTAAACCTCAAAATATAAAAAGATTTATCGATACGTTTAATTCTATTGAAGAGAAGAATTGGAATTTAAAATTTTTTGGAGCAGGTGAAGAATTTGATTCTATTAAAGATTTAGAAAGTGATCAATTAAATGTTTTCGAGCATTTACCAAGAAACGAATTATACGATAAAACGAAAGAGATTCCTGTTGGACTTATTTCGTTAGACAAAGAAATTACAGTAGAAGGTTTTCCTGGTAAAACTTTTGACTATCTTTCAATGAATAAAATTTTATTGTGTTTTGCTAACAGTGATTCTGCTGTTTCAAAGTTTATAGAGAAATATGAATTAGGTTTTACCATTGACCCATATGATGAGACTTCGATGAAAAAAATATTTGATAAACTTAATGATCAATCACTACTTTTGAAATATCAAAAAAATATAAACAATCTAAATAAAAATATTTTAAATAAATCAAAGGTAGTTGAGGACTACTACTCCTTAATCTAATTTGCCCCTTTTCTTGATATAACAGAGATAATTGTCTGAAAAAGTATTTTGAAATCAAGGACAATGTTGTAGTTTTCAACATATTCAATATCCCAATAAAGCCTCTCTTGTAGGCTTAAATCTAATCTTCCCTGGACTTGAGCAAGACCAGTAATTCCAGGTTTTACTGAATGTCTCTTTTTTTGATAATCACCAAGTAATTTTGATTCATAAACAACTAATGGTCTTGGACCGACAGTTGACATTTCTCCTTTTAGAACATTTATTACGTTAGGCAATTCATCTAGGGAAGTCTTTCTTAGAAAAAGACCAATTTTTGTTATTCTGTCATCGTTTTCAATTCGTATAGGATTTCCAGGCTCTAAAGATGGCTCAATTGTTTCTTTATCAGCTAATTTTTTATAATGCTCTTCGTGTAGATCCTCATCTGAGCTTTCATCCATAGTCCGGAATTTAAATAATTTAAAAATTTTACCGTTTTTACCAACTCTTTCCTGAACATATATTGCTGGATAACCATCTGAAATAATTATCAACATGTAAATGATAGGAAAAAAGAATAAAAAAACTGGAATGAGAAAAACCATGATTGTAATGTCAAAAATTATTTTCATACAATATTTACTCTAAACTATTCAAATTAATTTACTTGAATAAAAAATATAACATTAGAGTTAGAGAAATGTGTGGAATTGGTGGAATTGTTAGCATCAACAATTCTAAAATCGACCAAAATATTGCAAATGACATGAAAGTCTCCCTAGAACACAGGGGACCCGATCACTCTTCCATTAATTATATTTCAGATTCAGAATGTTTTATTCACAGCAGGCTTTCAATTATTGATCTAGACTCAAGATCAAACCAACCTTATCAGGATGACGACAAAAGATATACAATTGTATTTAACGGTGAAATCTATAATTTCAAAGAAATTAGAGCAGAACTACAAAGTAAAGGTGTTAAATTTTCTACGGAAGGCGATACAGAGGTATTACTTAAAGGATATATTGAATATAAATCTGAAATTTTAAAAAAATTAAGAGGTCAATTTGCCTTTGCCATTCATGATGCAGAGACGAGCTCTATTTTTTTAGCTAGAGATAGAATCGGAATCAAACCTCTATACTTTGCTAGGAATGATGATTGGTTTATATTTTCTTCAGAATTAAAGACTATAGAACAATCTAATTTAATTCCATTTGAACCTGATATTGAGTCTTATATTGCATATCTAAGGCATCTTTGTGTTCCAATGAATAGAACAGGAAATTTAAACATATCAAAAGTACAACCTGGTGAGTACATAGAGTTTTTTTCAGACAATTCAATAAAATCTAATCAGTATTGGGATCCATTTGATATTGAAGTTAATAATGATATCTCAGAAGAAGAAGCAATTCAAAATATAGATAGATTATTAAATGAATCTATTGAGTACAGGAAAGTAAGTGACGTTGAAGTAGGACTATTTCTATCTGGAGGGCTTGACTCATCCTTGATTGGCAAGCTCATGAAACAAAATGAAAAAGCTGGACTGAAAGGTTTCAACATAGATTTTAAAGACCATTTTCCCGGATATGAGGGAGAGTTAGACGAAGCAAAATTTGCGGCAAGCAATAATGACATAGATTTAATTGAGGAGAATATTTCTTATCAAGAATTCCAAGAGCTTCTTGATAATTATTCCTTCTATCAAGACGACTTAGTTGGGGATGAGGTTGGAATTCCACTTTATTTCCTAGGTAAGAAAACTAACAACAGCAAAATTAAAGTTGTTCAAGTCGGGGAAGGTGCAGATGAATTATTTTATGGATATGATCATTGGAATAGATATCTCAAATTGAATAAATTTTTTAAGCCCTTTTTTAAATCTACAAAAAAATACTCAAGTTTTAAGAATCATAGATTAAATATGCTTAGCAATATTCTATTTAATAGAACTTCATTTGCAGGCGGAGCTTTGGGTTTTAATTTAAAGGAATTAGATAGCTTGATAAAAGATGGTTTACCAAATCATTCTGATCTAATATTTTACGCTGACAATAAATGGAAAGATTATTTTTCTAACAAAAATTCAAAAATTTCTAAGTGGATGACTTTAATTGATTTAAAGATAAGGCTTCCGGAACTTTTACTTATGAGAATGGATAAGCTTGTAATGCAATCTGGTGTTGAGGCTAGGGTGCCTTTTCTTGATCATAAATTAGTAGAATATGTACTTTCCTTGCCGGAAGAATTACTTATTGACTTAACTAATACAAAAAGTCTTCTCAAGAAGGTTGCGTTGAAATATTTACCTGATCAAATCATAAATAGAAATAAACAAGGATTTAGGGCTCCAATAGGTGAGTGGATCAAGAAAGATGAAGAAAAATTCTATGAATCTGTGCAACAGTTCAATTCTCTAGTAAATTTATTTAATGAAAGAGAATTAAATCATATCCTTAATGGAAATGACTACCAAAAAAAGTGGTATTTAATCAATCTTTCAAATTGGCATTTAGCAAGGGTTGCGAATTGATAAAAAATTGGAAAGAAAATACAATTTATATATCTCTAATGCAATTAACTCTTTTAGGAGTTAATTTTTTTTTAATCACAATAATAAGTAGAGAGTATGGAGCAGAAATATATGGTGAATATGCAGCTTCAAAAAGTCTTTCTGTATTAATTGGAACAGCAACCGTATTATCTCTTGCATTAGTTGTTACAAAGCTAAGAGCTCAGAATGTTGGTTTCAAAAATTCTCTTTTTGCTAACTCATATTTTCTGGTTTTAAGAAATCTTGCATTAGCCTTGGCGACAATTTTTCCATTAACAATTTTATTTGGCAGAGATTACCCAATAACAGCAATTTTTCTTATAGGTTTTGTTTTTAACGAAATGATTCATATTGCACTGGCATATTTTCAAGCAGATGGCAATTTTGTAATTACTTCCAAGCAGATAATCGTTAGAACAATCCTTTATGGATTTGGTGCTTGGATTATTGTGATTAACAGTCTAGAAATAATATGGGTTGTATTGTATCAATCGGCTATATTATTTCTATTTTTTCTAGTCGCTCATTACTACATCCCTCAAAACGAGAAAAAAAGAGATTCAGATCAAGATAAGTCGACAAGGAAAGAGCTGAATAAATCAGGAAGAAAAATGGTTCTTACAACATTTTCCAGTGCTTTGATTTCTGAGTTAGATATAGTTTTGTTAGGTCTATTTTATTTTGGTCCAGCTTTGGGTGTCTTGGCATGGTCCAGAAGAATATTAGAAATTATTTTTCAACTTTTAGCAGCAAGCCTTGATATATTATTTCCAGAATTGTCAAAAGCAAAAGACAAAGATGAAATTCAAAACATAAGAGATCGTCTAAAGAAAGTTTTCTTTTTTTCATTTATTATTCCAGTTACGTTTTACTTGTTAAGAGATACTGCAGGAAATATTCTTGTATCACTTCTTGGCGAAGAGTTCAGAGACGTCTCTTTTCAAACTTCTTTAATTCTTTTTTCATTACCTTTAATGGTTTGGTCTAGAATCAATATTATTTTTTCAAGAGCTCTAGGTTTTGAAGTTAATATAACAAAAATTATTATTTCAGGATCAGTAATTTCTTATATAGTTTATTTTGCACTTCATAATTTAAGTATTTCCAATCCGGCAATTTTGTCGATTATTTCATCACAAATGATTATTTCAATGTTTACTTCTTATAGTTTCAGGAAATCTTATGCTTAAACTTTTTTTACAAAGAATAAGATTCAATCTAAGAAACTTATTTGCAAAAAAAATAGTTGTTCCCACAAATTTTAAATCTTTTGAGTACACCAATCCGAAATACCATCATTTGTTGGCTTCATACCTATTATCAAATACAGATGATGATATTAATTATTCTAAAAAAATTTTTGGAAAGGAAACTGACGATTTAGTAACATCAAAGGATAATTTTAGTGAAAATGATTTCCAATCACTCAATAAATTTATTCCTGCTTATTTCAACAAGGGTGATGTAAAAGTTCCCTATGAAGCCTCTAGGCTACAATTTTTACAAAAACTAGATTTATTATCAATCTTGGGCAAAGAGAAAAATTTGCACGAAAATGTTGATGTAAACAAATTTCCATTAATTTACTGGAATAGTCCAATGGATGTAGCAATCAGAAATATAAATCTAATTTTTCATCGAAATTTTTTAGAAAACAATGATTTAGATTCAAAGATTCTTGGCAATAATAAAGACTTAATTGATACATTTATTAGTCAGCATTATCAATACATAACCGAAAATCTTGAAGACGATGGAAATGTTGTCGGAAATCATTATTTAATTGAATTATGTTCAATAATTTTGACACTAGCAACGTATAAATTTGATGGTTACGAAGATGACACTACATATTATTTGAATGAACTTAATAAAGAATTAAATAGACAGTTCTATAAAGATGGAACTAATTTTGAAGGATCATCCCATTATTCTGCATTTGTAACTGAAGCTTTAATCATCTTTAAACTTTCTTTAGATGAAATTGAACCTGATTCATCACTAATAGAATTAATTAAAAAGTTAGTATTTTCAAATAGAAGATTACTAAATTTGCTAATGGTTAATGGAGAACTTTCTCAGATTGGTGATAATGATTCAGGGAGACTTTTCTACTTTTATCATGATGAAGATGATCCTTTAAAAATGGATTGGTTAATAAATTTCATTGATCATTTCTTCAATTTTGAAAATAAAAATTCGATTGAAGTGCCCAATCTAAAAGATAATCCTACAGATTTAACTAATTTTTTAAAGGTTGATCATCCTTTAATTAAAATATTTCAAAATGATTTCAATCTTTATACATTTCCCGATTTTGGTATTTTTATATGGCGCAATAATGATGGTTCAGAATACTTTAGTGTCAGATGTGGCCAAATAGGACAAAATGGTGTTGGTGGACATGCTCATTACGATCAACTTTCAATTGAGTGTTTTACTGAAGGCAAATGGATAGCAAGAGATCCAGGTACGGGAACATATACAGATGATATAAAAACAAGGAATGAATTTAGATCAATGAAATTCCATTGGGGACCAAATGCGGATATAAAATTTCCAAAGGAATCAGAATTTGATTGTTTTAAGCTTAACTATATGGAAGATGGTAAATTGTTATTTTTAGACAAAAATAATTTTTTAGGTAGTGCAGTTTTTAATGGAAATAAAATTTACAGAAAAATAGTAATAGAAAATGGAAATATACTAATAAGTGATTTTTCTAATGATACGAATTTAAACCCCTATGAAAAGTGGGGAGAATTGAATGAGGGAGTTAAATTTAAATTCTCGAAAGGATACAAACGTATAAATTGAATACAAAAAAAATTACACCACTTTTCTATCTTTTTTTAATTGGTATTTTCTTTGAAAGCCTTGATGCTTTTAGTTTATTTTCAATACCCTTGCCTTGGATAGGAGTTTCTATTTTTATATTTATTTACGTAATATATTATTTTTTTGGTTTTGAAATTCAATTTAATCAATTTGATTCATTGAGAGTGTTACTTTTATATCTTACCTCTGTCACTTTGATTAGAGCTCTATCTTACAGCCCCGATTTACCTGAGTTTGCTACTTCTTCATTCACTCAATACATTTCACTCAGACTACTTAAGCTTCTTGGATTTATTGCTGTTATTTGGTTTGTTTACACTTTAAGTAATTTCTTCGAACGAGATACGATTATAAAATTTATATCTTTCATTGGCATTACAGTTTCACTTTTGTCACTAATATCATACTTTTCATACATATTTGATTTTCAAGATTTTTCAAGAAATAGACCTGGTTCAGGAGGTTGGTCACAACCAATAAAAAGGGCATGCTCGATACTTAGGAATTATGGAACTTTCAGAGAGCCAAGTTTCTTGGCAGTTTGGTTAGCACCTATCATTCCGTTAAACTTTTATTTGGCACGAAAACAAGCCATTTGGTATGGGTTGTCAATATTACCAATCCTTGCAATTATTTTATCGAGAAGTTTAACAGGAGTAATTAGCTTAATTCTTGGAATCCTATTTGCAGCTGTTTTATGGACATTAAAAAATAAAAATTTTGACCTTATATTTATTGTTCCAATAATATTTTTATTGTTTTCCAGTTTTCTAGGTAATAGTCTTGGTTATAAATTTCCAGCATTAGACCCTTCAATGTGTCCACCAGAGTCTCCTGATAAATGTAACTGTTCAATATATGACGATAAATTAGATGAAGCTAAAAATTCAGAGAGTGTAACAAAAAGTGTATTCGAGAGAATCACCCTGATCACAAGGGGAGGGTTAGATGGTTTTGAAAATATATCTATACTAAATCAATATATTTCTAATGAAAATATTCAAATATTTGGACAAGGATTAGGGATTGCTAATTTAAATTTCTCTCCAACTTTTGATGATTTAACAAAGAAAAATGTAGATGAAGAAATTGTTTATAGAAATCCAGGGCAGATTGTTTCATTTAATAATTTGTATATAAATCTTTATTTTTCAGGTGGAATTATTGGGTTAATATGGTTTCTGATATTTTTATTTAACGTTTTGAAAAAACTTTATAACAACGGAAATGAATATTCATTTTACATTTTTTCAAATTTAGTTGTCATCTTGCTAATGTATTTTTTTCAGGCTGAGGAATTAAGTACAATGTTCGCAATTTCATTAGGCTTAATGCTTTTAGAGTTTAAAAATGAAAAAGTATAAAAAAATATTAATTGTTACGCATCAATACTTACCACATGTAAGCCCCCGAACAACCCGATGGAAATTATTAGTAGACGAACTTATCGACAATGGACATGATGTAAGTATTTTAACTGGGATGTATCCAGATTTTGATTCAACTAATGTTGAAATAATATACTTTGGTAATAAAAATAATATAAATATAGTTTCAAATCTAAGAGAAAAATCAAAACAAGTTGCTTCCGGAGATGCAATTAAAAGAACATTTTATGGAGTTTTGAAAAAAATATATCGATTATTTATCAATTATCTTGCTTGGCCTGATTATTCAATGTTTTGGCTTTATCAAATTCACAAAAACAGAAATAAAATTTCGAGAGATTACGATATTATAATTTCTGTTAGTTTGCCTTTTTCTTCCCATATGGCGGCCTACTTCATTAATAAAAAAGTTAAAAAACATTGGATAATGGATATTGGTGATCCATTTTCTTTAAAGGTTGATGCGCCAGAAAATAATCGATTTCTTTATTCAGGTCTAAATAAACGATATGAAAAAAAATTTTACTCTCTTGCTGATAATATTTTATTTACCCACCAAGACGCATTGAACAATCATAAGCAATTTTTTGGTATACCCAGTGATAAATTAATTGTTGCTAACCCCATAAGTAATTTTGACAATGATCTCCTAAATAGTGCTTTATCTTACGATTATTCATCCAAACCAATAAAAATTTCTTATTTTGGAATATTCACAAAAGGTGTGAGGTCCCCAAATTCATTCTTAGAATTAGTCAAAAAAAATAATGAAATGGAATTTTCATGGTATGTAAACGAGGATTCTGAAAAAATAATAAAGTCATGTGACTTAAATGTAGATAAACACAGTTTTTATTCTCAAGTATNAAGAGAAGAAGCACAGAAATTAATGGTAAACTCAGCACATTGTTTACTCTCAATTGGAAATAAAAATCCAAATCAAATTCCAAGTAAAGTTGTTGAATATTTAGCAACAGGAAAGCCGATCATCCATTTCACAGAAATTGATAACGATCCTGTCATTAAATTAAGTAATCAATTTGATAACTTAATAACTATAAATAAAAGTGTTGAAGACGAAAATCTGTCACTATTAATTCAAGAAATGTTTAAGAAAATTGAAAAATTTGATAAAGATAAATTTATTAATAACTATACGGCTAAATCAATTATTAATAATTTAGATGTTATCTAATACTATTTTCCAGTTCTCTGAATAATTTAATGTATCAATTTTTTCAATACTTGAAGACTGAGCATCTTCAAGTTTTTTTAAAGCATCTTCGGGATCATCCATATTGTATAGAAAGACACTTTCTGGACTGAAGTACTGAGTATATGAACTTATTGGTGCAACAACTTTTAAACCAAGGTTTTGTGCTTCATAAAGTGGTAAACCTACTGTTTCATGCTCACTAGCATGAAAATAAATTTCATTATTGGACAATACTTTTAAAGTTTCATCGTGAGTTTCTGTATTTACAATATTAAAACTTTCCATATCCCTCGGTGGGTTTATAACAGTAACCTTATTTTTATTTGGCAATTGACTTAAAACATTTTTCATAAAATTATAATTCTTATTTGCAACATCACTTCCAAAAAAAACTATGTTTCCACTTTTATTTGATATTTCAACCACTGAACTTGTTGTTTTACCGATTTGAATAATTTTTGAATGAAATTTTTTATCTATGTCTTCTTTTAAGTGATCCAGCTGGATAAGTATAAAATTAGAAAATGTCATACTTCTATTTATTAGTACTTTAAGAATTGAGTTTCTAATACCTCTTTTTACTAGCGGAAGAATATTTTGAATTAGTACAAATGACTTTTTTAGTGTTTTGAATCCAAAATTACCGAAATGAATAATTGCATCTGAATTATTAATCTCCTCTACGATTTTGTTAGGTAAAAAATAATTTAAAAATGGATGAAGATACCTTTTGTTTGTTGTTTTGTAAAACTTGACCCTTGGATTTTCATAAAATTGATTATTTAAATCTTTGTAAAATTCTATCTCTGAGTACAAAACAAAGATTTTTGAATCTGTTTTTGAAAAAAAGTCAAAAGATTCAAGGAAAAGTTTTAATCCACCTAGGGACTTTACACCGCAAGCATTTAATACTATTTTTTTCACCAATTCAATAATAGTTGTTCATTAAGCATTAATACTATGACTAAAATCATAAAGTAGTGATAAAAAATTATGACGCAATATTAGTTGTTGGTACTAGACCAAACTTCATTAAAGCTGCACCATTACTTGAATATTTTGAAAAAAATAAAATAGATACTCTTTTTATTCATACGGGACAACATAAAGATAAAAGTATGTCCTCAAATATTTTTGAAGATTTAAATATTCGTGAACCTGACATTTATCTTGATACTCCAACAACAAACATGAACAAACAAACTACTTACATCGTTGATAAATTAGATACTTTGTTTGACACAAATAAATCTAAATATGTAGGTGTATTTGGCGATGTTACATCAACTCTTGCAGCTGCTATCTCTACTAAAAATAAAAAAATGGAGTTATTTCATGTTGAATCTGGTTTGAGATCACGAAATATGGATATGCCAGAAGAACGCAACAGAATAATGGTAGATTCCATAAGCGACTATTTATTTGCCCCATCAGATGACGCTGTAGATAATTTAAATTCTGAAAATTTGTCAGCAAAATATATTGGTAACGTTGGAAATATTATGATTGATACGCTTGAAAAAAATTTGGAAAAAATATTACAATCTTCTGATCAAATTAAAGAAAAGTTAAACATCAATGGCAAATATTTTGTTGTCACGATACATAGGCCATCAAACCTGTCCGATGAAAATTTAGCAAAGATATTTGCAGGCCTCAAAGAATTTAGTAATGAATATCAAATTGTGCTACCAGCTCATCCAAGATTAAAGAAATATATAAATGATAATGATGTCGAACATGAAAATATATTTATTTTGAATCCACTCTCATACATTGATTTTCTAGGTCTTGTAAGTAGTTCTGATTTAGTTTTGACTGATTCAGGCGGACTTCAAGAAGAAACAACACATTTAAATATAAAGTGTCTTACATTAAGAAATGAAACTGAGAGACCAATAACTGTTTCTGAGGGTACAAATAAAGTAATTGGTATTGAGACAGAAAAAATAATTTATGAAATAAATACCACTATCCAGAGTAAACTTTCAAAAGGTATAGAAATTAAATTCTGGGATGGTAAAACATCCGAAAGAATCTATAAAGAGTTATATGAGTAAATTTAAATATGATTTAGGAATAATTGGACTTGGATACGTCGGTCTTCCTTTGGCAGTTTATTCGATAGATGCTGGTCTAAAAGTCTTTGGGTATGATATAAATTCTGAAAAAGTGTTACAACTTAATCAAGGTGTCTCACCGATTGAAGATGTGAGTGACAAAACATTGAATTCATCAATTGATTCGGGTCTGATATTTTCTGACGAATCAAAGTCATTAAGAGATTGTGAACACATTGTTATAAGTGTTCCAACTCCACTTACAGATTTCAAACCTGACTTAAGTTATGTAATTAGTGCTGCTCAAGAAATAGCAAAAAATGTTGTTAAAGGACAAATTATTATTCTTGAGTCAACGACTTACCCTGGTACAACGTTAGAGGTACTAATACCTGAAATTCAAAAAATATCAGATCTAAAGCCAGGTGAGGATATCTTTTTTGGATATTCGCCAGAAAGAATTGATCCAGGAAATAAAGAATGGAATTTCAAAAATACTCCAAAAGTAGTAAGCGGGATCAATGATGATTCACTATCAAAAATTAAATCTTTTTATGAAAAAATAATTGATACTGTTGTTGTTGTATCTGGAACTAAAGAAGCTGAAATGGTAAAACTCCTTGAAAATACTTATAGACAGGTGAATATAGCCCTAATCAATGAGCTCGCAATCTTGTGCAATATGTTAGAAATTGATATTTGGGAAGTTGTCGAGGCAGCAAAAACAAAACCATTTGGATTTGAATCATTTAGACCTGGACCTGGTGTAGGTGGCCATTGTATACCTATAGATCCAAAATATTTGTCATTTAAAACAAGACAAATAGGAAAACCTGTACGATTTGTTGAACTAGCTCAGGAAATAAACAATTCTATGCCTGCTTATGTTGTGAACCGAATAATTGAAAGAATGAATGTCTTAGAAAAACCAATGAAAAATTCTAAAATTTTAATCTTTGGAGTTGCATACAAAAAAGACATAAGCGACACTAGAGAATCTCCTGCAATAGATATAATTGAAAACTTTAGGTCTAAGGGTGTTGAAATATCATTTTATGATCCATTTGTTGATTCTTTAATAGTTGATAATAAGCAAGTTAATAAGGAAACTTCTCAGAAAAATTTTGAGGAATATGATATGTTGTTAATACACACTCCGCATTCAGAATTTTCATCCATTAATTTTTCAAAAATAAATGTTCCAATTTTTGATGCAACAGGTAGCGAATTTATAGATGATGCAGAAAGAATCTAAAATAAAACCAGAATTTAGGACTTTATCACAAACTATAAATATTCTTGGTACTGAATTAGGTAACGTAATTAAACAACAGGCTGGTAAAAGTAAGTATGAATTAGTTGAAGAAATAAGAGTAAATTCCAAAAAATATAGATTATCAAAAAATTCTAAATTTTTAAATTTAATTTACGAAAGATTAAAGACTTTAGATGAACATGAACTTTTAATCCTAACCAAATCGTTCACATTATTTTTTTATCTTTCGAATATTTCAGAGCAAGTTTTTAGAGAAAAATTTGATTATAAAATTGATAAAAATGATTTGGATAAGAATAAGGACAGTCTTATATTCTCACCAGTCTTTACGGCACACCCTACTGAGAGTGCAAGACAATCAACTTTAAAAAAGCTTTACAAAATTGGAAAAATCATTTCTGAAAATAAATCAAGTGATTTAAATGAAATAAATAATTTAATAACCCAACTTTGGTACACGCGAGAAGTTAGATCAACTAAGCCAAATCCTATTGATGAGGTTAAAACTCTTTTATATTATCTCAACAATTTGTATACAGATGTTTACGATGAAATTAACAAGTCATTCACTGAAAATAATATAGCTCAAAAAGACATAATAAGGTTAGGTACTTGGATAGGTGGTGATAGAGACGGAAACCCATTTGTTACTTTAAAAATTACAGAGGAAGCTTTAAAAATTTATTCAAATCAAATTATTCAAATTTATAAAGAAAAAATAATAAACCTATCAGAAAGTTTTAGTATTTCAACTTTATATGCAGATGAGCCTAAATTACTAAAGTCAAAGATTAAAGAATATTCAAATGTGTTAACAAAAGAATATAATCATTATACAAAAATAAATTTTGATGAGCCATTTAGAATATTTCTTTCAATTGTTTTTCATAGACTTGACAATTTTCAGAAGAATAAAAAAGGGTATAATTTCTTTAGTGAATTTCAGGATGATCTAAATTTATTTGAAAATGAAGTAAATAAATGTTTTAAGAATAATTCACCATCTTTAGATTTAAGAAATTTTGTTGATTATGTAAATCAATTTAAATTTCATGGTGTCGAAATGGATATAAGAGAAAATGCAGATGTATTTAGATTTAAAGAAAATTTCAAAAAAGAATATTCCGAATTTACGAATCTAATTAAACGGATACCAGAATGGAAAAAAATATATGGTGACACAGTAATAAGTTCAATAATTTTGTCAATGACTAAAAACGAAAATGATTTGTTAAATTTATTTAAATTTTGTAAAAAAGAAATTAAAAATAAATCTGATATACCGATGCTCGTCCCATTATTTGAGGAAATTGATGACTTAGAAGAATCTCATAATATAATTTCAAATCTTTTTGATAATAAAGAATATAAAAACCATTTAATTAATTTCAACAACTATCAGGAAATAATGCTTGGTTACTCAGATTCTAATAAAGATGGTGGAATTGTTTCTTCGCAGTGGTCAGTATATAAATCACAAATTGCCTTATTTAATACTGGTCAGAAACATAATATAAATATTTCTTTTTTTCATGGTAGAGGTGGAACTATTAGTAGGGGAGGTGGGCCAACATATAATTCAATTTTGTCCCAACCCAAAGGAACAATCAAAAATAAAATAAGATATACCGAACAAGGTGAAGTTATATCTGATAAGTACTCAACAGTAAACCTTGCGATAGAAAATTTAAATCTTGGTTTATTTGCATTCTTTAAAGCAAATAAAACAAAGAACCGTGAAATTAAATATGAACATACTTTTCTTGATGAGCTTTCTAGACTATCTTCACAAAAATATAAGTCACTGATTGATGATAAAAATTTAATTTACTATTTTGAATCTGTAACGCCAGTAAATCTTTTATCAGTCTTAAATATTGGATCACGACCTTCAAAAAGATCTAGAGTTAGTTCTGTCAAAAACTATAGAGCAATACCTTGGGTCTTTGGTTGGGCTCAGACTCGACAAACAATTACAGGTTGGTATGGTTCAGGTTCAGCTCTTGAAGAATTAATTAATAAATTCGGGATAAATGAAGTTAGAAAAATATATAAGTCATCTTCATTTTTTCAAAATTTGTTAAGTAATATCGAAATGACAATAGCTAAAACAGATTTAAATATCTCACAGTTTTACGCAGAACATCTTGTTGAAAAAGAAATTATTTACCTATATGAGAATATTGTTGAAGAATCAATTAAAGCTGAAGAGGCTATAAAGCGAATTACAAGATCGAAAGAATTACTTGATTCAAATAAAATTTTAAAAAATACTTTAGCAATTAGAGATACTTATCTTGATCCTTTATCACTCATTCAGGTTTATTTATTGCAAAAATTAAAGAACAATGAATTAACAGATTATGAAAAAACTTCCTTACTTCTTTCAGTTAATGGATTAGCTGCTGGTTTGAGAAATACTGGGTGACAAATCTCTTAGTTCAAAGTGCATCTCATCAGGCGAAGTCCAAGTTCCTCCCCATGCGAATCCCCATTGATTGAATATTTGAACAACTCTCGGGTGATAACCAGATTTCACATTTATATCTATTGCGATTCCCCATGCGTGTCGTGAAATTGCACCACCAGCATTGAACCTGTTTATTCGTCTTGGAGCATAGCATCCACCAGATTTTTGAAATTCATCTTTAGATAATGTATCTTGCAACCCCTCTTCAATAACTTGGTTTAGTGCTCCTAAAAGAGGCTCCCACATAATTTTATTACATGTAGCTCTTCCAATAATTGGCATATTTTTTCTTTCTATGTTTGCATTTCTCCATGCCGGCTCCACAATTATCCAAGTTCCATCCTTTTCTTTAATTTGAAAGTCTCCAAAATATTTTTTAACAAGTGCTGTTGGTAATACCCAATTTTTGTTTGGTTTAGTATCTTTAAAAGTTACTCTGAGTCTTTTGTATTTTATATTTTTGTATAATTCCACAAAATGATTTTCAGTTACTTTATCATCCCAAATTATTGCTTGAATATTTCTATTTATACCAAGTTGATATCCTACTTCTTTATTTACAACTGCTTCAAACCATCCAAGTTCACCATCAGGAATAATTTCACCTACTTCTATTTCAAAAGTAACTTCATTCATTCCGACCAAAACTAGAGTGTCACCGACATTTATGGAATATTGTTCTGCGGTTAATTCTGAAATTATTATTTTATTTTTATCAATTAATTCAGATATATGATTACTGTAAAACAAATTTGCATACTTACTCTCAATTGTTTTTATCGACAAACTGTAAAGGTAATTTTCATTTGTTGTTAACGACTCAACATTATTTGTATTAATTATTTTTTCAAGTCCGATATTAGCTCTTCCGATGAAAGTAACATTACTTTCTAGATTATTTACTGATTCTAAAATCTGATTTGTAACACTGTAGTACAGGACCCCTGGCTGTGAGATAGTTATTACATCGTAATTTTCAATTCCATTGAATTTTTTATTTTTTTCTAATTCACTTTCCCCATCATGTGCCAACACAGGTGATTGAATGAAAATAAATAGTAATACAAAAAAAAGGCCCAACTTTTTCACCCTACAATTATATGTAAATTTTAATTAAATATTTAACAAACTTTTAATCTTTAAAATACAAGTAAATCGTTACAGTGTTTAATATTTGATAATGCCTAATAAGAAAATTTTATGAGATTACTTACAAATTTCTTTTCATCAGCAGCAACTAAGTTTCCTGTTATTACAATAATCGTCATTATTGGCATAACTGGCTTTTTTGGATATATGACCACTCAAGCAGAAGAATTAGATACTGGATTTGGTGGTGAAATTGATACACCAGAAATTGAAGCTCAAGGAAAGCTTTCTGATTATTTTGGTGGATCTGGTACTCAAAGTGTATTACAACTTGTTTTTGAAGGAGAGGATGTTCTTACTGTTGAAGGTTACGAAACTTATACCGCAGCCGTAGAAGTTATAAAAAACAGCGAATTGTATCAATATTTAGTTAATGATCCAAACCAAGGCTTAGTTCAGGGTTTTTTTGCACCAATAGATGTGGCTAAAGCATTTAATCCAATGCTAGATGTGAGTAGTTTGACAGATGAACAATTTAAGCAGCTTTATAAAAATACATCGGCACAAATGCCTCCCGAGTTTCAACAATTTGCCTCAGCTTTACTTTCTAGTTCATATGACGAAGAAGCAGTAACAGCAACTGCAGGATTAGGAATAATAACTATTAATTCGGCAATTATTCAAGGTGAATATGGATTTGAAGGAGCTTTTGAAGTTCAACCAAGACTAGAAAATGAATTAAATAAAGAATTACTTGAGCTAAGTAATGACTTTGAAAATATTGATATTGCTGGATTTTCTTTAGCACTGCTATTTGGTGATGAACAGGATGACTTTTTAGAAGAAGTAGCACAGCTTTTTGGAGCAGCTTTTGGTATTATCTTTTTAGTTCTTGCATTTATTTTCTTTATAAAACCAACAAAAACATTTGGATTTTTTAAATCATCTAGAAGGACATTTGCAGATATATTTAATAGCTTGGCTGCAATAATGCTAGCTATATTATGGATGCAAGGAATTGGTGTAGTACTTGGGCCAGGCTATTTAGATATTATTGGAGCCCCAAATCAACTTTCACAGATTTCAACAATCATCATCCTTGGTTTAGGAGTAGACTACGCAATTCACTTTACTGGAAGATATAGGGAAGAGTTAGGTTTAAAAAACTCAGTAAATAAATCTGCTTCTAAAACATTAAGTTCTGTTGGAATTGCTTTAACGCTTGCAACGTTAGGAACAATGGTTGGGTTTTTGACAAATATTGTTTCACCACTAACTCAACTTCAAGATTTTGGAATAACAACTGCATTAGGTATTTTCTATGCATTTATTTTGGTAATGACTCTTGTTCCCGCAATCAGAACATTACTTGATAAGAGATCAGAACGAAAGAACACAATCGATACCGATGCTTTTGCATCATCTGGAGAAAAACTATTTAACAAATTGTCAGAAGCAACTTCAATAATTCCTAAACGACTCAAGATTATCGCTGTTGCATTAATTTTAGGAATTGGTGGTTATGGTTACTATAGTTTTACAAACATATCAACAGTGTTCAATTTTACAGATTTCTTACCTTCAGATAGTCCAACTGTTAAAACATTTAATACTTTACAAGACGAATTTGGTGGAGGATTTGGAGAAACTACAAGTGTATTAATTGAATCAGACAATGTCGCTACACCTGAAATTCATAATGCTTTAATCGATTCGTTAACCAATCTTTCAAATGTTGAAAATGTATTAGTTTTTGCTGGGAATGCAGCTGCTGAATCAGTTGTAGGATCTCTTGGAGCTATGTTAGTACCACCTTCAGCAAATCCTCAAGCACCTCCACCAATGCCTGACATGGCTTTAATTGGACAGCTAGGAACTTATGGTGTTCAAATTATGAGCGGACAAGGATTAGATGCATTAAAGGTTAGTTCTAGTGGTGATGTAGAGGGTTTATATACATATTTGCTTGAAACAGACGAAGACACGTTTGGTACTAATTTATATGTAAATGAAAATGATTTAATCTCAGCTATGCAAGTTAGAATTACAACCTCTGCAGGAACATCTGGAGCTGCCCAAATAAGAGATGATTTATATACAGCTTTTGAACCACTTTCAGATCTTGGAATATTTGTAGGTGTTACATCAGATAATATAGTTACAGAAAGTGTCAATGAACTAATAAACTCATCACAATTCCAATCCTTGGTGTTCGCAATCTTAGCTTCAATGATATTTTTAGTCTTATATTATTTGATTGATATGAGAAGACCCTTCTTAGGTGTGATAACAGTACTTCCAGTAGCAGCAATTGTTCTAGGAACTTATATGGGTATGTATCTATTAGATATACCACTCAACCCTGTAACCTCCACATTATCAGGATTGGCAATCGGTATTGGTGTTCCGTTTGTAATTCATGTAACAAATAGATTTAGAGAAACAATCTCATCAGGCATTGAACCCGTTGAAGCTATCAGGACAACATTAAAAACCACGGGAGGCTCCTTATTTGGTAGTGCATTCACAACTATGGCAGGATTTGGTATTTTAACTACATCTTCCTTAGTTCCGTTTCAACAAATGGGAACTGTTATTCTAGTTTCTATTGGCTTTGCATTGATTGCATCACTTATGATTCTTCCTACATTTTTAGTAATTTGGGCAAATTACCATAATAGGAAAACTGCAAAAACTTTATAAAAATCGTTATTACTATAAATTAAGTGAACGTTTCTATTCTTCTTGAGCATATAAATAAATTAACACCTCTTAATCATGCATTTGAAGACGATAGTGTAGGTCTTTTGATCGGGGATGAGAGTAATCAAGTAGAAAACTTGACAGTAGGTCATGAGCTTGCAGAATCCTTACTTAAATATTGCAAAGACAATAATGTCGATACAGTAGTTACTTATCATCCACCACCATATAAACGTATAGTCGATGAAAATGATATTGAAACCTATTTACCTGATCCGATTACGAAGAGTTTTGTTGATTCATCAATAAATGTAATTTCAATACATACTGCTCAAGATGTATGCGAAGAAGGTAATGCGGAAACATTAGCTGAGTTATTTGGAATGTCTAATGTATCCATATTTGCTAACTCTGTTGATAATTTTGGAGCAGGACGTAAGGGCACAATCAATAAAATATCTCCCGCTGATTTAAAAAAGGATATCGAAAATAAACTAAATACAAAAATAATTCGAACTAATGAGTATTTTAATGAAATAAAAGAAATTCAAAACATTGCAGTGTTACCTGGATCTGGTACTCAGTTTATTGACGAAATAATTGACTTAGTCGATGTATTTATTACTGGAGATATTTCTCATAGGTACTTACTAAAAGCTGATGATGCAAAATTAGGACTGATACAAGTAGGTCACATATCAACCGAAATTCCAGGCATGAAAAAATTTGTAAAAAAACTAGAAAAAGAACTAAATTTAAAAATAAATTATATTTACAGAAAATATTATGAATGAGCCATTTTTATTAAGTAATTTAGTTGAGCTTCAAGATTTAGATAATAAAATTTATAAACTTATAGATTTAAAAAGTAATGGTGAAAATGTACTAAATCTGAAATCACTGGAAATTAACTATAAAGAATTATCAGAAAAAATAACTGAAAATAAAAAAGAACTAAGTGGATTTTTTATTAAAAAAGAAGATAATGAAAAAAAAATAATATCTTTAGAACTTCAAATAAAGGAAATTGAGCAGAAATTATCAGGTGATACTTTAGATCCAAGTGAAACATTAAATTACTCAAATCAAAAAGAATCTCTAAAAATACAAATTGATAAATTTAAATTAGAAGTGGAAGAATTAGAGGAACAAAATGGGGATCAATTGAAAGTTATGAACGATCAGGAAAATTTTTTGGAAGATATTAAAAATCAATTAATAAATTTATCAAAAATTGTGAAAAATGAGTGGGATAAAATTGATAAACAAATACCTGATTTAGAAAAAGAAAAACTTGAATTTATTTCAACTTTTCCTGATGAACTCAAAGAGTTGTATGATAATTTAAAAAAAAGAGGTTTAGAAGTTATTGCTGCTTATCGTAATGATAACCAATGTGGTTGTTGTGGGGTAGAGCTAACTTCTTCTGAGATTGAACATATTCTAAAATCAAAATTTCAGCAATGTAGCTACTGTGACGGTGTTGTTATATGAAGTATAAAGTTTTTTGTGATGGAGCATCTCGTTCTAACCCTGGTGAAGCCGCAATAGGTGTAAGTATAGAAGCTAATGGAAAAGAAATTCATACGATATCTAAAACCATAGGAATTGCCAGTAACAATGAGGCTGAATATTTAGCATTAGATAGTGCACTTGAATATTGCTTAAAAAATGATTTTATGAATCTCGAAATATTTCTAGATTCCAAATTAGTTGTAGAGCAAGTAAACGGAAACTTTAAAGTAAAATCCAATAATTTAAAGCCACTAAGAGATAAAATTTTGGAGCATATTGAAATGCTTGAATTTGTAACTATTAATCATATATACCGAGAAAACAATAAACGTGCAGACGAATTAGCCAATCTAGCTTTAGATTCATAATATGTTATTTTGGCACGTTGGGTTTTCAATTTTTATTTTTAGATATGTTTATAAAGATTATGGCGCAGATCTACGATATTTAGCTGGAGGAGCATTACTTCCAGATTTTGTTGATTTTTTATTCAACATCGTTGGCTTTAAAGTTGCTTATAATCAACCTGGTCATACATTGATATTTAGTGTTACGATATTGGTCATTACAATGATACTAACTAGAAGAAAGACTGCATTTAGAAATAATTTCTTATTAGTTGCTATTGGTATTTTCCTACATCAGTTTTTAGATTTTATGTGGTTAAATCAGCATATTTTATTTTTCCCACTTCCTTTCGATTCTGTTGAAACAACCTCTAGAGGATTTTTAATTTTACTTCTTCAAGAAGTGGCTGGCTTTTCTTATTTATATTCAAAAATTAATACCGTAGAGAAAGCAGATATTTTCTTTAGAGAGGGTCTAATTTAATCTTTTTTTAGATAAAGATTAACGCTTACTAATAAAAGAAATATTGCAAAAATTGTATTTAAAATATTTTGGCTAAGCAAAAAAGCAGTATTTGCTCCTATAATTGAGCCGATGATTCCAAAAACACCAATATACGTTCCTTGCTTAATTAAATCTGGACTACCTTTAAGTTTTGTTATTGCAGCTGTCATTGCAGTTGGAATAGTAGCTATAAGTGAAAATCCCTGAGCAACTATATTTTCAAGACCACCAAAAATAATTAATAATGGGATTCTTACAATCCCTCCACCAATACCTAATAATCCTGACAATATACCAGTAATTAAACCTATAAAGATATAAAACATAGGATTTTCGTTGAAAGCAGATTGGAAACTCGTATTCAAAAACATTCGAATTGCAACAATTATCAATAATATTGAAAATATTCTTTCGAGGGATTTTGTTTTGATTATTGCTGTAATTTTACTTCCAATATACCCGCCAAGAATTCCTCCAATTATAAGGTAAAAAATATTAAAAGTTAAAGAAATACCATTGAGTATATATGTAAATCCACTAGCAGATGCGACAAATATGATTGCCATAGAGGAAATTCCAGTGTTAATTTTAAAATTTTTGTTTGTCATGTAAGTTAAAAGTGGAACAAATATAACACCACCTCCGACACCTAACAAACCAGAAAGTAAGCCACCAACTAGCCCAATAAAAAATAATTTAAACAAATTTTATTTCTTTAACTTAGGCAAGAGCTCTTTACCTAGAAGCTCAATTGTTTTTTCTTGATTAATTGATGATATTTGAATTGTCACAATTTCTGATTCAAAATCATCTACAAGTGGTTTATAGATATCCATAAGTTCATCAACTGTTCCTGCTCTAGAGAATTTAGACATAAGCTCTTCACGATCTAATGAATCTGCCGTTTCTCTCAATATCATTGGATCTAATTCTTGCAATCGATTAGGTGCTCGAAGACCTCTCCAGGATTTTAATGACTCCCATGCGTCTTCATCATTATCAGCAAACATTGTCCACCTATATGTATGAACTCTTAATTTAGACTTACCAAGCTCCTCAGATTTTTGCATAGAGGGATTAATTACTTTTTCATATGCTTCAGCTGGATTCTTTACACTAATCATGAGTCCATCTGCATATTCTGCAGCCAGCATAGATGATTTAGGACCTCCTGCTGCCAGCCATATTGGAACTTCTTTAAGAGGAGGAGAGTATAATTTTGCAGAATTAGTTGAATAATATTCTCCCTCAAAAGTTAATTTTTCACCAGATAATAGTCTTCTTATGATTGTAAGAGCTTCCTTCATTCGATTAGCTCTCTCATCATATTTTGGAAAATTGTAACCTAATGGTCCTTCATTGATATTTTCTCCTGTACCAACACCAAGATGAAAAGTTGAATCTGTTAATCTATCAACTGTTGCAGATGCTTGAGCAATCACTCCGGGATGAATTCTCCACAATGGTGTTGTAACACCTGTTCCTAAGTCCATATCTTTCAAATCTTTTGCAAGGGCTCCAAGCGTTGTCCATGTAAAATTTGAGGCTGAGTGATCGTCAACCCATGGATGAAAATGCTCAGAGATTGTGACCATATCGAATCCAGCTTTTTTTGCTAATTGTGCGTGCTTCAATAAAGTCTCTGGTTGCCATTGCTCTGAACCTAGAAAATAAGAAAATTTGGTCATCTTTGTAGATTAATAACGTTGAATTTTTAGGTGGGTGCCTCAGTAAAGAGGCACCCAAGTTTTCGTAAGGCTATAAGCCGGATTCTGTTCACACATAGTGTAAGATAATCATCCATCTTGTATATTTGTTACCAAATATATCTAGCTACCTACCCACAATTTTTAGCCGAGCAAGCTAATTGCTTTTTGGTATTGCTCCGAGAGGGGTTTACAAGCTAATTTAATTTCTTAAATCACTGGTAGTCTCTTACACTACCTTTTCACCCTTACCTAACCAAGTAGGCGGTTTACTTTCTGTTGCACTTTCCGTCAATTTCTTGCCTGGGAGTTACCCAGCTCTCTGCTCTTTGGAGTCCGGACTTTCCTCGATAAATCGCGATTATCCACCTCACAATTTAACAATACTATTAATTCGATCTCTTATGGAAAATTATTTATTATTTCTTCTACATTTGAAAGGCTTAATGGACCAATAAATTTTTTTAAAATTTCTCCATTTACAATTATATGTGTTTCAGGAACACCGAAAACACCTGAATCAATTGCTAATTTACTCTGAGTATCTACTGCATAAATTATTTGGCCATATCCATAATTATTTAAAAATTCAATAGCATTATCTCTGCTATCCTGAAAACTTACCATTGCAACTTTTCCTTCTAATTTTTTTGTTTCTGCAAGAGAAATTAATAGTTCATGTTCCTCTATACACTCCAAACACCACGAGGCCCAATAATTTATAATTAAAAAATTAGTGTCAAGTTCATTTACATCAACATTTTCAAGCAATGGTTCTAGATCAAGATTTGAAATTATAATTTTATCTGAATTTACATCAGACGAACTAGAACACAAGGAAAAGAAGAGAACAATAAACAAAATTGAAAATTTACTTTTCATAATTTTCAAGAATTTCACTGATAAATGTTTTATCGTCTTTGCTTAACTTATCTGATTTAATAACTGAGTTTAGTATTTCTATTCCATCAGCTTTTGTTTCAGGATCTTGTATGTATATGATTCCAAGATATGATTTGGCAACTAAAGAATCACTATTTATTTTTAGTGATTCGTTTATATAAGTTGTAGCTACTTCAACATTATTTGATTCAAATACCATCCATCCAATCTGGGCTAATGCAAAACTTTTTAATTCACTATCAGCGCTATTTTCTGCGATATACATGTAGTGGGGAAGAGCCTCAGAATAGTTGATTTCATCGAAATATCTGTTTGCTAATGCCATTCTCATAGGATGTATATCAGGATTTTCTGATATGACAGCTTCCATTTCATCATTTGATACATTTGATAAGTTTGTATTGAACTCATCATTAAACTCTGAATTGTTTCCAACGTTGATGAAAAGAATAACGACAAATATTAGTACAGAAAGAGAGGATAAAATCCATTTAGTCATTGCTTACCTTTTTATAAAAAAGTACTCCAAAAACAAGACCAAAAATTATTGGAAATAAAATTAAAAAATAATTTGAATTTTGAGGGTTGGTATTTATTCTTTCACCAAATCTTGCTGTCCAGTAGTCCATTATTTGTTTGTCACTCATTCCATTATCAATCTGCTCTTTTAAAACTGATCTCATGTCATCCGCATATTCTGATGGCGAATCAAAAAGAGTCTCACCTTGGCATACTGGACATAATAAACTCTTACTTAATTTTTCATATCTTGAATTATTATCTTCATAAATAACCAAAGGTAAAAGTAAAAGAGTAAGTAGTAAAATAATGGATATGTATTTATTCATTTTCTTACTCTTGTCAAAAAAGAAGAGGAACTTATAGCCAAGCCAAGCCAGAGAATAAATATTCCATAATTTTCTCTGAAAATAAGTTTAAATTTATCATCATCGATAACTTTTATTGTTATGTAAGTATCACTCTGAATATTTCTGAATACTGCGGGTGAGCTTATTGCCTGTTGTGATGAATTTTTAAAAATATTTAACGATGCATTTTTTTCTTTATCATTAAATTTGATAGGTAAATTTATAACATTTTTTTCTTCTTTAATTTCTTCATATGGTGATAAAATGATAAATTCTTTTTCTCCAAAATTTACAGTATCGCCAGTAGATATTATCAATTCATTCGAAAAACTTTGGGTTACATTGAGAACTAATCCTATTGCAAAAATACCAATTCCTAAATGAGAAATTTGACCAGTCCAATAAGATCCTTGTAGCTTTGTTTTTTTATATTTTGATATTACATTTTTTCCTATAATTATTATTAGTAAAACAGATCCAAATATTGTGAGTACAAATTTATACGATGCTCTATAGTAAATCGTCAAAAATATAGAAATAATTAGAGAAATGTTTAATTCATTCTGATTTTCAATTATCCATTTTTTTAAATTCATATTTACTTTTGCTATTTTTGTGGAAAACACCATAAGGTAAACAAGAATCAAAAGGAGGGGGCCAACTAAGATATCATAGAATGATCTTCCAACAGTAAGTTGTCTTGAAAAAAATGATTCATAAAATATTGGATAAATTGTGCCGATTAAAACAATTAATGCAGATGCAGATAAGATAATGTTGTTTGCAACAAAAAAACCTGATCTACCAAAAATATTTTCAACTTTTCTTGATGTTTTAAAATATTCAATATTCTTTATACCTATGTATATAAATAAAAACGTAAAAATTAATAATCCTATCAGTAAGTAAGTTCCAATATTTCCATTTGAAAAAGCATGAACAGAAATTAATACACCAGACCTAGTAATAAATGTTCCAAAAATAACTGATAAAAACATTAAACAGGCCAAAACGTAATTCCAATTAATCAGAGTTTTTTCTTTAATTTGGGTTTTTGAAGAGTGTAAAAAGGCAGTTGCAAGTAACCACGGTATAAATGAAACATTTTCAACGGGATCCCAAGCCCAATAACCACCCCATCCAAGAACTTCATATGACCATGCAGCTCCTAAAGAAATACCTGCTGTTAGAAACACCCATGGAAAATAAGTTGTTTTTTCTGCAATTTTTATCCAATTTTCATTTTTGTATCTATTAAATAGTTCGCTTGTAGCGATTACAAAGGGAAGAACCAGCCCAATATATCCAAAATATAATACAGGAGGATGTATTGCCATCAATGGATGATTTTGAAGTAAGGGGTTAGGCCCTCTTCCAAATTCAGATAATACTAAATCTTGAAAGGGTAATAATGTGAAGTCTTGACATCCAATAGATGCTACCTGTATACATCCTGAGAAAGGAGAGGAACTAAATATAGTAAATCCATTAAAAAAAAGAATTATCATTGCAAAAATTTTTACGTCATAAAGCTCTGTGGTAGCTCGATAAAATTTAACATATACATAAAAATAAATACTTAAGACCAAATTCCACAAAAGTATTGAACCATCTAATGAACCCCAAAGAGAGGCAAATTTGTACATTGGTGGCGTACTCGAAGCTGAGTGATTTGCTATATAGTAAAGTGAAAAGTCGTCTAAAAAAAGACCAACTTCAAGCAAGCAAAATAGCAAGAAATGAATAAATAAATTTATTCTTACAAGAGTTTGAAATAAATTTTTTTTATTTGAAAAGCACATCAAGATCAAGTTCAAAAAACCAAACCAAGTCAAAATAATTCCAATTGAAGATATCATTCTTTATAATTTTCTACGTTATAAACTTCTCCATCCTCTGAAATATACTCATTATCATGCTTAACCAACATATCATCAGAGTAAAAAATTCCACTATCAAAATAACCATCTAAAATCACTCCCATCTCATCTTGAAATAACTCTGGAATGAAACCATCAAAGCTTATTTCCATGATTATATTTCCGTCAGTGATTGAAAATTCGGTAACTCCAAGGTCTCCTTTTACTACTGAATTAGATACTACAAATCCACCAAGCTTAATTCGTTCATTGGAGGTAGTTGATAAGTAGTTAGCCTCAGTAGTTGTGTAATAATAAATGGTATTATTCGAAGCAATTCTGATACTTGCAAAAACGATAATTACAATTCCAATTAGGATAAAAAATAAATTTTTTTTCACTTATTATTTAGATTTTAGCCCTTGATTTGGGATTTAGATAATCATCCCATATTTGGTCAGCAGTAATTCTGAATTTTTTTGATAAGAATACATGAACCAGTGTGACCAATACAACACTTATCAAAAGAGTCGTAAGTATATCTGAGGACATTGGTGCATCTCCACTTGATACAGTTTCCTGGCTTAATATGGATGCTTGTTGATGAACTGATCTCCACCAAATAACGCTGAAATGTAAAATTGGTATTTGAATAATTCCAAAAATACCAATAAATGATGAATTTTTTGCAGTTTTAGCAATATCATCACTGAATCTTCGTGAAGCTAAATACCCAAGATAAACAAGTAACAATATTGCAGTTAAATTTAGTCTGGCATCGCCCCAAACCCACCATGTTCCCCATGTAAATTTACCCCATACAGATCCAGCTATAAGGGTAGTTGCAGTAAATAAAACACCTGATTTTGCATTTGCCACTGCTCTTGAATCATATTTTGGATTTTTTTTAATTAAATAAAGCAATGAATAAATAAAAGTCAGGGTGTAAGCAAGATAAGCAATCCAAACAGTAGGGACGTGGACATAAAGTAGTTTTGATGAAGGCCCTTGAACAGTATCAAATGGACCCAGCGCACTTATCATCAGCCAAACAAAAAGTGGTCCGTAAAGCATCATCGTAAATTAACTTTCTCTATGTAGTAATTTGTTGTGCCAAATATAAAAATAGTTATACCTAAATACATCAATAAATAAATATTAGCTAATTCCTGACCTAACCCTAGCCATAAAGGACCTATAAATATTGAAAGAGCAAGGTACATAGGAACGATTAATATAAATTGTACGAACCGATTATTAAAACTTGTAAATATTTGAAAAATTATATTTATCATACAAACGTTAACAGCAAAAAAGACCATAGATAAAATTAAATTAATTAACGAAGTGTTTACGTTTGAGTTTGTAAATCCTGAAAATAGTATGTTTAAAACAAAGACTTGTGGAAGAAAAATTAAAAATTCAGCAAGTGACTTACTATTGAAGAACTCTGTTTTCATGTAATTACCAAAATTTAATTCTTTGGTTAACTGATTTAACACTAGAGGCTTTCTAATCGCAAAAAGGGTTGAAAAAATTATTAAAAATAATAAACGTGAAATTATGAATAAATCTTCATCAACCGCAAATCTATTCTCAATCAAAATTGGAAAAATTATTATCAAAACAGACATCGTAGGCGTTATTAAAAAGAGAGAAGAACTATTTTTAAACTCAATTAAAAGTTCTTTTTTTAAGATATACTTGTTAATTTTCATTTAAATCTATTACATCAAAATCTACGCCATCAAGTTTTACAAACTCTTGGGATGACAATATATTACATTTATTACTTGAAGATCTATTTTTAATTAGGTTTGTTAGTAATGAGACTCCCTCTGAATCTAGAAAGTTTAATGGTTCATCAATACAAAACACTGATGGATTTTTAATTTCAATTATCGATAATTCAACTCGACGAATCATTCCGCTAGAAAAATTTTTTACTTTTTCATCCAAATAATCTCTTGGTATATATTTGAATACTATATTTAATTTATCTTCTGTCAATATCGATGAATCTGAGGTGAAGTAATTCAAGTTTTCTTCAAGTGTGAGATCATATATTAATGTTGGGGTAGAAGATATCTGATTTACAGATATTTGTAATCTATCAACTTTTGACTCAAAATTTGTACCATCAAAATTTGATGAAATAAAGTTCATAAGGGTAGTTTTACCAGCTCCATTCTTTCCAATTATTTGATAATTTTTCTCATCAAACAAATTAAGATTCATACCTTTTATCACTATTTGGTTTGAGTAACCTAGACTCAAATCATTCGATTTTAAAAATATTTCTGACACGATTTTATTCTATTGACGATAGTTTTTTATAAATTTCAAAAGTTGTAATTACATCATCCTTTGCGGAATGCGTTGGTTTAGATACATCAAAGTACTCCGCGATTGTTATCAATTTGTGATTTTTAACTTTTTCATTAAGTTTTTTTCTACTTAGTTGAACAGTATCGATTGTTTTATTTTTTAATGGTTTTTGCAGATAATAATTTAGAAATTTCAAATCAAAGTAGTCTATGTTGTGTCCAACCAAGATTGTATCTTCTACAAAATTAGTTATATCATTATCCATTTCTTGAAAAGTAGGTGCGTTTTCAACCTTCTCATTAGTGATTCCATGGATATTAGAATTTTCTATTTTTTGATTTGGTTTAAATAAGCTATAAAATTCATCGATAATTTCATTATCTGTAACTTTAAGAATGTAGAGTTCCAATATTTCAGAATTCTCTGGTTCAAAACCTGTTGTTTCGATATCCAATATACATAATTTTTCAGTCATGGTTTTTATAAAGCTCCCACATTCCAATTGCCGCTGCTCCTGATGCATTCAGAGAATCAACTTGAATTTCTGTATCAATTTTTAGCATTTCTGTTGCATTCTCCTTCCATACATCTGATATACCATATTGCTCTGATCCAATCACTAATGCGTAATTAATATTTGTTTTATAAGATTTTATACTTTTTTTTGAATATGGATCTAATGAAATTATTTCGTAATTTAAATTTTTTAAAATTGTAGCAATTTTTTCTGATTTTTCTGAGAATAGATTTATGTTAAAAATATGACCAATTGAGGCTCTTACTACATTCGGATTGTAAATATCCGTAACTCCATCTGACGATATTATATTAAGGAAATTGAATGCTCTTGCAGTTCGAATCATTGTTCCAAGGTTTCCAGGTTTCTCAATAGCGTCTACAACCAACACTGGTCCAGATAAATCAACATTTTCAATATTTAAATCTTTTGTAAAGAATAAAGAGATTATTCCGTCAGGCTTGTCACGATATGATAATGCACTAAATACTTTTTTTGTTAACTCAACTATCCTTATATTTTTATTTTTAAATTTATCTATTAATTCAGAATTATTTTCTCCCACAAATAACTCATTACATATATAAAGCGTATCAATTTCATAATCTGAGTTAATAAGTTGGATATTTTCTCGATAACCTTCAGCTAGAGATTTGTTTTCTAATCTTCTAATTTTATTTTTCCTTAATGAGATTAAAAATTTAAGCTCAGGATTTGTAAGCGAAGATATCTCCTTATTTTTCATACTTTTCTTTGTGCACTAGTTTTTTCTTGTAAATTTTACTTTTTTTAACCATCTTTGAAGAATCTTCAATACCTGCTGTTACAAAGCCTAATATGTTTATTTCTTCTGGAATATTTAATAGAGACTTGATATTAGGTATATCCATATTATGCGAACCTAAAAACCCACTCTTCAATCCAGTCTCATCGATTAATAACATACAGTTCATCATTGCAGCCCCAGCATCAACATACCAATATGGGACACTCCAATTTGTAGAGTTAGTTTCATTTTCTTTATCCATCATTTTATATCTTTCATGATAAGCTTCTTCGTTTATCAAAATTAAAAAAATTGCTTTTGAATTAGATATCCATTTACTAAACCCTTTATCTAAGTAATTTATTTCATTTGCAAAAATTGCTAATTTTTGAATATTTTTTTTGTCTTCTACTGAGATAATTTCTATCCCTCTTGAAAAACCAGCAGTAGGAATTTTTATTGTTAGTTTTGATATTTCAGATAGGTCGGGATAAGGCTTGTCTGAATCAATGTAGTTTCTCACGATTCTTCTATTTAGTATTAAATTTTGGAGATAAGTTTTTTCATTCTCCATTAGTCATTATAAGTTCTTTTACCATGTCTCCGACCTCTGAGGTACTCATACCCATTTTTCCAGCAGATAGAGAATCAAGATTCTGAGCAGTTTTTATAATTGATTTTTCTATTTCCTTGGCATATTCTTTTTCACCTAAAACATCAAGCATCATTGAAGCAGCAGCAATGCAGGCAAGGGGATTTATCACATTCTTACCTGTGTATTTTGGAGCCGATCCTCCAATTGGCTCGAACATTGAAACTCCATTTGGATTAATGTTACCGCCTGCAGCAATACCCATTCCTCCTTGTATCATTGCACCCAAGTCTGTGATAATATCTCCAAACATATTATCTGTTACTATCACATCAAACCACTCTGGATTTTTTACCATCCACATACAAACTGCATCAACGTGGCCATAGTCCGTTTCTATATCTGGATATGTTTCTGCAACCTCATAGAACACTCTTTCCCATAAATCATGAGCATATGTCAAAACATTTGTTTTAGCACAGAGTGTTATCTTTTTTCTATTATTTTTACTTGTAAATTCAAAAGCATACTCAATACATCTTTGTATGGCGCTACGTGTGTTTATAGATTCTTGAGTTGCTACTTCTTTATCTGTTCCATAGTGAATATAGCCACCGGCACCAGCGTATAAACCTTCTGTATTTTCACGTACAACAACAAAATTGATATCATCTGGGGTTTTATTTGCTAGTGGTGTTTCAACTCCTTCATATAAAACAACTGGTCTAAGATTTATGTACTGGTCAAATTCTTTACGTAATTTCAAAAGTATTCCTTGTTCAAGAATTCCAGGTTTAACGTCCGGATGCCCTATAGCTCCTAAAAGTATTGAATCACTATTACCAAGTTGTTCGATGTCTAAGTCTGTTACTAGATCTCCTGATTTTAAATACCTATCTCCACCCAAATCATTTTTAACAAAATCAAATTCAACATTAAATTTTGATTTTGTATGTTCCAAAACTTTAATTGCTTCATCAACAACTTCTGGTCCAGTACCATCTCCACCAATAATTGATATCTTATATTTTTTCATACTACCTATTCAATGCATTCAAAAAAGATTCAACTGAGCCCTGTACCACATCAGTTGATACAGCTCTTCCTTGTTTCAGATTGTGTCCATCATTTATAATAGTTACAATTTCAGCTGTAGCATCAGCTCCTTTAGTTATACTCTCAACTCTATAGTCTATTAATACAGCCTCAGACTGTAATATTTCTTTTACAGCTTTGAATGCTGCATGAATCATTCCATCACCTTCAGCTTCTTGTGTTTTATTTTCACCATTAACACTTAAAGTAATTTTTGCTGATGCAAATTGGTCCTTACTGTTTACTGATACAGATACAAGTTTCACTGGCGCTTCATTGATTTCAACTTGACCAATAATTGCTCGAAGTTCATTTTCTACAATTTCACCCTTTCTATCTGCTAGCTTTTTAAATTTTTCAAAACTTATATTGAATGTTTCTTCATCAATATCAATTTCAAGTTTTTCTAAAGCGTCTTTAAAACCAGCTCTACCAGAATGTTTACCAAGTACTATTTTTGACTCTTGTCCAACTGAATCAGGAGTCATAATTTCATATGTCATTGTATTTCTCAAATAACCATGCTGATGTATTCCTGATTCATGACTAAAAGCATTTCTTCCTACGACTGCTTTGTTGTATTGAACTGGGTATCCAGTTAGTTTTGAAACAAGTCTCGACGTTTCTGAAATTTCTGTAGTTTCAGCATTTATTTCAACACCATATTGATCCTGTCTGGTTTTGACTGCCATGATTATTTCTTCAGTAGATGTATTACCTGCTCTTTCTCCAATTCCATTTATCGCACCTTCAATTTGTCTCGCCCCAGCATTTATAGCTGTTAATGAGTTTGCAACTGCAAGCCCTAAGTCATTGTGACAATGTGTCGAGATGATTACATCCTCATTTTTTCCTCTGACTTCACTGTAAACTTTTTTCAATAGTTCAAGATAATCACTAGGTGTCGCATACCCAACAGTGTCAGGAACATTTATTGTGGTTGCACCTTCTTCAACAGCAACTTTTAATATCTCTATTAAAAAATCATGGTCTGTTCTTGTTGCATCTTGCGCTGAAAACTCGATATCTTCACAAAGTTTCTTGGCAAATCTTACCGACTCCTTAGCATCTTTCAACACTTCTTCTTTTGTTTTTCTGAGCATGTGTTCCATGTGAATATCAGAAGTAGAGGTAAATACGTGTATTCTTGACTTCTTTGCAACTTTTATTGCTTCATGAGCTTGTTCAATATCTTCTTGAATACACCTAGCTAGAGAGGCAATAGTTGAATTTTCGATATTATTTGCAATGAGATTAACTCCTTCCCAATCCCCGGGGGAGGAAGCAGCAAAACCAGCCTCTATAACATCAACTTTTAGTTTCTCTAATTGTTGAGCAATTAGGAGTTTTTCAGATGGCGTAAGAGCAATTCCCGGGCTTTGTTCACCATCTCTTAAGGTGGTGTCAAAAATAATTAACTGGTCAGAACTCATATATCTTTTTTGATATCTTTAGCATCTAAAAAAGGCATCATATTTCTTAATTCTTTACCAATATTTTCAATTTGATGTTTTGATGCCTTTTCACGTTCTTGTTTAAGATAGGGAGAACCTTCTCGAGCTTGAGACATCCATTCTTTTGCAAAAGCTCCAGATTGAATTTCTTCCAACACTTTTTTCATTTCCTTCTTAGTTTCATCTGTAATTATTCTTGAGCCTCTTGAGAAGTCACCATACTCTGCCGTATCTGATATGGAGTGTCTCATCCATTCAAACCCACCTTCATACATTAGGTCTACTATCAGCTTGACTTCATGTAATGTTTCAAAATAAGCACTTTCAGGTTGATATCCAGCTTCCACTAATGTTTCAAATCCATTACGTATCAACTCAGTCAAACCACCACATAAAACAACTTGCTCACCAAATAAATCTGTTTCAGTTTCTTCTTTAAATGTTGTGCTTAATACTCCTGCTCTTCCTCCACCTATTGCCGACGCATAAGATAAGGCCAAATCTTTTGTGTTATCATTTAAATCTTTTTCGACCGCAACTAAACAAGGCATACCAGATCCTTCTTCATAAGTTCTTCTCAATAAATGGCCTGGACCTTTTGGAGCAATCATTGCTATTGAAATATCTTCACGAGGTACAATCTCACCAAAATGTATATTAAATCCATGTGCAAAAAACAAAGTCGAGCTCTCTTTCATAAATGGGGCTATATCTTTTTCATATACATCCGCCATAAGTTGATCAGGTAATAAAAGCATTACGACGTCTGCATTCTTTGTAGCATTCTCAAGATTTTCTACTTTTAAACCCATTTTTTTTGCTCTATCGAAAGAATTTGATTCCTCTCTTAGACCAACTGTTACATCAACACCCGAATCATGTAGATTCAAAGCATGCGCATGGCCTTGACTACCAAATCCAATTACACTAACTTTTTTTAATTTAATAAGCTCAACATCAATTGAGTCATCATATATAATTTTTGCTGACATAACTTCTCCTATAGTTTTGTTTGTATGGCTATTCGGCCACCTCTTATCATTTCTATTATCCCGAAAGGCTTCAATAAATTTTCTAACTTATCAAGGTCTTTTGAAGAACCAGTCATTTCAAAAACAGCATAGTCTTGTCCAACATCTACTGATTTTGCTCCTGATAAGGATGCTTTTTCAATCACAGAAGTTTGAGTATCTTTGTTTATTGAAACCTTTAATAAAAGGACCTCAGATTCAATAGTATTATCAGGGTCAAGTTCAACAATCTTTATTACATTAATTAATTTGTTCAACTGTTTTTTGACTTGTTCAACTGATTCAAGTTCAGTAACAATTGTCATTTTTGATCTACCTTCAATATTTGTTGGTCCTACTGCTAAAGAGTTTATATTAAACCCTCTTCTAGATATCGTTGAGGCAACTCGAGCTAATACACCTGGTTTATCTTCAACGAGTACGCTTAATATTCTCTCACTCATAATTTCTTTAGATCATCCTCATTTAGAATAACAACATCGTTACTTCCTCCTGCTGGAACCATAGGGAAAACCATATCTTCTGGATCAACTATGCACTCTACAAGGACAGGTTTGTCATCAATTTCTAACATTTTTTCAAAAACTTTTTTTACATCAGATTTTTCAATCATTCTTAATCCTGTAGCCCCCATTGATTCTGCGAGGGCAACATAGTCAGGCGTATGGTGTGTTAATTCTGAAGCAGAGAATCTATTTTTATAAAATATTTTTTGCCATTGTCTAACCATTCCATGATTTCCATTGTTAAAGACAACAATTTTTATAGGAATATTTTCAGTTGAAGCGGTGATCAATTCTTGACATGTCATTTGGAAACATCCATCACCATCTAAAGCTAAAATTTGACGATCTGGATAGGCAGCTTTTGCACCAATAGCTGCAGGTAAGGAATAACCCATTGTTCCTAAACCACCAGAATTTAACCAGGTATTGGGTGACGTAAAATTCCAATGTTGTGATATCCACATTTGATGTTGACCAACCCCTGAAACAACAATTGCATCATCGTCGGCTAGTTTTTGTAACTCTTCTAATACAAAAGGAACTTTTAAAGGCCCTTTTTCTTCTTGATTATATGAAAGAGGATATTCCTTTTTCATTTGATTTAGTTCATCAAGCCAATCTGATGTATTTAAATCTGTATCAGCTAATTTTTCAATTAATCCAGTTATTACACTTTTTGCATCTCCAACTATTGGAACTTCAGGCTCTCTAATCTTTCCAATTTCTGCAGGGTCAATATCTGCATGAATGACTTTTGCATTTTGAGCAAAGAATTTTGGATTTGCAGTAACTCTATCATCAAACCTCACACCAATAGCAATTAAGAGATCTGATTTTTGAATTGATGTAGTCGCTGTATAGTTACCATGCATTCCTGGCATTTCAAAACATAGTTCATTTCCATCTGGGAATGCACCTCTTCCCATCAATGTTGTTACAACTGGAATTTTAAATTTCGTTGCCAGTTCAAATAACTCTTGATTTGCTTTGGAATGAATAATTCCGCCACCTACATAAAGAATTGGTTTTTTTGATTGTTTTATTAATTCAGCTGCTTGACTAATCATTTTTGGATTTGGTTCTAATGTTGGCTTGTATCCTGGCATTTCTATTAATTTAGGCTCGATCCATTCAACTTTTTGATTTAATATGTCTTTTGGTATATCAACAAGAACAGGGCCAGGTCTTCCAGTCGTAGCAATATGTTTTGCTTCAAGTAACACTTGTGGTATCTCTTCTGCACTAGTTATCAAGTAGTTATGTTTTGTTGCAGCCATAGTCAATCCAACAGTGTACGCTTCCTGGAAAGCGTCATTACCAATTGCTTCGGAAGCTACTTGACCAGTTATTGCTAGAAGAGGAGTAGAGTCCATCAGAGCATTTGTAAGTGGGGTAATCAAGTTAGTTGCACCTGGGCCAGAAGTAGCAATTACAACTCCTAATTCACCTGTTGCTTGTGCATATCCCTCTGCCATATGTCCAGACCCTTGTTCATGTCTGGCCAAGATATGTCTTATTGGACTGTCATATAGCGGATCATAGGCAGGTAATATTGCACCACCAGGTAAACCAAAAATAGTTGATATATTCATGTACTCTAAACTTCTTACAACAAGCTCAGCTCCACTTAATTTTTCTTCACTCATATCATTTCTTTCAAAAAAAAACCTCCCTATTTTGGGGAGGCGCTCAATACTAGTAAAAGAGCGCTACATAAGCACTAATACTAGTAAAGAAATTAAATTTACACTTTTTTTCATTACAAATAACTATAGTTAAACCTTATAAAAATGAAAGACATAAATTTAATTAATTATTTAAATAAACACAATATTGATGTTCCCGAATATATGAGTGTATCAACTGTGAGTTTGCCTTCACTTGTTAATAAATCAGAGGAAATAAAACACGTCAAAAATGAAAACAAACATGCTGATATGAAATTTACCTTTTCTAATCCTGATTATTCTGGGCTAGGAGATAAATTTAAGTGGGCAAAATCTTGTATTATTATCAGTTTTAATTACGGGGAAAATTATAAAACAAGTATTGCAAGTCCTTTAGGTAAAGGTTCCATAGCAAGATTTGCTGTTAAGGACTATTACGAGCCAATTAAACAATTTATTAATATTTTGAAGAATCATTTTGATGATCTAAATATAAAAACTCATGCATTTATCGATAATCCAAGTCACTATGACAGGTTATTTTTTGAAAAGTCTGGAATGGGTTGGCAAGGTAAAAGTTCAATGATGTTGACTCCTACTGTGGGGCCATGGCAGTTAATTGGCAACTTATATGTTGAAAAAGATTTTAAATCACCAAGTGAAGCATCATATTCATGTGGTAACTGTAATATGTGTCAAATTTCATGCCCAACCGGTGCGATTGATAACGAATATCAAATTGATTCAAATAAGTGTATATCTTATTGGTTGCAATCTCCAAAAATAATTCCTCATGAAATAAGAATCAAAATTGCAAATAGGTTTTATGGATGTGATGATTGTCTTTTATCATGTCCTCCAGGACAGAATAAATTAATCAATATTAATAAAACATTCGAAGTTGATCTTATTGAAATAATAAATATGGACAATCATGAACTAATTTCAAAATTCTCATGGTTTTACGTTCCAAAGAAAGATGCAGATTACTTGAAAAGAAACGCAATAATTGCACTTGCAAATAATCCTTTACCAAACAGCTATGAGTTATTTAATCAATTGCTTTATTCAGATAGTGAAATAATACGGTTATATTCTGTTTGGGCCTTATGGAGAATTGATAGATTAAAAACAATAAACAAAGAATCATTCTACAAAAGAGAGGTTTCACAAAATGTTATTCATGAATTCGACCTTTTAATTAAGTGATTTTGTAGTATATTTTATCTATTCTTAATTTATGGTTAAATTTTCTGATGACGTAACACAAGGAGTTGAAAAATCTGCTGCACGAGCGATGCTCAGAGCCGTAGGTTTACAAGACGATGACTTCAATAAGTTTCAAGTTGGAATTGTCTCTGCTGGAAATGAAGTTACTCCATGTAATCTTACTGGACCAGAATTATCAATTTACGCAAAAGAGGGAGTAAATGGTACTGATTCAGCTGGATTGATTTTTTCTACAATAGCTGTTTCAGATGGAATATCAATGGGGCATGAGGGCATGAGGGCTTCATTGGTTTCAAGGGAGGTCATTGCAGATTCTGTAGAGCTGGTTATGCATGCAGAAAGGTTCGATGGAATGGTAACAATTGCAGGATGCGATAAATCACTACCAGGAATGTTGATGGCATCAGCAAGAATAAATAGACCAGCAATTTTTTTATACGGTGGAAGTAGCCTTCCGGGAGTCTACAAAGGAAAAGATATATCTATTGTGGATGTTTTTGAGGGAATTGGTGCTTTCGAAAAAGGGATAATTAGCGAAGAAGAGTTGTATGAAATAGAATGTAATGCCTGTCCAGGACAAGGCTCTTGCGCAGGGATGTTTACAGCTAACACAATGGCTTCTGTAGGAGAGGCTATTGGGATGAGTTTACCTGGTACTGCTTCAATCCCAGCTGAGGATCAAAGGTTAAGAACAGCAGCAAAAGAGTCAGGTTTGAAATTAAACTATTTATTGAAAGAAGATATAAAACCAAGAGACATCATGACCTTAGAGGCTTTTAAAAATGCAATCACAACAGTATTAGCCCTTGGAGGCAGCACAAACGCAGTATTGCATTTGTTAGCTATATCCTATGAAGCAAAAATTAATCTTGACCTAAATACTTTTGATGAGCTTGGTAAATCAGTTCCACATCTTGCAGATATGAAACCGTTTGGAAAATATCACATGGTTGATCTAGACAAAATTGGAGGAGTTCCAGTAGTATCTAAAATCCTTCTTGAGAATAAACTTATTGATCCTAACTGTTTAACAGTAACTGGAAAAACTGTTGGTGAAAATTTAGAAAATATTGATATTCCAAAAAATCAAGATGTAGTTTCGTTCCCAAACAATCCAATTTCAAAAGAAGGAGGAATAGCTATTTTAAATGGGACACTTTCACCAAACGGATCTGTTGTAAAGACAGCGGGTATTGAAGTAAATGAATTTTCTGGCCCTGCAAATGTTTTTGAAAGTGAACAGGATGCTTTAGATGCGTTATTCAATAACAAGATTGAAAAAGGAGATGTCGTTGTAATTAGAAACGAGGGGCCAAAAGGTGGTCCAGGTATGAGAGAAATGCTTCAAATTACAGCTGCAATAAAAGGTGCAGGTTTAGGAAAAGATGTCCTGTTGATTACTGATGGTCGATTTTCGGGTGGAACTACTGGTTTATGTATTGGCCACGTAACACCAGAAAGTTTCGATCTAGGACCTATTGCAATATGTCAAAATGGTGATCAAATAAATTTGAATTTATCAAAAAGAGAGTTGAATTTGGAATTGACAGAATCTGAAATTACAAAAAGGTTTGAGTCCTATAAACTTCCTGAACCAAGATACAAATCTGGAGTTTTAAGTAAATACTCAAAATTAGTTTCAGGAGCTGATTCAGGAGCGGTTACCTCATAAATTAATAATGATTTTTATATCAGATATTCATCATGGATTAGAATCCCTAAGTACATTGCCCAAAGACAAGGGACCATTGGTAATTTTGGGCGATTTAATCAACTGGATAGATTACAGAAATGGAGATGGTATCGCAAAAGATGTCTTTGGAGAAGAAAATGTAAATGAGTTAATTCAGCTGAGAAAAAAACATGATTTTTCTAAAAGAAAAAAAATGTGGGAACAATTATTTTCAAAAGATAGGGAATTAAAACAGCAAAAAATACAAGATTCAATATACAAGCAGTACGAAGAGGTATTTAATATACTTAAAAATTTTGAAGTATTTTTGATACCCGGCAATGTAGATAGTCTTGAAATACTTGAAGAAACTAAAACAAAAAATGTTATAAATATTGATGGAAAAGTCCTTGATTATAAAAACATTAAACTTGGTTTTGCCGGTGGAGGAGTTCCAACACCAATAAATGCAAGAGGAGAAATTTCAGAAGAAGAGTTTAAAACTAAATTAGAAAAATTAGGAAATGTAGACATTATATGTACTCATGCACCTCCTTTTATTGATGAATTGATAACGGATGTTATTACAAATAAAAAAGAACAAGGGTGGGAAAGTTTAAAGACATTTATAGAAGACAAAAAGCCAAAATTTTCATTATTTGGAGATGTACATCAACCAAAAGCATATGAATGGATACTTGGAAGTACAAAATGTATTAATATTGGATATTTTCGTTCAACTAGTAGCTATTTAGATTTAGAATCATTAAAAATATGAAGGTTTTAGCATTCGATGTTGGTGGAACGACAATTAAAGGTGGACTTGTCGATGAAAAACTTAAAATTCAAGAAAAATTTATAGAAGATACCCCAAAAAGAGAAGATACTTTCATTTCATTAATTGAAGAAATCCATGATAGATTCTCTGATGTAACTCACAAAGTTTCACTCGGCATGCCAGGTTTTGTGGATAACGATAATCATATTTTTAAATATGGTACAAATATGAAATTTTCTATCGATTTTAAAAAACTTGGATTTGCTAAAGAGAAAAAAATTTACTTAGAGAATGATGGAAACTTAGCTGCATATTCTGAATATTTATCACATTTCAAAAATGATTATAAAAATTTGATAATGCTTACATTTGGTACTGGAGTAGGAGGGGGGATAATATATAATTCAGAAATATTTAAAGGAAGTGGAAATGCGGGTGAAATAGGACGTATCTTGATTAATGAAAAATCCTATTTAGAAGATGTTATATCTGCAAAAGCTTGGACAAAAAAGTGTCAGGAATTATACAAAATAAACAAAGAAACAAAATTATCTAATATTTTTTATGAAGAAAAAGTTGGCTCTCTATTATTTGATCGATCAATTGATCTTGAAGATTACGAAAAGTATGCGAGAGATGAAATAATACAAAATACTTCAAATGCTTTAATTTCCTTATTTGAGCTGTTCGATAATGATATATTTGTTATTGGTGGCAGCATGACTAAAAGCCCATATGATTTTGTTCCATTAATTGATGACTACATTAGTAAAAACTTTGAATTCCCTAACAGAAATTTTCCAAAAATTAAATTAAGCAAAGCCCGTGAAGATTCTGGGATGTTAGGTGCAGCATTATTAGCTTTAAATAGTGAATAATAACTCAATACTTTTGAATGGTTCTTTCTTTGAGGAGGGATACCAAAAAAAAATCGATAAATTAAATTATTTAGAAATCAAAACAGTTTATGTTTTTGATCACAGCATAAATCCAGAGATAAAGAAACTTCCTGTTTACAAAATAATGGATGCATTATCGAAATTAGATAACTATGAAAGAAATTTCAAAATAGGGTCAATGGTATTAAATATTAGAAGAAGAGAAATAAATGAGTTAATGGAAAATTATATAAATCCTCTTATGGAAATTAAAAATTTTAATCTAGGTATTGGCATTGGTGATGATAAATATGAAATACAAAAAGATATTTATGACAACAATATTGAAGAAGTCATCAAAAAAATAATTGCTAATAAAAATTATGAAGAGAATAACGTAAATTTAGTTATTGGTGGTTCATCACAAAAATTAAATGCCCTAGCCCTTAAATATGGTTTAGGGACCAACCAATGGGAGGGAGACATAATTAATTTACTAAAAAAAATAGAAGTTCATTCTAAAGCTAAATCAAAAGAATTGAACGTAAGTTATTGCACAAAGGATCTCAGCTTCGATGGTAAAACAATTAGTCAAGAAAACTTTGAAATAATTTATGTACTTTCTGAAAAAAAATCATTTAATAAACAAATTGATGAGATTGAGAAACAGTGCTTGAATTAAAAAATGATTGACATAAGGTCTGATACCGTAACTAAGCCCTCAAAAGAGATGCTTGAACATATAATTACAGCAAAAGTTGGAGACGATGAGTATAAAGAAGATCCAACAGTTAATGAACTTGAAGAATTTACTGCTAACCTTCTCGGGTTTGAAGCTGGCTTATTTGTAACGTCTGGTCTAATGGGTAATCAAATATCTTTGCTTAACCATACCAACCCAGGCGATGAGGTAATTACAACTTCTGATTCTCACATTCAAAACTATGAACATGGTGCAGCATCATTTTTGTCAAGAATTCAATTTAGAAATGTTCAGCATAAAGATGGTAATTTAGATTTAGAGGACTTAGAAACTCAAATTAAGAAATCTTTATATCATAAACCAAATATATCTACTGTCGCAATTGAGAATACTCATTTATCATCAGGGGGATCTATTATTCCTTTTGAGGATATACAAAAACTATATGAATACACTTCCTCAAATAATTTAAAACTTCATGTAGATGGTGCTCGTGTTTGGCATGCAATTTTAGAAAAAGATACACAATCTAATTATGGAGAATTCTGTGACAGTTTAACTTTTTGCTTTTCAAAAGGACTTGGAGCTCCAATAGGTTCAATACTTCTTGGAACAAAAAGTTTTATAAATGATTCCCGTGAATATAGAAAAAAGATAGGAGGGGGGATGAGGCAAGTTGGAATTATTGCATCTGCAGCTAAATTTGCATTAATTAATAGGGAAAATTTATTAGAAGATCATAAAAAAGCTAGAAAAATCTATGATGAATTAACAATTAATAAAGATAAGATTGATGGTTTGGATTCAGTTGTTTATAAAGAGACAAATATGGTCTTACTAGAATTTGAATCTCTTGAAAATTCAGATAAGTTTTTAGCAAGGTTATTGGAAAGCAAAATTAAAGCAGGTTATCTGAGAGAAAAAGTTGTTAGGTTTGTTTTACATAAGGATATTGATTCTAAAAATATGAAAAAATTAATTAAAGTAATTCAATCTTTTTCATAGTAATTATCATCATTCCATTCTGTAATTGATTTTTCGGATAACCTAACAAGTGTAAAAACACCCCCTACCATAACGGCATTAGTTAATAAAATGTTAATAAAAATTGTAGTTTGACAATTTTGTGAACAAAAAGTAATCCCCAATACGTAACCTATATAAATTGACAAAAGAATCACGACAAAATAGACAATAAATTTAAATTTTTTACTAAATACCATATGCATGATTATTGTAATATAAGATGAATTTTGTAAATCCATGGTTATCGTTATTTAGTTTTGTATATTTCATCGCTGCAGGGTTCCTATCTTTTCTCGGAAGTAAGTATTTAGTTTTATATTATCTTGAAAAAGTCAACTCAAAAATATTAAGAACAATAGAACCATTGGTTGGTGTAATTAGTTTTTGCTCATTTTTTGGAATTTTTTTAATAATACTTTATAATATACTTACCTAGACTGGGTTAGTATATTTTTTAAGAGTTTCATTTTCAATATATTGTAATTCACAATGGCCCGGTTTATCTTGGTTAAATTTTTCAGACCTTAATTTATAAAACATGAACGACCTAATTGTGTCTTGGTGTGTCACAAATAATGTATGCTTGTTATTGCTGTACAACTCCTCAACTCTTTGAAATGTTTCAAAAAAAGTTTCATTGGTACTAAGTTCAGTCGGATCATCGTTGTAGATTAAATATTCATTAGTTTCACTAATTTCATCAAATGTATAACCTTTCCAATTTAACAATCCATCCCATTCCGTTATCTTCTCAGATATAGAAAATTCCATTTTTAATTTATTGCTTACTATTTCAGATGTCTGTCTAGCTCTGAGGAGTGGTGAGGAAATAATCTGTTCTATTTTAAAATCTTTTAATAAAACGTCAGCAGAATATTCAGCTTGAGACTTGCCGAATTCTGAAAGTTCATAACCAGGTATATTGTAATATAAAATATCTTTAGGATTTTTAACTTCTCCATGCCTTAAAAATATATTCATCTTTATTACAGAGTAGTTTCAGAATATATTAAAATCTTCATATGGGTTTGAATAAAAAAGAAGAAGAAATATTAAAGCAAATTGAATTGGGTCTGTCTAAAGATGATCCAAAACTTGAGAAAGCTGTTGAGAATTTAACATTATCAAATTTTTCAAGAGCTAGAATATCAATTTCATTCTTAACTTTTATTCTTGGATTTTTCACAATGATTGGAACTTATACAATACAAGCTGCATTTGCAGTTGTTGGATTTGTAGTAATGGCCCTGTCAGGATATGTTTTTGTCACCAACACTAGATCGCTACTTAATGCTGAAAATATTCAGGAGTGGAATTTTAAACAAATCTATAAATTGGTAAGAAACAAAGATACCTCTAGACAAAACAAATAGTATTAATTAAATTTAATAATACGTCTGATTTTAATAAGGAGTAAGGGATTGAAGATAGACGCGTTTACATCTAAACAAGCATGCTATTTATCAGGATGCACATCTCATCAACTAAGGTATTGGGACAAAGTTAAATTAGTTTCTCCAAGTATTCAGTCTTCTTTCGGTAAGCCAGGAGTTCCAAAACTATATTCATTTAGAGATATAGTCTCACTTAAAGTAATCAAAACATTATTAGATAATGGAATGAGCATTCAAAGAGTAAGACGTGCATGGAGGTATTTAACTAGAAATGGTGATTTACAAGATCAGTTATCAAAAACAAAACTTATTTCTGATGGAGAAACAATCTATTCAGTAGAGGAAAACGAAGTTTTTGACGCTCTAAAACAAGGACAGTTGGCATTTTTTGAAACTATTGATTTTGTTGCTAAAGAAGTTGAAGAAGATATTTCGAAGTTCGAACTTGATAAAGAGAGATTCTTAAATCTTTTAACAAGAGTTGAAGATGATATCCAATCTCAACAGTTACAAGCGTAATCACTTTTTCTCTTCTAAAATCTAATTATGAACAATTTTGAAAATCATAGAACGTTGATACTTAATGCAACTTATCAGCCACTTTCTATTGCATCAGCCAAGAGATCAATATCACTTTTACTATCCAACAAAATAAATGTCATAAAAAATTCAAATTTTGAAATAAGATCTGAGTCTTCAACAATGACTATTCCAAAAGTTGCTGCCTTGAATTATTATGTTAAAGCACCGTATGCCAGAAGAGTTGCTTTAAATCGGGAGAATATTTTTATACGAGATAAATATATTTGTCAATATTGTGGTAATCAAGCAGAGTCAATTGATCATATTATTCCAAAATCAAAAGGAGGACAGCATGAATGGCAGAATGTTGTTGCATGTTGTAAAAAATGTAACCTTATAAAAGCAGATAAGTATTTAAATCAAACAATATTAAAGCTAGTTCAAGCACCTTTAAAGCCAGAAGGTAATTTTTGGATTAAAACAATTATTGGCTCTAACCCTGATCCAGAGTGGAAAGAGTTTCTAATTTCAGCATAAAAAATTTTTTGTTAAATTGTGTTGCAAAGTGTCATATAGTGTCATATAATGACACAAAGTGGTTCAAGGCACGAAAGGCGGATAAAAGTGTTCCTTGGTGAGTATCAACACACAATGGACTCGAAGGGTAGAGTAGTTATTCCATCGAAGTTTAGAAGAGAGCTCCAACAGGGCTGTGTAGTCACCAAGGGACAAGATAACTGTCTACAGATACTTACAAAGAAAAGTTGGTCACTTCTCTCGGAAAGAATGGCTGATCTTCCTGTAACTGAAAAATCATCACGTCAACTAAGAAGAGCTATATTTAGTGGCGCTGTTGACTCAAAGCTTGATTCAGCTGGAAGGATTCAAATTCCTGAAAACTTAAGAGATTACAGCGGTATACCTATTAATGGTGACGTTACTGTTACAGGTACTGGAAACACAATTGAAATTTGGTCATCAAAGGTTTGGAAAAAAATTCAAAATGAAGCAGATCATGAATTTGCAAATATTAACGAAGTGAAAGGATAAGTTCATAGCCAGCTCTCTAGACAACTAAATTGGAACACCCTTACTCCGCCCAACTTTCCAATTGGTGCCAGTTCTAGAGAGCTGGGTATGAACAGTAACAGGGTTGGGTACATGCCACATGTTGGCGTTATGAAAGAAGAAATCTCTTCTTTACTAAAAGATGTTCCCGAGGGTTATTTTATTGATGCAACTTACGGCGATGGTTCTCATTTCGAATTTATTGATTCAGAAAAAAGATTTAATGCGATTGGTTTTGATCGAGATATTGATTCGGTTGCAAATAAAAAGAATAAACACAATGTAGTTCTGTTAAACTTTTCAGAAATCTACGATTATTTAGTAAAGAATTCATTTACTCCAATAAGTGGAATTCTTTATGATCTTGGAGTTTCAAGTCATCAAATAGATACACCATCTAGAGGGTTTTCATATTCAATTGATTCTGATTTAGATATGAGAATGAATCAACAAGAATCTGTAACTGCAGAAAATATTCTGAATTCTTTTTCGTATGAAGAATTAAAGTTAGTTTTTCAAAAATATGGAGAGGAAAGATATTCAAGTTTAATTGCAAAAAAAATAGTAGAAAATCGGCCAGTTTACAAAACAAAGGATTTGGTAAAACTTATTAAAGATTCTTTACCAAAACAGAATCCCATTTATATTGAGAAAAGTATTCGAAGAATTTTTCAAGCAATAAGAATTCAAGTTAATGACGAGTTAGATGAGTTGAGAAAGTCATTAAATAGTATAAAAGATGTAATTTCAAAAAATGGAGTGATAGTTTGTATTTCTTATCATTCCCTTGAAGATAAAATTGTTAAAAATTTTATGAACGAGTTAACCATTGGTTGTACTTGTGATCCTTCAATAGCAATATGCGTTTGTAACAATGTAGAAAGTTTTAAATTTCCAAACAAAAAAAAATATTACCCCAGCAATAAAGAAATAGAAACTAATTCAAGGGCAAAATCTGCAACATTAAGGTATGTGATTAAAATATGAGAAAAAAATATATTTTTCGATTGATATATTTACTCTTATCAATATCTGTTATTTTTTCACTTTTTATAAATATAAAAATAAATGAAATTTCAAATGAACTTTCATCAATTAATGCTGAAATTGTAGAACTCGAACACTCAAGAGCAAATATAAATGTTGAATATATTAAGAAATACTCATTTGAAAATATTGAAAACTTATCCAAATTGAATTCATATGTCAGGCTTAGGGTTAATAACTTGAACCTAGATCTTGAAACCCCATACAAACTTAATGACATTGAAGAAATGAGTCCTACTGTAATGGGTTTTAGCAGATGAGATTTAGCAGAAATAGACTTAAATTAAATTTTTTATTCTTAACGATATTTTCTTTTGTATTGTTTGGCTCGTTTCTATTTATTCAAACAGTATATTCTTTACAATTTATCGAATCTGATCACTTTCAAGATCAAGCGTTATCTTACAGGGAAAGGGTAGAGGTTCTAGAAGCAAAAAGGGGAACAATATACGATAAACATTTTAACGTATTGGCCAGTAGCATTCAATCTTACAATGTAGCGATTAGACCAAATGAGATAAACGATTTAGGCCTCATTAAAGTATTGTCTCCAATATTAGGAATTGATGAGAAGAAAATTTTAAATGAAATTACAGAAAATTCTGGCTTTTTTTATCTTAAACGTAATGTTGATTTTGAAACTGGTCAAAAAATTAAGTCTTGGAATTATAAAGGAGTACATTTAGAGCAATCTAATAAAAGAAATGTTTATGATGAATCAATGTCCAATCTAATAGGACTAGTTGATCCAGACGGAAATGGAATAGAGGGGCTTGAACTATATTTTGATAATTTTCTTCAGGGACAGAATGGAGAGCTAAGGTATGAATCAGCACCAAATGGAGCAATAATTCCACAAGGTGAAATTAAGACAATTCAACCAAAACATGGAGAAGATTTAGTACTTGCTATTGACTCTGAATTACAATATTTGACTGAAAATCTCTGCATTGATGCATTGGTCGATACGGGAGCTTTTAAGTGTTCAGTTGTTTTTGCAAATTCTTTAACAGGCGAAGTTCTTATTTCTTCAGAGACATCATCCTTAGATAATAAATATTTTGATATTGACCTGATAAGTGCGAGAGCAAACTACGAACCTGGTTCAGCACTTAAAATATTTACCATAGGATCATTAATAGAATCGGATATAGTTGATGAGAATAATTCATACTTAGTCGAAGATGAGATAGAAATTATCGATGGATCTTGTGATGATAATTATGAAGGTTTTAAAGGATGCTTCAAAGATTTTTTAAAGCATGAACCACTAAATCTTACAGTAGAAGAAATCATAGAAAGATCTTCGAATGTAGGAACTATAAAAATTGTCAATAGTTCTAATATTGAAGATATTGAAGAATTTTTAAAAAAATTTGGGTTTGGTTCAAGAACAGGTGTAGAGCTATCTGGAGAATCTAAAGGATCATTTACAGAATATAACACATGTAAAACCTGTCTCAGTTCTCTTTCAATAGGTTATTCTATAAACACAACTCAGTATCAAATGGTTAAGGGGTACAGCATAATTGCAAATGGTGGTAAAGATATTCAACTATCATTATTGAGAAATTTAGATCAGAATATAAATCAAAAATCAATCATTTCTTATGACTTGTCCAACAGATTGAAAAAATTACTTATTAACGTTGTTGAGGGAGACAATGGAACAGGCAAGTCTTTAAGAATGAATGGTTATGTAATAGGTGGTAAAACAGGAACTAGTCGGACATATCTGGAGGGAATTGGATACTCAAATAATCGCTTTAATACATCATTCACTGGATTTATAGAGACTAATGAAGGACCAATAGTTGGATCAGTAATTTTATGGGGTGCAATAGGCTCTCCGATTTCAGAGTATGTAACAGGTGGTTCTACAGCTGCACCAATATTTAAGAATATTGTAAGAAACCTAGTACCGGATAAATAAAATGAGTGAACTTAATTTGTCAGAATTAAAATTTACTGAAATTGATATTAAAAATTTTGTTAATAGCTCATTAGATGTTGAGGAGGGGTCAGTATTATTTGTTAATCATGACGATAAAGATAAGTTAGACAAGTATGTGGATGAGTCCCTTAAGAAGAAAGTGAAGCTAGTAATTACATCTTTAAATTGTAGTTCGAATGATGATAAAGTAATTAAAGCAAAAAATTACAATGAAGTTTTTCTCGATTCATACAATTACCTATGTAATGACTATGAATCAAAAAAGTACTTTGGCATTACAGGAACAAATGGGAAAACAACAACAGGATCTTATCTTAAAGAATTACTTGGACCAGAAAGTTTATTTATTGGAACTAATGAAGACGAATTATTTTCTGAAATTACAAATGAAAAACACTTAACCTCACCTAAATTATTTAATATTCTTAAATTACTCGGTAAGTCAGATTTTAAAAAATACAATAATATAATTCTTGAAGCTTCATCACATGCTTTAGATCAAGATAGATTTAACGGCATTAGATTTAATACCTCAGGTTTTACAAATCTATCTCAAGATCATTTTGATTACCATATAAATATTGAAAATTACTTTAATTCAAAATTAAAGTTATTCTCAAACCAGCTATCAGATAAGTATGTATATATAGATAATAAATGGGGTAATAAAGTTGCCCAAAATTCATCTTTACCATCTTTTAAAATAAGCTCAGACACTCAAGCCGATTTACAAATATTAGAAAAAAAGACATATCCAAAAACTAGTTTGAAAATAGAAATTAATAAAAAAATATACGATTTTGAATTAGATATCGTTGGTCCAAATTTTTATCAAAATTTTTTACTTGCTTTTTCTATGGCATATTATTCAAAAATAAAAAATGTAGATCAAATCATAGACAATATTTCGAATCTGAAAAATCCAAAAGGAAGATTTGATTTGATTAATTTCAAAACAAATAAAATAATTGTAGATTACGCTCACACTCCTGAATCAATTTCCCAAGTTATTAAATATGTGAATCCTTATTTTTCAAAGGTTGTTGTTTTGTTTGGGGCTGGAGGCAATAGAGATAAAGAAAAAAGAAAACATATGGGAACTGCTTCTAAATTAGCAGACAGTGTAATAGTAACGAATGATAATCCAAGAAATGAAGATCCTATTCAAATATCAAATGATATTTTAAAAGGATGCGATTTATCTAAAACTAATGTAATTCTTGATAGAAAAGAAGCAATAACTTCTGCAATTAATGAGCTCAAGGAAAACTCAGTTTTATTAGTATTAGGTAAAGGGCATGAAATGTATCAAGAAATAAACAATTCACATATTCCTTTTAATGATAACGATTTCATTAATGAGACCATTGGAGGCTTAATTTGATTGCAATAATTGTATCTGGTGCAATTTCTTTCTTATTCGTAATTTTGTCAACATCCATAGGAGTTAACTATTTTAAATCTAGAAATATTGGTCAACCAATTCAAGAGGAAGTTGTTTTTCATGACCATAAAAAAGGTACGCCAACAATGGGGGGTGTATTTATAATTTTAGGAACTTATGCCGGCTATGTTCTATCACATATTAATTTTTGGACAATTGGTCAGGGATTTAAGATTGAATTGATATCAATTAATCCAGTAATTTTAAATCTACTTTTGTTCGGTACACTCATGGCTTCAGTTGGATTAATTGATGATCTTTTGAAAGTTAGAAAAAATAGAAATTTAGGCCTTAGAGCTAGAAATAAAATATTTTTACAAATATTGGTAGGTTCTTTCGTAAGTTTATATTTTTACAATCTAGATTACTCATCAACATTTTATTTTTTCAGCGGTTTTGGTTTTGAAGTTGGATTTTTAAAGTGGATCCTCATAGTCTTTCTAATTGTAGGTATTACTAATTCAACAAATCTTACAGATGGTTTAGATGGTCTTGTAGCAGGTTCATCCTCTGTTTCTTTTGGAGGAATTTTAATTATTGCTTTTTGGATTTTTAGGCATCCAGATTATTACATAAATTTTATGAATAATGAAATGGTTGGTCTTGAGTTATCTACACTTATATCTGCTTTAGCTGGTTCTACTCTTGGTTTTTTATGGTGGAATACAAATCCTGCAAAAATAATCATGGGAGACGTAGGGTCTCATTTTATTGGTGCTATGTTTCCGATAATTTTAATATCGCTAGGTGCCGATGGCTTAATTTTCTTTTTTTGCTTCCTTTATATATTTGAGGCCTTATCTGTCATCCTTCAGGTATCTTCTTATAAATTGAAACAAAAAAGAATTTTTAAAATGACACCAATTCATCATCATTTTGAAATGAGTAATTGGGCAGAGACAACTATTATTGTAAGGTTTTGGATAATCAACGGAATTTTCATCGTAATGGGGCTTGGTCTATTTTATGGAGACTGGGTATTGTTTGGAAATTAAGTGAAATCTTTAATTCTTGGATATGGTAATACAGGTCAATCTGTCAAAAAATATTTCGATACTACATCCAAAGAGTATTTGATTCATGATGACAATCTTGATTTATTAAAAGATATTCGTGAAGAATTAGTTTTTAAAGATTCATATTTAAAGCAAGTTAATGAAATAGTCGTCTCTCCTGGAATAAAACCAGATCATAAATTACTTCAAGAATTTCCTGAAAATAATGTAATTACTGATATTGATTTATTCTCAAACAAATTCAAAGGTACTTTCATAGGCGTTACTGGAACAAACGGTAAAACAACTTTTGTTAATTTATTATCAGATTTTCTAAATGAAAATGGAATTGAATCTATTGCATGTGGAAATGTAGGTGTTTCACCACTTGAATTTGAATCAAATCAAAAAATTTATGCAATTGTTGAACTTTCAAGTTTTCAACTTTTTTATTCAAAAAATTTAAAAATAGACTTTGGTGTATTTTTAAATTTTCACTCGGATCATCTTGATTGGCATAAAGACCTTGAAGATTATAAAAATTCAAAAATAAAATTATTGTCTTTCTTGGAATCAAAAAATAATCTTATTATTGGAACAAATACAGTGTCTACTGTAAAACTTGAAAATATAATAGGAATTCCCTCAGAAGAAAAATCAAACAAAGATATAACTAAAAAGTTTGATCTCAAATTTTCAAATTATCCATTCGATACCTCAATTGCATTCATTAAATTAATCGATAAATTAAATCTAAATATAGAAGATGCTTATAAATTCTTGAAAAATAAATCAACTACAGAACATCGTTTTGAAAAAGTTGAAATTATCAATGGAACAAGATTTATAAATGACTCTAAGTCTACAAATTTTCACTCTGTATCCTCAGCGAGTGAAAGAGTTAAAAACGCATTACTTATTATGCATGGAATTACAAAAAATATTCCTACAAATGAACTTAAATTATCAAATGAAATAAAAAAAATAATTATTCCTAAGGATATGAATCTGGATCAAAATTTATTTAATTGTGAAGTAGAAGTTATTGAATCAATTTTTGAACTAGAAGATATAGTAAAAAAAGATTTTCAAATATTTGAAACCGTTCTATTTTCTTGTGGAGGTTCGAGTTTTAATGATTTTGAAAACTATATTGAAAGAGGAAAATTTTTTAAATCAATAGTGAAAAATATAAAAGGTGGACAAAATTGAGGTTTTCTTATTTATTTTTTCAAAGATTAAATCTATTTTCTATCTGGTTTCTCGTAACTTTTGGTGTTTTAGTAAATATTTCAGCTTCATCTGTGCAAGGAATGAATCAATATAACGATAATTTTTACTTTATAAAAAGACATATTGCTGCAGTTTTAATTGGAATTGTAATATTTAATATTGGGAAAAAAATAAATATTTCAATCCAGGAAAAATTAATAAATCTTTCAATTGTATTTGTAACAACATCACTTTTTTTTGTTTTAACTTATGGAATAGTTAGAGGAGGAAGTCGAAGATGGGTTGACTTAGGATTAATCAATTTTCAACCAAGTGAAATAGCTAAACCATTAATTATTTTGTGGATAGCTTATCAATTATCAAACCTTGATTCAAAATATAGTGATTTATTTTATTTAAAAAGAGCAATGTTCCTACCTTTAATGTGTTGTCTTTTTATTTATCTTCAACCTGATTACGGAACAACACTAACTATATTTGGAATAGTTTTAGCACAAATTTTGTTCTCAAAAATTAATTTAAAATTTCCTGTCGGTATTTTGTCTCTATCTGTAGTTCCACTATATTTTCTTGCGATCTCCGGGAACTATCGATGGAATAGAATTTTAACCTGGATAAATAAAGATTGTGATAAAGGCATAGATTTATTAGGTGATTGCTTTCAATTAAATCAAAGCAGAATAGCCATAAGCTCTGGAGGGATGTTTGGCTTAGGACCTGGAACATCTCGCGCTAGGTGGGGAATGCTTCCAAATTCTCATACAGATTTTATTGCATCCATTATTGGTGAGGAATATGGATTTGTAGGATTAGTAATTTTTATAATTATTCTCGGTCTTTTAATTATCTCATTGTTTGGATTGGCAATATCAACAGAAAGTGAATTTAAAAAACTTGTATTTTCTGGATTAGGAGCATGGGTCTTAATACAAGTAGTAATTAATCTTGGAGGTGCAGTTGGTTTATTACCAATTACAGGTATTGTCTTACCATTTATTTCTTACGGTAGTAGTGCTATGGTTGCTTTGTTCGGCGGTTTAGCAATTGGTTATTCAAAATTATGAAACAAAATACAATAGTCTTTTTTTGTGTTGGTACTGGGGGACATGTATTACCGGTAATTAACTTGATTGATGATTTACATCAAAGAGGCATAGAAAAACGAAAAATAGAGGTAGTAACAGATAAAAGAGGATCTCAATATTTTAAAGATAGAGAAGTAGATGTTCATTCAATAGATATATATAGATCAAAGATAGGCATGGTTGGTTATATGCTAAATATCCTAAAAATAATAAAATCCATTCGGCTTATTGAAAAGAAAATAGATTTAAATAATTGCGGAATCTTATTTACTACTGGATCATATATTGCACTTTTGGCTGGGTATTTGAGCTGGAGACATAAAATAAAATTTTTCATACAAGAACAAAATATTTATGCTGGACTTGGTAATAAAATTGCATCCTATTTTAAAAGTAATAAATTTACTTCCTATCCAAACACAATAAATATAAACCAAACAAATTTAGACAACACTGGACCAATTGTTGATAAAAAAATTCAAAATATCAAATCAACTAATAATAAAGAAATAGTAATCGGAGTACAGGGTGGAAGCCAAGGGTCCGAAGAAATAAACTCTTTAATATACAAATATTTAGGCAACAACACTTTAAAAAATATTAAGATAATCCACATCGTTGGACCAAATAATGTTGATAATTCAAAAAAATTCGAAAATTATAAGCAAATAGAGTTTATTAAAGATATGACCGATTTTTATTCATCGATTGACCTTCAAGTCTCTAGAGCGGGTGGAGGAGTATTAGAAGCTGTATTAGTAAATATTCCTTTACTACTTATTCCATACAAGCATGGCACAACATCTAACCACCAGTCAATGAACGCAAAATATTTAGTTAAGTCAAAATTTGCTAAATTGTGTCCAAATTATGAAAGTTTAGAATATGAATTTAAGAAATTAGAGCAACTTGATAAAAGTTTATTTGAAGAATTCTCTAAAAATAATGTCATAAAAATAGGCAATGATTTTATTGTTAATAAAATCATTGATGAAATTAACAAATGAGTTATAAAAATATTTATATTTTAGGTGTTGGGGGTTCCGGTATGAGCTCTATATCTAAATATCTAAAACAAAAAGGTGATAATGTCATTGGCTATGATCAAAGAAAATCATACGTAACAAATCTATTAAATCAGGATGGTATAAAAGTCGTACATTCGTTAGATGAAATTACATATAAGCCTGAGAGTCTTTATATTTACTCAAGTGCTATCCCAATCGAATCTGATAGATTTGAAGATTTTCACGATAAAGAGAATGTTTTGTCAAGACCAGAGTATTTAAAAAATTTATCAAAAAATCATAAGATAATAGGAATAACAGGAACACATGGCAAGACTTCCACAACTGCTTTGCTTTCACACATATTTCATTTTAATAATGTAAACGTTTCTTACTTATATGGTGGGATTACAACCTTTAATGGAATTGGTGGACACTATGGTGATCCTGATCAGCCACTTATTTTAGAAACCGACGAGGCATTTAACACTTTTGAAAAAATTAAGATATCTGATCTATTAGTTTTAAATGTTGATAGTGACCACTTAGACTATTTTAAAAATCTTGATAATTACAAAGATGCTTTCTACAAAGTCATGAAAAATGTAACGGATAATTTGGTTATTAATAATGATGATCTAAATATTAAATCCATGAAGGAGTTAAAAAACCCCGTAAGTTATGGCAAAGATATATCAGCTGACTTTAAAGTGCAAAGTCCTGGAAACTTTATATATGAAAATAACAAATATGAAATCAAGTCAGACATTATTGGTGACCACTTTAAATCTAATATGCTAGGTGCAATTATATTAGCTTTATTAAATGGTATTGAAATTAAAGATTCTTTGAATGCAATTGAATCATTTGCAGGTGTAAAAAGAAGAATAGAACTTATCGGAATATCTAAAGGTGTGTTTATTTACGATGATTATGGTCATCATCCTACAGAAATGGAAGCAACTATAACTGCATTAAAGAAGCAAACTGAGAGTAAACTTTACGTTGTATTTCAACCTCACAGGTATACAAGAACGATGGAGTACTTTAATTCATTTAAAGATTCTCTAAAATTAGCAGATTTTGCAATTGTAACTGATATATATCCGGCTGGAGAGTCTCCAATACCAGGAATATCAAGTAAAAACTTTGAAGAAGAAAGTATAAAGTATTTAAAGTCCATAAGGTATGTACCTGAATATTTATCCAAAAAAGTACAAAATGGAGATATAGTATTAACACTAGGAGCTGGTGATATTACCTTACTTGGTCCAAAAATATTAAAATATTTAAATGAATATTAATAGTGTAAATTTATCAGAAGTAACCACTTATAGGTTTGGTGGAATTTGTAAAAACTTTATCAATATTGAATCTGAAGATGAGCTATCTGATCTAAAGAATATTATAAAAGGAAAACAAAATATTATTTTAGGAAAAGGATCAAATGTTGCATTTTCAGACAAAGAATTTTATGGAAATGTGCTTACTCCTAAATTTGAAGAATTGACATTATCAGATAATTTTGAAATAAAAGTAGGTTCGTCAGTTTTCTTACCAAAACTCTCAAGATTTTTTAAAGACAATTCACTATCTAACGCTGAGTTTTTGATTGGCATTCCAGGAACAGTTGGTGGGGCAATAAAAATGAATGCTGGTGCATATGGTTGGGAATTTTCTGAGTTATTGAAGGATCTTAGATGTTTCAATTTGGACACATTTGAAATTGAAATTTTAAAAAAGGAAGAGCTAGAGTTTTCATATAGAAAGTCAAAAAATCTTGATAATAAAATAATTTTAAGTGCAACACTTACAGTTGAAAAAGGCGATAAAAATATAATTAATAAAAATCTATCGGATTTTAATGAGAAGAGAAAAAAATCACAACCAGCAGCTATTTATAATGCGGGTAGTGTGTTTAAAAATACTAGTGATTATTATGCAGGTGAACTAATTGATAATGCTGGTCTAAAAGGCTATAAAATTGATGGTGTCCGCGTTAGTGAAAAGCATGCTAATTTCTTTGTAGCTGAAAAGGGTGCAAAAGCTATATCATTATTTAATCTTGTTCAATACGTAAAAGATAAAGTATCAACAAAATTTGGAATTACTTTAGAAGAGGAGATTATTTTTGTTGGTGACTTTACAAAATGAATGAGTTACTAAATTTAGAACAAAGAACATTTAAGACTTTCTCAATATTTTCGTTTTTTTCTCTTTTAACTTTGATTATATTTTTATCAATGTTCTCTTCAAAATACGCAGTTACCGATATCAATTATGAAGAAAATATGGACTTAAATTACACCTCTTTTAGCTTTGTTCAAGGTAAATCAATTTGGTTCATTGATGAATCTGATTTTGGTCAATTTTATGAAGACAATTTAAGTGTTGAAAGTTTAGCAATAAGCAAACAACTACCAAATCTTGTGTTTATAGATATTGTTATCCATGAAAAAATTATCGTAATAAGCGATCTAAGAGATACGAACCCAAAAGAAGTCATTTTATATAAAAATTTATATACAGAACTCGCTCAATCAAATAACCGATTGCCACGTTTAACAATTACAAATGGACCTGTACCAGACGGATTTTATAGTGAAATAATTTCCTTAATCTTAACAGTAAATAAGTATGAAATATCAATTCAAGATTTAAAAATATTATATGACGGAATTGAACTTACCGGATCGTACAAAAATACCACACTAAATATTGGTCAGCCAGTTGATCTTTCAAAAAAAGGATCTGTTGTTGGTTACATACTAGAGCAAGGTAATTGCGATGGAGAAGTGACCGTCATCGACTCAAACAGTGAAGATATTGAAACTATACTTAGCTGTTAAAATCTATATCTATACTTTATATCTAGATAAAATTAAAAAAAAGTTTTGGATATATCTAAATTATTGATAATCTACAACGTAAGGAAAAATTATGGCAACAAAAAAACAAACAAAAACTAAGGCTAGGGCAACCAAACCCAAGGCAAAAAAGACTGTAGCTAAATCTAAGTCTAAAAAACCTGCAGTTAAAAGAAGTTCTAAGCAAAAAGGAGTTAACTTAAATATGAGACCTAGAAACTATGCAGCAGTAATAAAAGTTGTTGGAGTTGGTGGCGGTGGAACTAATGCTGTTAACAGAATGATAAAAATGGGTATTAAAGGTGTTGATTTTGTTGCTTGCAATACAGACGCCCAAAGCTTACTTGGTTCAAAAGCCGATTTAAAATTAGATCTCGGTCGAAAATCAACAAGAGGTCTAGGTGCTGGTGCAAATCCAGAAGTAGGAAGGCAAGCAGCAGTAGATTCTGAAGAACTTATAAATGAAGCTTTAAAAGGTGCAGACATGGTATTCATCGCTGCAGGTGAAGGTGGTGGAACTGGAACAGGTGCATCACCAATATTAGCAAACATAGCACATGAGATGGGTGCTTTAACTGTAGGTGTTGTTACAAGACCATTTGGCTTTGAAGGAAGAAGAAGATCAGTTCAAGCTGAAGAAGGGATACAAGCACTTAGAGATGTAGTTGATACATTAATTGTTATTCCTAATGATCGACTTTTACAAATAAGTGATAAAGATATCAAGATAAGTGAAGCTTATCTCAAATCTGATGAGATACTTGCAAATGGCGTAAGAGGTATTACAGGTTTAATAACAAACCCTGGAATAATAAATGTTGACTTTGCTGACGTAAAAACAATATTAAAAGATGCTGGTAATGCCGTACTTGGAATTGGAAGGTCTACCGGAGAACAAAGAGCTCCAAATGCTGCACAAGCAGCTATTTCTTCACCATTATTAGAAGCAAATATGGACGGAGCTGAGGGTGTTCTAATAACAATTGCTGGATCTGAGGATCTAAAACTTCAAGAAGTAAATGAAGCAGCAAGAGTAATTACCGAAAGAGCAGATGATAATGCAGAAATTATATTCGGACATCTTGTTGACGATTCTTTAGGTGATGCTGTAGAAGTAACAGTTGTTGCAGCAGGATTTGGGCAAAGACCAAACAGAAGAGTGTCATCTGACTTTGATGAAAACGGAGGAGATAATCTCCCTGATTTCATCAGAGGATGATTAAGTCTAAATTAATATCTAAAGCAACTTTTTATAACAAATCAGGCAATAAAGACATAGCCAGCTTTACTGAAGTTGCTTCAATGAACCAAACTCATAGCAACGTAGTTCTAGAAATTGAACAAAGCGGTGTTTATGATGCCGATGCTTTAATTACAACAAAAAAGAATCTATTACTAGTTGTTTCAACTGCAGATTGTATGCCTGTTGTTATATCAGACAATACAAGAATAGGAATTATTCATGCTGGATGGAAAGGTGTAGAAAATAAAATATTTTATAATGCAATCAAAAATTTTGATAAAAATATGTTGAAAGTATCAATTGGACCTCATGCAAAAGCATGTTGCTATGAAATTCAAGATGATTTGAGCCATAAGTTTCAAGATTACACTGTTGAAAGAGAAGAAAAAAAATTTTTAAATTTAAGTGGGGACATAATTTTGTTCTGTAAAAAAAACAATATTGAGTTAGAAATAGCTGATGAGTGCACAATAGGAGATAAAATGTTTCATTCATACAGGAGAGACAAAACTTCACTGAGACAGGAGAGCACTGTATGGATGTAGCTATGCTTAATGAAATAAGCGATGAAGTTAAAAAATATAATGCAAGACTTTTACCAGTAATTAAAGGCCGAAAGACTCCGGAAATTTCAAAAGTATATAATGAAGGATTTAGAGAATTTGGTGAAAATAGATTGGAAGAATTATTAGATCACAAGAGTAATTTTAAAGATTGCCATTTTCATTTTATTGCACCACTCCAATCGAGAAAAATTCCTGAAATTTTAGAAAATTCCAAAAGTGTACACACAGTTTCAAGACTAAAAGAAGTAGAAAAAATTGATTTACTTTACAAAAACCATGAAATATTTGTTCAGATAAATATTGATAATGATCCAAAAAAAAGCGGGATCAACCCAAATGATGTTCAAAAGTTTTTTGTAAAATTTGAGAATTATAGTTTTTTTCCAAATGGAATAATGTGTATTCCAGATATCAATAGTGACCCAAAGGAATCCTTTAAAAATATGAATGATATAAATCAAAAACTATTAGATAATTACAAACAATACAGTGGAGAACTATCTATGGGAATGTCTGCTGACTATAAAATTGCACTAGATTATGGTGCTACAATAATACGCGTAGGTAGTAAAATTTTTAAATAATGTTAGAAAAATTCTTAATTTCAATTGGTCTTAAACAACCAGAATATGTTGAAGAAGTTATTCCTGAAAACACTCGTACTGTAAGACCTTCATCTGAAAATAGGTTCTCGAACGAAGACTATACGGGAGATTTAAAGATTCATCAACCAAAAGATGAGGTTGAAATTAAAGTACTAAGATCTTTTAGCGACAGTCATCTTATAGGATCGCCGATTAAAGAAGGGTATATTGTTGCTGTAGATATCAGAGATATTACTGATCAAAACATTAGACAAAGAATTGTGGATTTTATAACTGGTATTGCATTTATAAGTGATGCAAAAATGCGAATAATTCATAAGGATGGAGTTTATTTGATAATTCCTTCAAACATGTCACTACCGTCAAGTGAAAGAGAGAGATTGCAATCTCTTGGCTTATATAAAATAAATGTGTAGCTTATTTTTACTCGGTTTCAGATTGTTAAGTTACTCCTTGTTTTTATGGATAATACTAAGTTGGATTCAAGTTTCTCATGATCATCCAATCGGTCAGGTTAAAATGATATTAGACAGATTCTATGGAAGGCTTCTTGAGCCAATAAGATCTAGAATTGGTCCATTGAGGATTGGAATGGCAGGTATTGATTTATCACCAATCGTTTTAATATTAGGTATAAACTTTTTACAACCAATTATCTTAAGATTCGTTTGTTAATTTTTCAATATTGGTATCTAAGTTAAAATCAAGAAGTGTGTTTTTACCTTTTTTTTGCGTAATATTAAATTCCTTTGTTAAAGTTTCCTTACAAATGTAATCTTGGAACATTTGAACTCCCTGAAGAGCTTTGTTGTCATCTGAGATTATTTCTAATTTAATTCTATCTGTAATGTCGAATCCTAGTTCTTTCCTTTGATTTTGAACAACAGAAACAATTTCTCTCGATATCCTTTCAAAATATAACTCATCATTGATTTCAGTATCTAAATTAATACTAAAATCATCCACAATTTCATGACTATCTGATGTATTTTCACGCACAATTCTTAAATCTAGTTCTGATAATGAGACTTCATATTCTTCAAATATCAAAGTTTGTTTTTCAATTAAGGTTTTAATTTCTTTTTGTGAAAGTTTTTCTAAGTAAGTTGAAAATTTTCCAATACCTTTACCCATCTTTGGGCCTAATTTTGAGAAGTCTGGTTTACATTCATACTTGTACCATTCTTCAACCTTATTGATGTACTCAATATCTTTTATGTTTAGTTCGTCAAGTATTATGTCTTTAACTGCTTCAATATCATTTTTAAGAGATTTGCTATTTGAAATAATTGATATTTTCTGTAAAGGTTGTTTATTTGGTAAATTCAAATTCAATCGAACATTTCTAGCAGTTCTGATAATGTTTTTAGCTATCTTAACTTGCCTCTCAAGTTCTTGGTTAATTACATCTATATTTGCTTCTGGATAATTTTCTAAATGAATACTCTTATTGTCCTCATTCGTTAAACCCTGATATATCTCTTCACATATAAATGGCAACACAGGCGCCATTGTTTTTGAAAACTCAAGTAGAACCTCGTGAAGTGTCTTGAATGCATTTAATTTATCAATATCATTAGTATCTTTTTCTTTCCAAAATCTTTTACGGTTAGTTCGAACATACCAATTAGTTAATTCATCAATAAAGTCAATTAATGGAGGTATAACCTCATAAAGGTAATAGTTTTCCATCTTCTCGTTTACTGTCTTTATTAAAGATTGAAGACTTGATACAATCCACTGATCCATGAGAGATCTTTCGTTTACAGGTGAAGCCTTTGCTAATTCTTCATTCGTAATGTTGTCAGCATTGGCATAATTTGAAAAGAAAGAAAAACTATTCCAAAGGGGTAGTATTACGTTTCTTGTAACAAGTTTTACACCTTCTTCTGAAAATTTAAGAGGCTCACCCCTAACAACTGGAGAGTTGATTAGATAAGCTCTTAGGCTATCACCACCATACTTGTTAAGTAAGTCTTCAGGATCAGGATAGTTTTTAAGGCTTTTACTCATTTTTCTTCCATCCTCTGCAAGAATCATTCCAGTTGTAATGCAATTCTTGAAAGCGACAGAATCAAATAATGCAACTGCTAAAACAGTTAATGTATAAAACCATCCTCTTGTTTGGTCTAAACCTTCTGCTATGAAATCTGCTGGGAAACCATCCATAAATTCATCAGCATTTTCAAATGGGTAATGTTGTTGACCGTAAGGCATTGAGCCTGATTCAAACCAGCAATCAAGAACTTCGGGAGTTCTGGTATATGTTTTACCATTGATGTTTATCTTGATTTCATCTAAAAAATGTTTATGAAGATCAGTTACTTCAACACCAGATAAATCTTTAAGCTCTTCAATTGAGCCTACACAAATTATATCCTCAGGGTCATCATCATTTATCCAAATAGGTATACAACTACCCCAATATCTATTTCTGCTTATTGCCCAATCTCTTGCATCGGCTAACCAATTTGAAAAACGTTTTTCACCTATAAAACCAGGAACCCAATGAGTTTGAGAATTTAGTTCAACCATTCTCTCACTAATTTTTTCAACATTCACAAACCAGGTTGGTATCGCCTTATATATAAGTGGTGTTCCAGTTCTCCAACAGAAAGGATAGGAATGCATTTCTCTTTTTGAAGAAAAAAGTAATCCACGTTCATCTAATTGTTCAATTATTTTTACATCAGCATCTTTAACATACATATCTTCTAAACCTTTTACGGTTGTATCAAACTTTCCAGCTAACGTTACTGGATCAACAATTACAGAAATACCAGCATTTTTGAGTGAGTAAAAATCACTTTCTCCATAAGCAGGAGCTTGAGATACTAATCCTGACCCAGATGTAGTATTTGTGTCATCACTGTGAATTAATTTAAATGCTTTCCCTAAATTTTCATCTTCAAATTCTGAATAAGCAGGTACGTATTCTGCACCAATTAAATCTTTTCCAATTGAAGTTTCTATCTCTTTAATGTCAAATTCATTGAGTTCATGTAGTCTCTCTGTTGCGATCCAGTAAAATTCATTTTCAATCTCAACTCTTGAATATTCAATATCTTTACCAACAGCAATAGCTAAGTTGCCAGGTATACACCATGGAGTAGTTGTCCAAACTAGAAAGTAATCATTTTTCGACACCTTATTGAAGTCTTTTCTTGCTTTTAGCTTAAAAAATATTGACGGATCTTCTACATCCCTATAGTCCATGTTTGCTTCAAAATTTGACAAAGGAGTTGATGCTGCCCATGAATAAGGTAATACTTTATAATCTTTGTAAATTAAATTTTTATCAAATAATTCTTTGAAAACCCACCAGACACTCTCCATAAAACTAACATCCATAGTTTTATAGTCATTTTCAAAATCGACCCATCTTCCAATTTTACGAGTAATTTTTTCCCAGTTTTCTGTATTCGTTTGTACCTGACTTCTACAAGCCTCATTAAATTTATCAATACCATAATCATCAATATCTTGAGGGTCTTCTAATCCAAGTTCTTTTTGTACTTCCATTTCAATTGGTAATCCGTGGACATCCCAGCCAAATCTTCTTTCTACAAAGTATCCTCTCATAGTCCAATATCTAGGAACAATATCCTTAATTACGCCTGCAAGTAAGTTTCCATAATGTGGACTTCCTGTTGGAAATGGGGGACCATCATAAAATCTAAATATTTTAGATTCTTTTCTTATATCTAGTGATTTTTGAAAAGCATCAATATCATTCCAATAATTCGATATCTTTTCTTCATTTCTAGCAAAATCTATATTATTTTCAATTCTTTTGAACATATCCTTAGAATTTTAATGTTTATTTGTGTAAAGACTTTTTATTTTTAAATTATTTAAAATCTCTTTGCTTTAATTTATTTTTTACTAATATACGTTCAATAATAAAAAATTATGGCAAGAAAATTATCACCAAATACTATTAATAAGCTCAAAAAAAAGTTATTGGCAGAGCGAGAACAGCTTGTTTCTATGTTGGAACAACACCAACAAGAAAGAGAAAATCTAAGAATTTCGGAAGCATCGGCTGAAAGAAGTCCTGATCCTACTTCTGCTGATGGCGGTTCTATGGCATTTGAGCTTGAAAAAGAACTCACACTTGATGAAAATACTAAACATTTACTTAATCAAATTGATCACGCATTGGTCCTTATTAAGAAAAAAAAGTACGGAAACTGCGAAAATTGTGGTGAACCTATTCCATTAGCAAGACTTGAGGCTTTGCCTTATGCAACCTTGCGTAAAGAGTGTGCAGAATTACTTGACTCTTAAACAAAATAGAAAACCCTTAATTCTCTCTATATGCTTAGGCATTTTGGATAATGTTTTAAAATCACATATTCGTTCACAAAATTATGAAGATTTTGTAATCCTAGAAAATATATTAGAAATAGATCTAAATTTCAATACTGGAATCGCATTTGGATTATTAAAGGGTAAAGCTGAATTTACATTTCTTTTATCCTCGTTGGTATTAATTTGGCTAATTTTTCAATTTAAAAATACATTTGCAAACAAAATAGAAGAGTATGCTTTCATGTTTGTTCTTGGTGGTGCTTTAGGAAATTTGGGTGAAAGATTTGTTAATTTACTAAATGGAAACAACGGGAAAGTCACAGACTTTATAGAACTTTTGTTTATACCTTCTTTTAACCTTGCAGATTCATTTATCACAATCGGAATTTCATTATTAATTATTTCGGAGTTAAAAAATTTTAGAAATTGAAACTATTTTTCAAAATGAAAATTTTATTATTTTCAATAAACCTAATGGAGTGTTGACCCATCCTGATAACTCATCAAAAAGTTTTACAGTTAGAGATCGACTCCTTGAGATTCAACCATCAGTAAAGCAATGGGGTATTCCTGATAGGGAAGGCATTGTACATAGGCTCGATAAACAAACATCAGGTTTAATTGTTTGCGCATTAAATGAAGATATATTTAAGTTTCTTCAAACATTATTTAAAGAACGAACTATTTATAAAGAGTATGTTTGTATCGTAGAAGGAAAATTAAAAACCCAGTCAGGTAACATTGAAGTTCCTTTATCCCGTTCAAGACATAACAGGATCAAAAGAGAAGTTAGTAGTGAAGGAAAGATATCTTCATCAAATTTTGAGGTTCTCTTAGAGGGAGACACCTATAGCAAATTGAAAATAGAGCTTTTAACCGGAAGAAATCATCAAATTAGATCACAAATGGAATTTTTAGGAAATCCGATAGTAAATGATGTTTTATATGGGGCAAAAAAAGTATTAGAACTTAATGAAAATCAAATTTGCCTTCATTCAAAAAAAATTAGGTTTCAAATAAAAGATAAAAATTATGAATTTGAAGTTAATCAACCAAGTTTTTTTAATGCCTTCTTAAATGTTTAATTAAGTTATATCATTTAAAATATATTTATGGAAAATTCATTTGTACATCTTCATGCACATACGGAGTATTCGATGCTTGATGGTGCAGCAAAAATTGAACCTTTTTTAAATCGAATTCTCAAGTTAGAACAACCGGGAGCAGCAATTACTGATCATGGCAATTTATATGGTGCTTTAGAGTTTTACAACTCTGCAATTGAAAAAAAACTTAAACCAATAATTGGTTATGAAGCATATGTAATTTCTGATAGTCGATTTGAAAGACCAGATCGTAAAAATAATAAGAGATATCATTTAACTTTGTTGGCAGAAAACACTGTAGGCTATTGGAATCTTGTTGAAATGGCAAGTAGAGCGTTTACTGAAGGTTATTATTATAAGCCAAGAATCGACTATGAATTATTAAAAAAATATAGCGAAGGAATAATTGCTTTATCTGGTTGTCTTGGTGGAGAAATAGCTCAATTACTTGCACCCGATGGATCCGTTGAGGAAGGAAATCAAGGTCAAACAAGAAGCTTTGATGATGCATTGAAGAAAGCAGAATTTTATCAATCTATTTTTGGAGAAAATAATTTTTTCATAGAACTCCATAAACATGGCATCAAACAACAAGAAGATATACTTCCCGATTTGCTTAAGATTTCAGAAAAACTATCAGCTCCACTCGTGGCAGCAAATGACTCTCACTACGTACATTCTGATGATGCTTCAGCTCATGATGCGCTACTTTGTGTTCAAACTAATGCAACTTTAGATGATGAAAATAGATTTAAATTTGATGGCAGTGGATTTTACATAAAATCATCTAAAGAAATGCGAGATTTATTTCCAAATGAAGAATTTCCTAATGCGTGTAACAACACATTAAAAATATTAGATAGAGTTGAATATGAATTTGAAAAAGACACATACTATTTACCCGATTTTCCGATAGACGACAGCAACAAAAATGTTGATGAGTATTTAAAGAATAAAGTTTATCAAGGAGCTGAAGGTCTTTATGGTGAGCTTACATCTGAACTTGAAGAAAGAATAAATTATGAGCTAGAAGTCATTGAGTCAATGGGATTTGCATCATACTTTTTGATTGTTGGAGATCTCATAAATTATGCAAAATCAAATGGAATTAGAACTGGTGCAGGTAGGGGATCAGCAGCTGGTTCAATAGTGTCGTACTGTTTAGGAATAACTGGAATTGAACCACTAAAGTATGGTTTGTTATTTGAACGTTTTTTAAACAAGGGAAGAAAAGAACTTCCTGATATCGACATGGATTTTGACGAAAGATATAGAAACGATGTTATAGATTATGTTTCAAAGAAATATGGACACGACAGAGTCGCACATATTATTACATTTGCAACAATTAAAGCAAAACAAGCAATCAGAGATGCTGCACGCGTTTTAGGTTTACCTTTTTCATCTGGAGACAAAGTAGCCAAGCTTATGCCGCCAATGATACTTGGAGTTTCTGCAACACTTGGAGAATGTTTAGATTCAAATGAAACAACTCAAAATGGGTATAGCAAGGAATTTTACTCCGCTTCTTCAGAGCTCAGAAAACAATATAAAGAAAGTGAAGAAGTTAAGAAAATTATTGATATTGCATTAGGCCTTGAGGGACTTCGAAGACAAGATGGAATTCATGCAGCTGCTGTTGTGATTTCTCCAGATAAAATCACAAACTTTTTACCTATACAACAGAAAGGAGAGGGAGCAGAACTTGTTACACAATACGAGATGCACACTGTTGAGCAACTTGGTTTGTTGAAAATGGACTTTTTAGGTCTTCGAAATTTGTCCATTATTGATAGAGCAATTCAACTAATTGGTGATAAAGATTTGGATATTGACAATATACCTTTGGATGATGAACTCACATTAGATTTGTTCTCACAAGGTAAAATGACAGGCGTATTTCAATTAGAAAGCAGAGTTGCACAGTCCATTGCTAGAAGCCTAAAACCAAAAAGATTTGAGGATTTGGTTGCTTTGGTTGCACTTATAAGACCTGGTCCATTAGGTGCAGGAATGCACACTGAGTTTGCAGACAGAGCAACAGGAAGAAAAGAAATAGAATATTTGCATTCAGATTTGAAAGAAATTTTAGAAGAAACTCATGGTGTGATACTTTATCAGGAACAGGTAATGCAAATAGCCCAAAGAATATCTGGATTTGAACTTGATGAAGCTGATGATCTAAGAAAAGCGATGGGAAAAAAAATTCCAAAAGTTATGGAACAACAAAGAAATAAATTTACTGAAGGTGCACTAAAAAATGGTTACTCTGAACAGTTTTCCGTCGAACTTTTTGATCAGATAGCATATTTTGCTGGATATGGTTTTAACAAAAGTCACTCAGTTCCATATGCTTTACTGGCCTATCAAACTGCATTTTTGAAAGCAAATTATCCTGCAGAGTATCTTTCAGCTTGTTTAACTGCAGTAAAAAGGGATAAAGATAGAACTGCAATCTTTTTATCCGAAGCAAGGGAAATGAATGTAAAAGTAAATACTCCCGATATAAATTTAAGCCTTGAAGATTTTTCTGTGAACAATGGTGAAATTTTATTTGGTTTATCTGCAATTAGAAACGTTGGAGACATTACAGCTCAAAAAATAATAATTGAACGCGACGGGTCCAAATTTGAAAGTATCCAAGATTTTTTATCCAGGATCGAATCAAGATCCCTTAATAAACGTGGTGTTGAAGCTTTAGTTCAAGGTGGTGCATTCGATAAGTTTGGTTTTACAAGAAAAGGTATCTTTGAAAAAATTCCAGATTTAATTGAAGATGCAAAAGAATTAAAACAAAATAAAAACAATTCACAAGGTTCTTTGTTTGATTTAAACGACAATGTTGACAATGAAACAATTATTGAAAACATCGAATGGGAAAAGAAGGAATATCTTGATAGAGAAAGAGAAATGCTTGGCTTCTTTGTAAGCGAAGACCCGTTAGATGGTTATGGTGAAGTTTTACGATCTGAATCTACACATTCAATAACTGATTTACTAGAGTTTGGTGAGGATGAGGAGGTAAACGTTACTATATCTGGTCTATTCTCTAATGTTCAAAAAAGGGTTTCAAGAAGAGGAAATCCATGGATTCAATTTGATGTTCAAGACATAACTGGAACAGTAGGAGTTTTGTTATTTAATAAGCTTGTTGATAAGTTTAACAATGAAATTGATGGAGAAAATTACCTAAAAGTCTCTGGAAGTTATGTTGGAGGATCAGAAAATATTATTAGAGCACGAGATCTAGTACTTATCGAACCATCGAAAATGTTAAATGACATGGATACCACTCCAATGCGAATTTCAGTTGAAGAGGAGATACTTGATAAACAAAATCTGTTGTTATTAAAGGAGTTGCTCCAAAAATATCCTGGTAATTCAAAAGTAGAACTGGAAGTTAACTCACGTGAGGGAGTTAAGTTACTCGAATTAAAATCGATCAAAATAAAAAAAACTCAACAACTTAAAAATGAAATTAATACATTACTTACTAAGTAGTTAAAATTTAATCATGTCCTTTAATGTTGAAGAATTTATAAATAGGTTCAAAGACAGAGCAAATGCTGTTAAAGATAGACCAATGCCTCCAATCGGTGGGGATGAGAGAATGCAGTTTATGAAACAGGCTGAATTGGATTATCAAGATTATATGATTATTTCAGACTCAGAATTTGAAATAACTGATGAATATTTAATATTTAAATATAAATTAGATAATTAAGTTAAATCTTTACCCATTGGAAATATTTTATTTATAACCTCAGCACACGCCTTGGCAATTTCCATATGTTCTTTTTGTGTACCGTTAGCTTCTCTTAGTTGAATGTATCTCTATGCCATGTAAAGACTTCAATATTTTTGTAATCTTCAAAAATAAAGTTTGTGTCCAAGAACTCTAATTTTTTAAATCCAAATTCAATATTGTCTGAAAGATATGCTTTTCCATCAAGTGCGTCTGCAATTAGTTGAGCTCCTAAACAAATACCTAAAACTTTATAGTTATCATTTACAGCTTTTGAAATCCACTTCTTTTCTTCTTCCAAATATGGATAATCAGAAGTATCGTAAGCTCCCATATGACCACCTAAGAGGATATAACTATACTCTGGTGTGAGATCGCTCCAATTAACCTCCCAAGCATTTAATAAAATTATGTTTCTTTTTTCAAGATGTCCTAAAGTAACTTCAGGGTCGTTTATTATTCCAATAACTTGAGACTTATTCATAAATATGTGCGCGGAAGAGGACTCGAACCTCCACGGGTTTTACCCCACAGGATCCTTAATCCTGCGCGTCTACCATTTCCGCCACCCGCGCTTGTGTCAATCTAAAAACCAAAATAAAGATAACGTTGTAACAGCAAACAAGAATGCTACAAATGCTGTTATTCTGCTTAAATTTCGCTCTGCAAGAGTTTGGCCAATATTTCCAGACGCACCAGGTCCACCAAGCATATCAGATAACCCACCGCCTTTTCCACTATTTAATAAGACCAAAGCAATGAGTGCTATCGATACGACAATATGAACTGCTATTAGTACTGCTGTTACTGTATCCATAAATTAACCCTTTGTTATTCTAGATTGTTGTTCAACTTCTTTTTGTAATTTTTTAATTTGTTCTTGTTCACCAAGATAACCAATTTTAGATACTCTATCATCTTGAACATTAAATGCCAATGGTATTCCAGTTGGAATATTTACATTAACAATATCTTTATCTGAAATATCTTCAACTATCTTCAAAATAGCTCTAATACTATTACCGTGTGCAACGACTAAAACATTGTTATTTTTTGCTTTGTCAATGATTGTTTCCAATGTCTTTTCAACTCTTGATACAACATCATCTAATGATTCTCCTAGTGGTAATTGAATATCAATACCCTTATATAAATCGTCATTATTTGGATCAAATTCTGAATTCTCACTTGCTAGTGGTGGCTGTATATTAAAACTTCTTCTCCATTGAAGGACCTTATCTTCTCCAAATTTCTTTGCAGTTTCTGATTTATCTAAGCCTTGTAAAGATCCATAATGACGCTCATTTAGCCTCCAATCTCTAATCAATTGAAAATTGTTATTTAATTTATTTTCATATTTATTTAACAAAATATCAGCAGTATCTATAGATCTTTTGAGAAACGACGTAAAGCAAATATCTGGGATAAATTTTTTATTAATTAATAAATCACCAGCATTTGAGGCTTCTTTTACCCCATTTTCTGATAAGCCTACATCAACCCATCCAGTAAATTTGTTCTCTAAATTCCAAACACTTTGCCCATGTCTAACAAAAATTAAATTCATAATTCAATTGATTCAATTATTTTTACAAATTGTTCTACATCAAGTGATGCTCCACCTACCAAGGCACCATTAATAATATTAGAGTTTAAAATTTCCTCTGAATTATTTGGTGAGACACTACCTCCGTATACGAATTTAATTTTTTCTTCATTATAAAAAGGCTTGGACTCGATAAATTTTTTAACTTCAGAAACTACTTCAATAATATCTTGTAATGATGCCGTCTCCCCTGTTCCAATTGCCCATATTGGTTCATAAGCAAAAACTATCTCATCAACCTTATCTTTTCTAAGTCCTTTTGTAGCACTATCAACTTGTTTAATTATGTAATCCAAATACTTACCACTGTTTCTTTGTTCAATACTTTCGCCAAAACAAATTATTGGAGTGATCTTCTTGTTTACTAAATTATGGACCTTTAGATTAATTGACTCGTCTGTTTCTTTAAAATGCTGTCTTCTTTCAGAATGACCAACAATACAATAAGAAACTTTTAATTTTATTAACTGTTCGGATGAAACTTCACCAGTATATGCGCCCTCAACAAACTCCGAAACATTTTGAGAAGATAAAAATAAATTTAACTTATCTGCTTCAATTATTGTTTGAATAGACCTAAGTGAAGTAAATGAAGGGGCAACAACAATATCAATTTTCTTGTCTACATCGTTGTTTAGTGAATAATTTAATTTTTGGAAAAGCTGTATAGCCTCTAAATGATCTAAATTCAGCTTCCAGTTTCCAATAATTATTTTTTTCATTATCAAATTATAAGTGGTTTATAAATGTTAACTCCCGGTAATTTTTTACCTTCTAAAAACTCTAGGGAGGCTCCACCACCAGTAGAAATATGATTAAACTTTTTTCTGTCAGAAAACTTGTTGATAGCACTCACAGAGTCTCCTCCTCCAACAGAGGAATATGCTTGAGACATTGATATAACTTTTGTAATTTCTCTCGTACCAGTACTGTATTCATCAATTTCAAAAATACCCATCGGCCCATTCCAAAAAATATATTTTGAAGCATTTAATATTCTTGAAAATTCAGATAACGTTTCATTTCCGATATCTACTCCAATATGGTTTTCTTGGAAATCTTCAACTTTTATATTTGATCGAATATTACTCTCAATGGATTCAGTAACTCCAAAATCAGTAGGTAATACTATTTTGTTTCCGTACTTTGAATCCATTAAAAATTTAGCTTTTGCAACAAACGATTCTTCAAAAATCGAATTGCCAATTTCATAACCTAGTGCTTTTAGAAATGTGAAACACATTCCTCCGCCGATCATTAATTTTTCTACTTTTGGAAGTAAATTCTCAATTAAAGATAACTTATCTGATATTTTTGCACCTCCTAGTAAAACCGAATATCCAGATTTATTTGTATTTAATATTTTGTTTAATTCCTCTAATTCTTCACTTACCAGTGGTCCTTGATAAGAGTTAAGAAAATTCCCAAAGCTTACAACTGATGCATGCTCTCTATGAGCTGCCCCAAATGCGTCAAAAATATATGTTTGAAAAGGCTTTGTTACATTCGCAGCGAAATCAAAACTATTATTTATTTCGCCTTCATCAAATCGCAGGTTCTCGAGAAGAAATATTTTTGATTTTTGATTTTTTATTGCCTCCTCAACTTTTGCGCCGTGAATTGCATCAATAAACATTACTTTTTCGTTATCTAGTAACTCTGACATTGCATCAGCTATTTTAATAAGTGAGAAATTTGGGTCACTATTATTCGGTCTACCAAGATGACTTATAAAAGTAATTGTTCTTGAGGATTCATAAATACTATTAATAATTTTGATTGATTTAGAAATTCTAAATTTATCAGTAATTTCATTATTTATCATTGGTACATTTAAATCTGACCTAATTAAAACGTCTCCTAAATCACTATGATTATTTAGTTTGTTCATTGTTTGAAGATAACAATGTAATCTAAATTAAACAATTATGATTCTTTCATATCTCTATGAATAATCACTGCGTCCTTACCATCACTTTTTAACCATTTGCCAATTTCTTCAGTCATAACAACACTTCTATGCTTTCCACCTGTACAGCCTATTGCAATACCTACATATGACTTTCCTTCAGATGTAAAACGAGGTAGAAGGAAATCAATCATATCTTTAGTTTTATCAAGAAATGTCTGAGCATCTTCAAAAGAGAGAACATAATTTCTAACCATAGGTGATTGTCCGGTTGAATCTCTTAACTCGTCTCTCCAGTGTGGATTAGGAAGAAATCTAACGTCTAATACCAAATCGGCGTCCCTTGGAGATCCATTTTTAAATCCAAATGATGTAACAGAAATTTTTAGATCTTGACTACTGGCGGTGCCTTGAAATCCTTCAATAATTCTTTTTCTTAAATCATGGACATTCATATCGGATGTATCAATAACCAAGTCAGCCAATTCTCTTATAGGCTTAAGTAATTCTCTTTCATTTTTAACAGATTGTTCTAATGAGTCTTTTGCCATTGGATGAGGACGTCTATTTTCTTCATATCTCTCTATAAGCGTGTCGTTGTCAGCATCCAAGAATATTACTCTGGTTAACACTCC
>ARQR01000001.1 GCA_000384495.1 actinobacterium SCGC AAA015-D07 | reverse complement strand
TCTTCCTTTGAAGCTTGAGGGTTATCTTTTGTACCGGAAAATTTTTCTATATCTGTTGTGCCGACAATAGTGTTTCCGTTCCAAGGTAAAACAAAAACTTATAAAGAGATTGCTATAAATATTGGACATCCGAATAGTGCAAGAGCAGTTGCAAATGCTTGTGGAAAAAATCCTTATCCTATAATTATTCCTTGCCATAGAGTAATTAGATCTGATGGCAAAACAGGTGGATATAGTGGACTTGGGGGAGCATCTCAAAAGAAAAAACTTTTGCAAAAAGAAAAATAAAGTGGGCCTAGTTAGATTTGAACTAACGACCTCATCCTTATCAGGGATGCGCTCTAACCAGGCTGAGCTATAGGCCCTTTCGCTCTATCCACATTAGTAATGAATATGAAATATTTCTAAAATTTTTTCATTTACAAGTAATTTAAGGGCATAATATATGTAGCGAGGGGATGTAGCTCAGCTGGAAGAGCACCTGCTTTGCAAGCAGGGGGTCGTGGGTTCAAGTCCCATCATCTCCACAAAAAGGTAACCTTATATTATGGATAAAAAAGACTTTGAAAATTTATCTGAAAGTGAATTAAGACAACTAAAAGATATTATAGATGATGTTCTTGAAGAGAAAAGATATAAGGAGTCTTACCTAAAAACTAATCCTAAAGGTGTTGCAATTGCATGGATTGTTATTGCTGTACTAATTTCTCTATACAGATACTTTACAATTTAATGGAATATTTAATAGCTTTTTTCATTGGTGTTGTAATATTTCGTTTTTTAAAAAATTCTATTGGATCTTTAGCTAGTGTACCTCCTGAAATTGATCCAACAGACGTTCTTGAAACATCCCAGTCTTTTTTATGTAAGGCATGTGGAACAGAGTTAACTGTAAAATTACAATCTGTTGTTGCTAATGAACCTCCAAAGCATTGTAAAGAAGAAATGACTCCCGTAGAAAATTGACGTTTTCAAGAAGTAACCAAATAGATAAGTTAAAAAAAAATGATGAATATGATCTCTTAATCATTGGGGGAGGAATTGTTGGGGCAGCAACTCATACTATTGCCTCGAATGCAGGACTAAATGTCCTACTTGTTGATAAGAATGATTTTGCATCTGGAGCATCAAGCAGAAGTACCAAGCTATTACATGGAGGCATAAGGTATTTACCTCAGCTTCAATTTTCTCTAGTTAAAGAAAGCTTAAATGAGCAGAAAATATTAAAAAAAAGACTAGGCTCTCTTTACAGACCACTTAAACTTTTAGCGCCAATTTACAAAAATGATGGATTTGCAGATTTACCCAAAATTTTTCAAAAAAATTTTATAGCTCCTTTTTCGTTTAAGATAGGTTTACTTTTTTATGATTTTTTGGGAGGAAGGAAGAAATCAGAAAAACATAAGAATATTTCTAAAAATAATACATTTGACCTATTTCCAAAGTTAAAAAAAATTAATTTAAATAAAAGTTTTATCTTTCAGGATGCACAAACTGATGATTCAAAGCTTGTACTTTCTTTATTAAGAACAGCTGTTGAAATTAATAACTCAACGGCCATCAATTATTTAAATGTAAAAAACATATTTAAAAAAAATAAGCTTTATGAAATAGATTTATTTTGTGAATTAACAGGGATTGAATACTCAGTTTCTGCAAGAAAAATAATTGCAGCATCAGGAGTTCATAATTTGCCAGGTGATTATAAAAATCTGTCTACAAAACTAAAAATGAGTGGAGGAGCACATTTAGTTCTAAAAGGAGATCCTTTAGAGATTAAAAACAATGGTGTTTTTCTGCCTAAGACTGAGGATGAAAGAGTAATGTTTGTTTTACCTTGGAACGGAAACACTATTGTCGGCACAACAGATATAGAAAAATTTTCCGGTACAAAAGATAACCCTCAAGCTTCAAAGGAAGAAATTGATTATTTGATACGACATGTCAAAAAATATTTTGATATCGAAAACCTTGAGTATATTTCAAGTTGGTCTGGCATCAGAGCTCTAATAGATGATAAAGACAACTCTACAAAAAAAATTATGAGGGGACACATTATTGAAGAGATTGATAAAAACTTTATACAAATTGCAGGGGGAAAATTAACTGGTTTTAGAATAATTGCAATTGAGGCATTGAGGCAATTGTTTAATAAAAAGTTTGAGCTACAGGATATTGAATTTCAAGATCAGATAATCAATTATCAAAATTACTATAACTTATCTGATCTTGAGCATTCTATTAAGCATTATTGCGTAGCTACACCAGTTGATTATCTTTTAAGAAGAACAAATATCAGCTGGTTCAGTGAAGATAACGGTAAGATTGCAGTTAAAGAGATTAAAAATCATACAAATTTTCAAAATATCAATTTTGATAGTTTTGATTACTTAAAAAAAGAAGGCTTAAAAATTATTTAATTATATTTTGTTGTCATAAGAAAACCTATGCCAATACAACCTAAGCCACTCCATAAATACCATCTCGAGACTGAACCAGGCAGTAGTGTAAGGTAGTTTAACACTATAAGTAAAACTCCAATAATCATTAAAGAAGACATTGTGATTACAAACCATCTTGGTGATGGACCACCAACATCTGACATCTGTGCAGATATCTTTTTAGACCTAGTTGGTCCATTGTTTTTGTTTGTATTTCTTTTCTTTGAGACAGGCATATTTAAAAAATACTATTGCTATGAGCTAATTTCAATCAATTTCTTATTCTTTATATTTACCATTCCCTCATCAGAAAGTTTTTTGATAATTGGCTTAATCTTTGCATCTTCTATCTCTAATTTTTTCATTAATGTAGAAATTTCAACATTTCCATTATTAATTAAATACTTAATAATTTTTCCACGAATCTCTCTATTTGAACCTTTGAAAGCTGGCTGGATATATTTTGTTTCTTGAAAAAATTTTTTACAATTTGGTTCGAGTACACAACTTTCACATTGCGGATTTTTAGAAATACAGATTTTAGAACCAAAATCCATTAGGATTTGGTTAAATTTTCGAGACTCTATATTTTTTAATATAAATTTTTCATTTTTCTTTATAAAACTTTCTGGATTTTTAATTCCAAAAAATCTACTAAAAATTCTTACAACATTGGTATCTTGGGCAATTACTTTATCTTTGTAAGCAAAAGACAGAAGGGCATTCTTAGTGTATTTGCCAACTCCTGGAAGCACTTCAAAATTTGGATAGATTGAATTAAATGATTTTTTTGATAAAATTTTTGAAGTTTCATGAAGCCTCAAGGCTCTACTGTTGTAACCTAATCCAGACCACAGACTAAGAATTTCTTTTTTTGTTGCTTTTGACATTTCTTTTGGGGTAGGAAATCTTTTTATAAATTTTTCGTAATAAATATTCGCTCTATCCAGTTGAGTTTGTTGTGCAATGATCTCAAGAAGTAAAATCTTCCATGGATCATTTGAATTCCTCCAGGAATATTTCCTAGTATTTTTTTTGGACCATTCTAATAATTTGTATTTGAATATTTTTGTTTTATTCATCGAAAGTTAGTTCAACTACACCTTCAGGTTCAAGAAACTCACCTTTTCGTGGCAATTGTTTTCTTACAATACCACTTGTGTCACCACTTATGGTTGCAACAAGCCCAACTTCTTCAAGTTTATTTATTGCGTCTTGATAAGTTAGACCTTCTACTTCGGGAACTTCAATTTTGATTCCAAGCGAAACAATAACCGTAACAATATCATCAGGGGTGACGATCTCTCCAGCTTCGGGAATCGTACCTGAAACAAGACCTTCTTCAATATCTTCAGAAAACTCTTCAATAGTTTCAAACTCCAAGCCTAAAGTCTCTAATATTTGAGTAGCATCTTCAACTGATTTTTTAGATAAGTCTCCAAGTACAATCAAACTGGGGCCGGATGAAACAACAAGGTCTACGGTAGATCCAGGGCCCATTTTTTTACCTGCAATAGGATTCTGAGAAATAATAAATCCAATAGGTACATTATCATCATTAACTTCTATTTTTTGACCTACTGTAAATCCACTTTCCTCAATTACATACACTGCTCTTTCGGTCTCCAAGTCTACAACATAAGGAATCGGATATGCTTCTGGACCCACCGATACAATTATTGTTACCAGAGTATCAGGATTTGTTGATGTATTTGCTGAAGGTTGGGTTCTTATTACAGAACCTTCAGGAACTTCTGGGTGTGCTGAGTTTTCTATGCCAACTTTAAATCCTAAATTTTGAAGATCGTTCAGAGCTTCAGTCTGACTGCTACCAGTCAAATCTGGAACATTTACAACTACTTGGGCTCCTCCATCAACAGGCAATCTATCGAAAATTCTGGATAATGTCCATATTGTTCCTACGACTATTGATAAAGAAATTACCAATGCTGGAAGGGTAAATCTGTATTTTATTTTTGGACTTGTTAAATCAACAAGATTTTCTTGAGTTTGAATAGCTTGAAGTTGTGTTTTTTGTTGAAGCAGGACAGCTCTCAAGTCTTCAGCATTTTTAAATCTATCTTTTGGATATTTATGTAATAGTTTTAAAACAGCATTCTCAATACCTTTTGGTATATCAGCTCTGTATGTACTCAACTTTTCAGGCTTATCAGTAATGTGTTTTGTAGCAGTAGCAATAGGAGTATCACCATCAAAAGGAGGTTTACCAGTAATTAATTCATATAGTACTGTTCCTAACGAATATAGGTCAGACTCTTTCGATACAGGCTTTCCTTGAGCTTGTTCAGGAGAAATATAACTTGCTGTACCAAGGATAGATCCTGTTTTTGTGATATCACTTTCTTCATTTTGTAATGAAACAATACCAAAATCCGTAACTTTTACTTTCCCCTGTGGAGTAATCATTATATTTCCTGGTTTTATGTCTCTATGAACAAGACCTTTTGAATGAGCAGCTTGTAGTCCGCTAGACACTTGTGCACCAATAAATAAAATGTCATTCATACTTATCGTTCTTTTATTTGCAATAATCGAGGTTAGTGTGTTTCCTTCTATGTACTCCATAACAAAAAAGGGTTCATCTCCGATTCCCCAGTCAAAAATTTGGACAATATTGGGATGATTTAAATTTGCAGCTGTTTGTGCTTCTCTTTTAAACCTTTCTACAAATTTTTCTTGCTCTACATAGTTTGGCTTAAGTGTTTTGATTGCTACTGTTCTTTGGAGCTGTTTATCAATAGCTTTGTAAACATATGACATACCACCTTCACCCAAAAGTTGAGTAATTTCATATCTCTCTTTAATTATTTGTCCTATTTCCATAATTTAAATAAGGTTAATCATTATTGCAGATACATTATCTTTAGGATCTAGTAACAATACTTCACTAACTAAAGTATCGGCACTTGTACCATCTTGCATTTTTCTCTTTATATACTCCTCACCGACTTCATTGTAAAGTCCGTCACTACATAGGAGTATTACATCTCCAATTTGAAGTTGAAAGTCTATTTCTTGAATATTTAGTTTCTCATTGGAACCAAGTGCCTGTTTCAATACATTTTGATATCCAGGTACATTTTGATCTTCTGTGACCTTAACTAAATTTCGATCGGATAGAACATAGCATCTACTATCTCCCACATGTCCAATTTTCATTAAAGCATCCTCGTCTATTGTTACTACAGTCATAGTTGTTCCCATCCCAAGGGATTCTGGATTATCATCCTGAAATTTTAAGATCTGACTATTTGCTTGATTTATAATTTTATTTAAATCCTCAAATTCTTCATTTAATGTATCCGCTGCAATTTTGCTAGCAATATCCCCACTTACGTGTCCTCCAAGTCCATCACAAACAGCTGCTTTGAATGGGGGATGATTATTACCTGAAATTGATGGATAAATAGAGTCTTCATTTTTCTTTCTATTTGGTCCACATTCGCTTCTAGCTGACCAAACAAGTTTAAAATTTTTCATTCCCTAATAATCTTAGTTGTGAAATGTAATTGTATTTATAGACTATATAAAGAACTAAAATTTAAAAATATTGAAAAGTCTATGAATATAATACGATACATTTTTGTAATTTTTTTGAGCATTACCATAGGATTTTTTGCGTTTAGATTTTATGATAATTTTTCGGAATCTTCAGAAATAAATACATTTTTAGAAGAAGCCTACGTAATATCGAGCCTTCACCAAGACGCATCAAAGAAATATGATAAGTTAATAAATTTTGATGAACTAAATAGGGATGAATTCGAATCAACTTTTATCGAAATAATAAGAGATGCTCAAGAAGCAAACAATATTCTTATTTATTCTGAAAGTAGTTATATGGGAACTGAGAGAGAATTATTAGAAATAGCTACAACATCCTGGTTAAAAGGTTTGGAAACTTTTCAGGTCTCAATATTAAATTTAGTTGATCAGGAATACTCACAACTACTCGAGGAGTCCATTGCAGAAAGTATAACAAGTTTATCTGTTGGAGATAAAGCTTACAGCAACTTCTTGTCAGAAATTAAAATTAAATCAGATAACGAAAACTTATTTTTGCCAGATTTTTTTAATATTGAATATACAGGTATTGAATCAAACGCATATCAATTTGCTGAACTTATCGTAGATAGAGCAATTGAAAATAAAAGTGGTCTTTTTCTTAGAAGAGATATTTCTGTAACAGGTGCCGAATTTGTACCTGAATCAATAGCTACTACCGAAGAAGGTTATAGAGTATTACTTGATCAACCTACGTCACTGCAGTTAGTAATTGCAAATGAAGGAAATGTAGAGGAAACAGAAGTCCTTGTTTTAATCTTGGTAACAGATGAATCAGGAGATACAGTTTATGAAAAAAGAACAAAACTAAACACCATTGGTCCTTTTGAAAGTAAAAGTTATTACTTAGATCCTTTAGAAATTGAAAAAGGAATTCTATATGAGTGGTTTATACTTGTCGAAGAAGTAGAAAATGAAGAAGATTTCGAAGATAATATATATTCTGTCAAAGCATTTATACCACCAGAGGACTAAATCATGATAGATCCACAACTTATAAAAACTGATCTTGAAATTATTGAAACAAATCTTAAAAAAAGAGACTTAAAAATTGATTTACAAAATTTAAAAAAACTTGATGAAGAACGAAGAGAGTCGAAATTTGAATCCGAAAAACTAAGGTCTGACCAAAAAAAATTAGGGAAAGAGATTGCCTCTTCAGACGGGGATGAAAAGGATAAATTATTACAAAAGGCTGAAAAACTTAGTCAAAAGGTTAAAAAGCTAACAGAAGAAACACAAAAAAAAGAAGAAAAGTTTCTAAACGAGTGGATTAAAATTCCAAATATTGTCAACTCCTCATCTCCTGTTGGAAAAACCGATGCCGACAATCAAGAACTAAAACAAGTAGGAAAGCCTAAAGATATGAAAAATCCACTATCACATTTAGATATTGGAGAAAAATTAGGTTTAATTGATGTAGAAAAAGCCTCAAGCGTTTCAGGTTCTAGATTTTCATACTTATTTGGAGATTTGGTGAAAATACAATTTAATCTAGTTTCTTATGCGATGAATAAATTGTCTGAGAAAGGATTCAATCCAACAATTCCACCAGTTTTGGTTAGAGAAAATGCTCTTTTTGGAACTGGATTTTTCCCTGATGATTCAGATCAAGTGTATGAAATTCCAAATGATGACCTATTTCTAGTTGGTACATCAGAAGTATCACTTGCTGCTTTACACGGTGATGAAATTCTTGATTTTGACGAATTACCTATCAGATATGCAGGATATTCAACTTGCTTTAGAAGAGAAGCTGGAACTTATGGGAAAGACACAACAGGAATCTTTAGAGTACATCAATTTGATAAAGTAGAAATGTTTTCTTTTTGTAATCCTGAAAAATCAGAAGAAGAACATGAATTTATTCTCTCAGTTGAAGAAGAGATTTTACAAGATCTAGAAATTCCTTACAGAGTCGTTGATGTTTGTACTGGTGATCTAGGTTCATCTGCTGCTAAAAAATTTGATATCGAAGCATGGATACCAAGTCAGAATACATATAGAGAAGTAACATCTTGTTCAAACACAACGGATTTTCAGGCCAGAAGGTTAAATATTCGTACAAAAGTTGAAAAAGATACAGCTTTACTCCATACATTAAACGGTACTGCTATTGCAGTTGGAAGAATTTTGATAGCTCTACTTGAAAATAATCAAACCGAAGACGGAGAAGTAGAATTTTCTGATAGCTTGGGGAATATTTTAGGGGTTGAAAAGTTAAGCTAAAAGTAAGCTTGCTATCATACTTAGACCTAAGAAAATATAAACAGTTCTCTCAAGAGTAGAATTTTTTCTTAACCAATTTTGTAACTTTTCCCCTAAAAGTAACCAAATTCCAACACAAAATGGTAGAACTGAAAAGTATATTAGTGTCCCTTGTAAGTGCGTTATATTAAATGCTGTTAATCCAGAAATTGCCATTACAACACCTTTTGGATTTACCCATTGAAACAAACAAGCCTGTATAAATGTAAATGGTTTTTCTATTTTACTTTTATCAGTTGATGTTTTTGTTGTGGCAATTTTGTATGCGATATAAATAATTACTCCATAACCAATATATTGAAGATAAGTAAATACCTCACTAGGAACAAATGAAAGAATGTAACCTCCTACAAAAAATAAAAACGTAAAGCCAAACCAAATTCCTAAGAAATGAGGAATTGACGGTCGTCTACCAAATTTTATACCTGATGCCATAAGCATTGAATTGTTGGGGCCTGGTGTTATGGCAGTTACTGAAGCGAAGATAAAAAACTCAAGCACTTTTCAATATTAATACTAGAGTTTTAGAAACTGAAGTTTAAAGCGGAGGGAGTGGGATTCGAACCCACGGAGCCTATAAAGACTCACGACATTTCGAGTGTCGCGCACTAGACCGGACTATGCGATCCCTCCTAGAATAAGTTTAGGGATATGAAATATAAATCTGATATAGAAAAAATGCAAGTAGCTTTAGAAGAGGCAAAGAAAGCACTTGAGATAGATGAAGTGCCAATCGGAGCTGCACTTTTTGACGATGATGATAAATTAATTACAAAGGCACACAATAGGCGTGAAATTGATCAAGATCCAACAGCACATGCTGAGATATTGGTGATTAAAGAAGCATCCCAGGTCTTGAAAACTTGGAGATTAGAAAACACCACTCTTGCCATTACATTAGAGCCTGATCCCATGTGTGCAGGAGCAATAGTCAACGCAAGAATCAAAACTCTTTTATACAGCTCACCAAATCTAAAATCGGGTGCAGCATACACACTTTATAATATTCCACAGGATAAAAGACTTAATCACTTTGTTGAGATAAGAGATAATATTTTATCCCATGAATCTGAAGTTATATTATCCTCTTTCTTTGAAAGTAAGAGGTAATTAAACTAATACTTTAGGTCTTTTCATGGAGGGATCGCATAGTCTGGCCTAGTGCGCACGCTTGGAAAGCGTGTAAGGGTTTATCCCCTTCGAGGGTTCGAATCCCTCTCCCTCCGCAAAAAGATTTTAGTTTGGAGGGATGGCCGAGCGGACGAAGGCGTTAGTCTTGAAAACTAATGTATGTATTCCATACCGTGGGTTCGAATCCCACTCCCTCCGCAAGCTTGGAGAGGTGGCTGAGTGGTCTAAAGCGCTCGCCTGCTAAGCGAGTGGGGGACGAAAGTCCCCTCGAGGGTTCAAATCCCTCCCTCTCCGCCAAGCGCCCGTAGCTTAACTGGATAGAGCGTCTGACTACGGATCAGAAGGTTGGGGGTTCGACTCCCTCCGGGCGTGCTAAAAAATTACTTATCTAGTAATTCCAAAGGGGTTCATTTAAATTCCAATCTGGTGATTCACCCCATTTATTTAAATAAGTAACTTCCTCTACAGGCTTTCTTGTTGCAACTCCCCATTTCCCTAAAGGGTATCCTGCAGTAATAGTCGCATTTAAGGTCCATCCTTTATCTGCTGGAATATCAAGAATTTTATAAACTTCTTCTGTCTTAAAACTCATTACTGTTGTTAGGCATGTTCCTATTCCATGACCTCTTGCAGCAAGCATCAAACTCCATATTGCAGGATAAATTGATGAACCAGTTGGATCATTTCTTGAAAAAACTAAAACCAAAAGGGGTACTTTTTCATAGTTCTCAGCTAACCAGCTTGCAGAATTACTAATTCTTCGAACAGTATCAATTTGTTCTTTGTCTTTTAAATTTGAAGCACCTAAATCAGACGAATTATTGTAGAAAGATTTAACGTAGTAGTCCCAGGTTTCTTTATAGATATCAGCTAACTGAGTTCTCACTTCTTGGTCTGTTACAGCCACAAATCTCCAGTCTTGTCTGTTTGAACCACTTGGTGCACGAATTGCTGAATCAATCATTGATTTTATAATTTCATCGGGGATAGGATCTTCTTTTACCCTTCGCATTGCCCTCGTTGTATAGAGAGCTTCAAATACATCCATTTTGTTATTTTAGTAAGATAGAAGTTAGGTAAGTATGGATAAAAAAATATTTTCAGAAGTAAAAGACAATATTGGGATTGTTTGGCTAAATCGTCCTGAGAAAAAAAATGCCTTAAACGATGAACTATGGTTTGGACTTCCAGAATTAGTAAAAGAATTAGATGAGAGTGACGAGGTAAGAGTAATTCTTATTGCAGCGAAAGGAGATACGTTTTCTGCAGGTATAGACATAAATTTACTTGTAGAAGCATTTGATCTAAATGAAGATTTAAAAACTAATGCGAAAGAAAGAATTGAAATTATGGAGGTTACAAAAAAATTTCAAGACGCTATCACGGCTGTTGCAAAAACACAAAAACCAACAATAGCGGCAATTCAAGGATTTAGTATTGGAGGTGCCACAAATTTAGTAGCATCTTGTGATATTAGGCTTTCAACAAAAGATGCTAAATTTTCAATTGGTGAATCAAAGCTTGGATTAGTAGCCGATGTTGGGGCTTTACAAAGAATGCCTAAAATCATATCAAAGGGTCTACTAAGAGAACTAGCATACACTGGCAAAACTTTTGATGGTGAATATGCAAAAGAGATTGGATTTGTAAATCATATTTTTGACACCCATGAAGAACTTATTAATGGTGCTATGGAATTAGCAAACGAGATTGCATCAAACTCACCATTAGTTATGAGAGGTGTAAAAATGATCCTTGATAAAGGTGAGGAGTTAACATCTGATCAGTCGCTAGATCTTGTAAGAATGTGGAGTACTTCATTCCTGAGTTCTGAAGACTTGAAAGAAGGAATTTTTGCAAGAATGGAAAAGAGAGATCCTAAGTTTAAGGGACAATAGTTATAACTTGCTAAATTCCTTCAGGGCAAATCTATCCGTCATACCAGCAACGTAGTCTACGGCATTTTCAAGTTCTGATTGAGCAGTCCTGTATTGCTCAGGTAGTAAGTTTGGATTATTCGTAAAATTGGAAACTAGTTTTTCAACAACTTTTTTAGCTTCTGCTCTCTCCTTTTTTGTTTCATCTCTGAGATATACTTTTTCAAACATAAACTCTCTTAAATTGTTCATAATATTCAAAATCTCATCATCCATACGAAGGTTACCTTCAGACGACGCTTTAAAAATCCCTGAAATAAGTGAATTTATCCAAGTTTTACCTGGACTACCAAGTTCAGAAGTAATGCTTTTTGGTATTTCACTTTCATTTAACACACCAGCTCTTATTGCATCTTCAACATCGTGTGAAAGATATGCAATCCTATCGGCGTATCTACAAATTAAGCCTTCATTAGTAAAGGGAGGTTCTTCATATTTCCATGGATGTTTTTCTATTCCATTAATAGTTTCTTTTGTGAGATTTAAAGGTTCAATGATTGAGAGCATTTTTACAGAATTTTCAGAATGGCTCCAACCACCATCAAGCATATCGTTCAAAACTTCCTCACCAGTGTGTCCAAAAGGAGAATGTCCTACGTCATGCCCTAAACAAATAGCTTCAGTTAAATCTGGATTTAGGCCTAAAGTTTTTGCGATAGATCTACCAATTTGAGTTACGTTTAGCGTGTGAGTCATTCTTGTTATAAAATGATCGCCATCCGGATTGATAAATACTTGAGTTTTGTGTTTTAATCTTCTAAATGTTTTTGAGTGTATAATTCTATCCCTATCTCTTTCAAAAACAGTCCTAAAAGGATCTTGATCTTCTTTTTCAAAACGACCTTTTGATTCTTCAGATAACATTGCGTACGAAGATAAAGTAACACGTTCGTTTGTCTCTCTCCATTTTCTATCTCTAAGTATGAAAGAATCATTCACAATTTTAGATTAATTCTTAAATGGAATTTAATAAAGCGATTAAATCATTCCAATCATTTAAATCGTGAACGCCTTCGACAGGATCGTTATATAATCTTACGAATCTAATAATTGTTTTATCTTTCCTGTTTTTTACATAACTATCAAGCTGATATGGAGCATCATCTATGTAAACGTCACAATCTATCTTCCACTTTTCCTCAATAAAATGTATTTCTTTTGTTGGTATCTTATTTTCCCCAAGCCACATCAAAGTATCATGTATTGACCACCATGGCTTAGAGGAAATAATTACTACCTCATGACCATTTTTTGAAAGCTCATATAAAACATCCACAGCATTTTCGTAAAGTTCAAGATTTCTAAAAATGGATGAGCCGTCGATATCTTTAGCCCATTTCCAGAAATCTATTTCCTCCTGAAAGTGTGTTAAAGGTTTAGAAAGGCCCCATTCAGTTATCTCTTCCTCTAATATTTTTTTACCAAATTCTTTTTCATACAATTCAGTCCAGCCTTTTGTGAAGTTTGCAACAACACCGTCTAAATCAACTCCGATTCTCATTTGACTAAGTTTAATTCTTCAGTGCACTATAGAAGGGTAACCTATTAGCATTTACATATATGGAACAAGCATTATATAGAAAATATAGACCCGCAAATCTAAAAGAGATGGTCGGACAAGATGAGGCGGTTTCTTTAATTTCCTCCCAAATATCGGATGAAAAAATTGGCCATGCTTACCTATTTTCAGGACCAAAAGGTGTGGGGAAGACTTCTCTTGCACGCATAATTGCAAAAGAACTTGGTTGTGATCCGGTGTTTGACGTATCTGAAATTGATGCAGCCTCTCATAATAAGGTGGATGACATACGGGATATGAATGAAAGTGTAAATTTTATTGCAACTTCTCCTGGAAAAAAGAGAATATTTATTTTGGATGAAGTTCATATGTTGTCGAATGCAGCGTCAAATGCATTTCTTAAGACACTAGAAGAACCACCTGAACACGTAATTTTTATACTTGCAACAACTGAGCCAGATAGAGTGATTGAAACCATAAGAAGCAGGACAACACAAGTTGTATTTAAAAAAATTTCTGAAGCAGAAATAATTAAGGTACTACAAAAAATTTCAAAAAAAGAAAATATTAATTTCAATAAAGACATTCTTCAAACTATTGCAACTTATTCAGACGGATCTTTGAGAGATGCAATAAATTTATTTGAGCAAGCAGATAATACATTTGGAGAAAAAGTAACTGTTGAAAATATATTTAGCTTAGTTGGTAAATTGGGCTCTGAAGAGATACAAGAAATAATTGAATCTATCGAGTTTCAGGATACAGGTAAAATTTTAAATGTCATCAGAGAAGCTTATGCTAAAGGTTTGCAACCAACCGATATTTCAAATTCAATATCAGAATTTTTTCGGAATTTATTTTATCTTAAGTATTTACCAGATGATAAAAAACTCGAATCTTTAACTGAAGATTTTAAAAAGAATTTAGAAAAAGCAAATGAAAAAATATCAGCAAAACAACTGGTTCGTATACTTGATTTGATTGATGAAATTAATTCAAACTTACCATCATCAAATTCTCAACATTTAAAACTTGAATTATTCATGATGAAATTGATTAAGCCAGAATTTGGCTTTGATGTAAAATCTATTGGTTACCGACTTGATCTTTTAGAAGGACAAACTAGTTTATCAAGAAGTGTTGATGAAGATACTAAACCAGAAGAAAAAATACTAGCTGATGAGAAACCAAAAGATGAATCTAACCCTAAAGAAAAAAAGGTAAAAAGTAAAAATAAACAATCACTTGAAGATTTCGATGTTTACTGGCCAAAAATTTTGAACTCGCTGAAAGAAACTTTATCAGCAAGAAAATTTTCCTATTTAACGGCAGTGAAACCTGAAGTGAATGAAGATAATGTTGTAACCCTTTATGTTGATAAAAATAATGAATTTCTTTTTGATGAATTAAAAAAAAGTACGGAGATAATTGATCTGATTAAATCAGAAGTAGCAAAACTCATGGGCATTGAAGCTTTAGTAAATATAGAAATTAGCGAAACAATTAATACAAAAGAAGAGGGTGGCATATCAGCGGCCCAAGAAATTTTTGATGTTGAGGATTTAAGTTAATTATCTTTTAGATTTAATTCACTTAAAGCCATTGTTATTCTTCTTGATCCTTGATTTTGGGCACTTTTACATAATTCAATAAAACTTCTTAGTTCCCCGGTTCTAAATTTTTTAAGTGCATCACCTGAAGGAACATCACCATTTCTTTCTCTTTCTAGTAATTTAATTTCAATCTCTTTTGCCCTGGCAAGATAAGTACTGCTCACCTCAAATAAAGTATCAACACCATCAGTTATAGGTGGATTAATATGACCCATTAGCACATTTATGTATTCGTTAATTTCTTCATGTAGCTCGTCTGCGCCTGAGAGACCTTTTTTTAGTGGAAATTTTTGCATTATTCTTTTCTAACCTTTATGTATTTCATTTTAATTACATTAAGAGACACAATAAACGCCAAAGCAATAATTGTTAGGTAAATCAATAAATTCATAATGTTCGAATTTCCACTAACAGATAAAAATCTGATAAATGTAAAGACTACACTCCCAATTAATGTTGAAATACTCAAGTCAATTGCTAAATCCCTATTTAGAATTTTTTCATTTCCTATTTTTAATGTAAAAAGCAACACCATTGAATATAAGAAAAGAGGTATAACAATTAAAACTGCATAGTTCGATTCCGACTTATTTGTACTACTTAACACAAGTAGAGTTGACAAAACTGTTGCTGAAGTACCTATCAAAACTGGATACCAATATTTACTTTGAACATAAAAAGATCTAGTTACGATCTGATTGATCGACCAAGGTAAGATAGCAAATGATACAACTGACATAATTGAACTTACACGTTGGGCATCATTACTAGTAAACTCACCACGTTCGTAAACAATACTCACTACCTCATCGCTACCAAAGAAAAAAAACAAAACTATAGCTACATTTAGAAAAAATAAAATAGAGACTTGGCGACGGATTAATTCTCTAAGCTCTTCAAACTTTTTGTTAACAAATAAGTTAGATAAAGTTGGAAAACTTGCAACACCTACAGCTTGGGCTAAAACTCCCACAGGTAAAATTGCTATTCTCCTAGCGTATCTAAAAGAGGCAATTGCTCCTATGCTAAGAAAAGATCCAAATATTCTGAATAATTGTTCATCCATGACTGCAATTGATTGGCCAACAATCAAAGGAAGTGATACTTTAAAATATTGACTTAAAAACATTGCTTTTGGTTTTATAAATTTATAACTCAGACCAACACTTCTTAATCCAATTAATTGAATTACTATATGACCCAAAAAGGAACCGATCAAACCACCTAGTGCAAATCCGTAAACTGTAGCTTCTGGAGTTGAAGAATAAATCCAGCCAAATAAGATAATTGACAAATTATAAATTACTGGAGCTATAGCAGCGTATTTAAATTCATTTTTAAAATACTGATATGCCATCATAATTGCACCCGAAAAGAAAAAAACTTGACTAAAAATAATTGGAGTAAAAACTTTAACAAAAAGCTCTTGGTTTACCACTCCAAAGATATCTGCTATTTCATATCTAAAAATAAAACCAAGAATAGAAATACTTAAAAATATAACCGTTAAGCCATTTAGCAGTGAAAGGAAATAACTATTTAGCTTATCGTCATCTTCTTTTTCAAACCTTGAGAGAAGAGGTATTAATGTTATTGCAAGATAGCCTCCGGCTGATAGATAAAATAAAAAATCAGGAATTACAAAAGCTAAATCCAAAGTATCTGATGCATTAGATATCCCAGTCCAATTTGCCAATAAAATTTCTCTAACAAACCCAAAAATTCTACTCATTAAATAAGCTAAAGAAATTATTGATATTGGACCAATTAATTTTTTATAATTCTGCATGCTTTTCTTTCATAAGCTCAAGTAGTTCATAAGAAATATTTAATTTATTACTCTCATAACCAAATCCTATATTTATGTCAGGTTTATTGTCACCGTGATAATCAGAACCACCACTTTTTAATAAATTCATATTGTTTACAATCTCACTCAATGTGCTTGAAGTTGTTTTGGAGTAGCTTGAATAATATGTCTCAACTCCATGAATACCGAGATTTTTCAATGACCCTAATCGATCTACAAATGCAGAGTCATACCAGTTTTTTGAAAAAGAGTAGTCTTTATTACTCATAAGTGTGTGAGGGTGTGCAAGAAAAACCAAACATTTAGATTCTTTCGCACAATCAATGACTTCCTCAATTGGGTTTTGGTGAATTCTAGAATCACCAACTTTACCATTTCCTAAGTATTCTTTAAATGCTTCATTTAGTGAAGTTACGTACCCCTTTGATTTCATCAAATTAGCAATATGAGGACGACCCGGTACTTTTGTTTCAAGATCATCCAATTCTTTTCTTTCAATTTCTACACCTACTTTTTTTAGTTTTTCCAATATTTCATAATTTCTATTTTTCTTTTCAATTCTAATTTTTGAAAGCAACTCATATATAGGGGTATCTTTTTTTAAAAAATAAATAAGTAAATGAATTCCCGCAAATGGATTTTCTAGCTCTAAGTCATACCAACTAACACTCATTTCAACCCCTGGAATTATTTCAATTAAATTAGTGTTTTCAACCTCTGACAAAAACTCGTGATCAGTTATTGATATAGCCTGTAGTTGTTGTTCTATTGCAATATTCAATATATCTTCAATTTTGTCAGTTCCGTCAGAATTAGATGAATGAATATGGAGATCAATGCTCATTAAATCTAGAATACTAGGTCTGTTAAATCTTTAATAAACTCATTAGAATGTTTCAGATGAATTTAATAGTACAAAAATTTGGTGGAACTAGTGTTGAAAATCCCGAAACACTAAAAATTGTTGCACAAAAAATAATTGATTGTAAATCAAAAGGAAACGAGGTTGTAATAGTTGTATCTGCTATGGGTTCAAGTACGGATGAGTTAATTGATCTAGCTAATGAACTATCCGATACACCCTCCCCCAGAGAAATGGATATGTTGTTGTCGGCAGGAGAGAGAATAACAATGTCACTATTAGCAATGCATTTAAATAATCTTGGTTATGAATCCTTTTCTTTAACAGGTTCACAGGCAGGAATAACTACAACGTCAAGACATGGAATGGCGGAGATCGAAAATATTTCTGGTGAAAGAGTTAAAGAGGGCATTAATGAAGGAAAGATAGTAATAGTTGCTGGTTTTCAAGGAGTAAACAAAGAGACTAAAGAGATTACAACACTTGGAAGAGGAGGATCTGATGCTACAGCAGTTGCGTTAGCTGCAGCACTTGGTGCAGAAAAATGTGAGATTTATACAGATGTTGAGGGGGTATTTACAGCAGACCCAAGAATAGTTACAAAAGCCAAATTAATTGAAGAGATAACATACGATGAAATGTTGGAAATGGCTTCATCAGGTGCAAGGGTTTTAATGGCTAGGTCTGTAGAATTTGGTAGAAGGTATAATGTACCAATAATTGTAAAACCTACCTTTAGCGAAGGTTCTGGCACAATTGTAAAGGACAAAGTAATGGAACAAGCAATTGTAAGTGGAGTCACTCACAACGATAAAGAGATCAAATTTACACTATTTGGAGTTCCAGATCAGCCAGGCATTGCTGGAAAAGTTTTTGGACCTCTTTCAGAAAATGGTGTAATTGTAGATATGATTGTTCAAAACGTTTCAAAAGAATCAAAAACGGATATTAGTTTTACTGCACCAACAGAGCAAAAGTCCGAAGTTGAAAATATATTAGAAAATTTATCAACTGAGCTCGAAGCAGAAGGAGCAGATTCAGATCCAAATATTGCAAGGGTTTCTTTAATTGGTGCTGGTATGAAAGCTGAGTCTGGAATAGCTTCGAAAATGTTTTCAATACTTGGAGAGAATAAAATCAATATTGCAATGATTTCAACATCACCGATAAGAATTTCATGTGTTGTTAACAAGGATGATATGCAAAAAGCTATAGACTCATTACACAAAGAATTTATTGAAGCATAAATGAAAATCTCAATAGTTGGAGCTACTGGTCTTGTAGGGCGAAATATAATTGAGCTCTGTGAAGAATATTTTGACAATTCTGTTGAATACCATCTTTATGCATCCAAAGAGTCTGAAGGCAAAACACTGCAAGTTAATGGAAAAGAAGTTGCCATTAGAGAGTTAAGTTCAAAAAATATTGAATCATGCGATATTGCTTTGTTTTCAGCTGGAGGAGAAAGATCAAGAGAATTTGCAAATCAATTTGTAGACAAAGGCGCTTTCGTAATCGATAATTCATCATCTTTCAGAATGGAAAAAACAGTTCCTCTTGTTGTTTACGGTATTAATGAAGACATAATAAAAAACGATTCGAAAATTATAGCCAATCCAAACTGTACAACTATGGCCCTTGTTATGGCTTTAAAACCATTACACGATATTTTTAATTTATTAAGTATTGTTCCAGTTTCATATCAAGCTGTTTCAGGTTCAGGCAAGAGTGCAATTGAATCGTTGGAAAATGAACTTGCTAACCTTTCAACACCAGGATCAGCGCCTGATGAAAAATATTATCAATCCCAGATAGCGAAGAATGTAATTCCAATTGCTGGAAATATTACAGAAAATGGATACTCAGATGAAGAAATGAAGTTTTCTAATGAGTCAAAAAAGATTTTGGATATACCGGACTTAAATGTTGAGCCATCTAATGCAAGGGTAGGTGTTGAAACTGGACATGGTATATTTTGTACTGCAACATTTGAAAAAGATGTTGATGTTGAATCTGCTATTGAATCATTGGAAGCATTTGAAGGTGTAGAATACTGGAAAGAAACTTATCCGACACCTCTTGATGCTCAAGGAAATAAAAACATCTTAGTCTCTAGAATGAGATCCGGTCTTACAAGCAATAAAATACTAAACTTCTGGGCAGTTGGTGACAATCTCTTAAAAGGAGCAGCATTGAATGCTGTTCAAATTGCTAACCACCTATACAAAAATGATTTTTATACCAAATAAAGTTCCCAGAAAGAAAAGAGTTTTTCTAGGTCCTTTGAGTAGGAGAATACTTAAACTTTCAAACTGGGAAATTACAGGTGAATTTCCGAACTATAAAAAAATAATATTAATTGGAGTACCTCATACAGCAAATAGAGATGCCTGGTACGCACTTCTTGCAGTATTGGCCTTGGATTTAAAGATAAATTTTTTTGGTGCAAGGTGGATATTTACCAGACTTCCAAGCCCTTATACTTTTTCAAAAGATGTTGATCGTTTAGGAATTCCCTGGCCTTTAGGGTGGTTGCAAAAAATAATACTTTTAAAACTTGGAGGAATACCAGTTTATAGAAATAAATCAAAAGGATTAATAAAGGGTGCTATAGACGAATTTTCAAAAATGGAAGAATACATTCTTGCAATTGCTCCAGAAGCTGGGACAGAGCAGGTAAAAAAATTTAGAAGTGGATTTTATTATTTGGCAAAAGAACTGGATATACCTTACTTACCAATCGAGTTAGATTTTAAAAATAGAAGGTTTCATGTACAAAAAGAACAGTTTGTATCTATGTCATTTGAAGAAGAGTCTAAAAAAATTATTTCACTTTTTGAAGGGGTGGAAGGAGCTTTAAGAGAATTTAAAATGCTAGAAGAAACGGAACAAAAAGACTAAGCATATAATTTCCTACGGGAATTTTTTTTAATCCTAACAAGTTTATTCCAACACCAATTAACAATACGCCTCCAATTCCTGCAATCGAGTCAGATATTTGTTGTTCAATATTTGTATTAATTAATAAAGCAAACAAAGTAAATATTCCTTGATAGATCAATATTGAGACACCCGAGTATACGGCTCCTTTACCACCACTTGAAGTTATGAAAATTACAAGGAAACAGTCTAAAGCAGTTTTTATTAATAATAATTCTAAGTTCGACTCAACAACATCAAAGAAAGGCCCAATAATTGCTAGTGGTCCAGTAATTACGATTAATGTAGTTGTTAGATAACTTTCTATAAATTTAGTTTGGTCACTTTCACCTTTTTCAAATTTTAAATAGAGATAATCTCCAAAATTTTTTACTCTATCTTCAATCTTTAAATAGCTTCCAATAATTGAGCCAACTATCACAGCAAAAAGGGTGAATATAAAATCTGGACTTTTTAAAGTTTCTCTAAACCCTAAAGCCAAAACTAAAAGACCGAGTGGCAGGAGATTTTCATCAAAGTTTTTGAGTTCTTTTTTAAAAATTATTCTGGCAAGAATACCAGAGACAATAACACCAAATCCATTAATTAGCGTTCCAATTCCTGGGATCATTAGCTGCTAAAATCGCTATGGCTTTTACTTGGTGTAGGCCCTTCTTGGCCTTGATACTTACTTCCATAGCTGACGTCACCATACTCAGCCTCTGAAGGTGAATTCAAATAATAGAAAGATATTTGTCCAATTTTCATCTCTGGATATATTTTGATTGGTAAGTTTGCAACATTTGAAAGTTCTAATGTTAAATAACCTGAAAATCCAGGATCAACAAATCCTGCAGTTGAGTGAATTAATAAACCTATCCTACCTAGTGATGACTTACCTTCCAGTCTTGCAACAATCTTATTTGATAAAGCAACTTTTTCATAGGTTGTGCCCAAAACAAATTCACCAGGATGGAGGACAAATGGTTCGTCCTTTGAAGCCTCCACTAGAGTAGTTAAATCTTCCTGGGGTGATTTCGGATCTATATGACTATATTTATGATTTTCAAAAACTCTGAATTCTGTCCCGACCCTTAAATCAACACTGGAGGGTTGTATATATCCTTGATCTAATGGTGATATTTCGATCCACTTATCTTCTAAGGCTTTTTTAATATCTTTATCTGAAAGCATTTTTCCTCACGTTTAAAGAATATACTAATCTAAAAATTTTTGTTTTTAATTATTTAGCAAAGAAGCAACTGTCCATGCAGTAATTATGAATCCTATTGTCCCCAAAAAAATTGTTCTTGATTTATAAAACTCATTATCGTTTTTATCTTTATTTATAAAAGCAAGAAAGCTACCAGCAAACATAGCTGAGCCAAGGCCTAACATTAGAAGTCTTATAGTTAAATCGAGTGCAAATGGGTCATTCATGACATTATTGTTATCATAATAAAATAATGGATACAAGAGATATAGTAGATATTTTTAATAGATTCGACATTTCATCAATCAAAGATGAGAGTAAATACAAAATTTCTACTTTGGGAAGTATTACAAATCTTAACTATAAAGTTGAAATAGATGATAAAAAATTTGTTCTTAGAGTGCCTGGAGAAAATCCAGATTTAATTAACAGAATATCTGAAGGATATAATGAAAAACTCATTCAGAGTATCGGAATATCATTGCCATTAATTGTATTTGAAGAAGAAACTGGTCTAAAAATTTCTGAATATTTTGAAGATTTATATACTTTTAAATCAACCGATATGCTTGATATAAAATTTAGAGATGACGCATTGAACCTACTAACTATTCTGCATAATTCAGAACTTAAATTTAGAGAAAATTTCTCTCCTCTCAACGTTTTTAAAAAATTAGTCAAAACGAATGACAAAATTGAATATGAAGCAAAAACTGTCGGCGAAGAGATAGTCAAAGAACTTAACAAAATTGGCCTTGATAGTAAGCCATGTCATCAAGACCTCTACCATGCTAATTTTGTTTATTTTAAAGAAAAAGCATATTTGATTGACTGGGAATACTCATCACAAGGAGATCCATTCTTTGACTACGCAGATTTTATATGGCAGAACGAGCTAGAAGATAATACCAAAATAATTAATGATATTTATTCAAAAATTGGAATTAACAATGATCAAATTAAAACAAAAATGGAATTATTTCAGATTTTATCAATGATTACTTGGGGCTTTTGGGCAAAAAGAAAATCTCCAAAAGACAATAGAGGCCAAGAAGCATTAATTTCCGCATTAGAAAAGTATGACAATAATTTTTCTTAAAAGATTTAACTATATTAATCTACTTGGGTTAGAATTTCGCAGTACGAAAAAAGGATAAAATTAAATTTTATGGGATCTTTGATTAAAAAAAGACGTAAGAAAATGTCTAAACATAAATACCGAAAACGTCGTAAATCAAATAGACATAAAAAGAAGTCTGTCTAAAACTCTCTACCTTCACTATTAAGAAAATCTTCAATTTCCTCGACTAGATTATCCTCTGAGAAACTATCTTCAATGCTTACTTCTGCCTCTTCAAGTTTTGATACGTATTCAGCGAGATCTTCAGAGTTCTCCATAGCTTTACTAATTTTTGTATCAAACTGTTGTCCTTCTGATTGAATACCTGAATCATCTATATCAATTTTTAAGATTTCAGAAGTTTTATTCATTAAGGCACCAATACCCTTTGGGTAAGCGCCAGAACTTAAATAATGGGGAACTGCTGCCCATAAGCCTGAAGTTTCTATTCCGTTACTTCTTAAGTCATGGCCAACAACACTAGTAATTCCAGTAGGTCCAGAATAATTTGTTGGAAGTACATTAAATCTTGAATTAAAAGTTGGATCATCGCTTACACCAAATATTGGTACTGGTAAAGTATGTGCAACTTGGCCAAAGAATGCACCTAAAGTAACTGCTCTTTTTACCCCAAGTTCAATTAGTACTTCTGATATATTCTGTGAATATTTTTTCCATTTCATTGAAGGTTCTTCTCCAAAGACTAAGATCACTTCTCTTTTAAGTTTGTAATCTTCAATAGAATAAAAAGTTGTTTGTGGCCAGTGAAAATTTCTTTCCCCAATTGCTTTTACTTCAACAACGGGCCTTCTCATTTGATAGTTATAAAATCCCTCAGAATTAAGTTCTGCGAAAGGCTCGACATCATAGGTACCACAAATATTTTCAATACAACCACTTGCAGTGTTACCAGCGTCACTCCATCCCTCAAAAGCAAGAATTGCTACAGGGTCAGATAGAAGTGGCTTTCTATACCAAACAACATCTTCCATAAACGAAGATTAATATTTAAAAAATTTTATATAAAAAGAAATTAGAGTTTTCTGGATGAGTTTAAAACTACAGATAAACTTGATAAAGCCATAGCTAAAGCAGCCATACTTGGAACAATACTACCACTTACAGCAATTGGAATCATGATTATGTTATATATAAAGGCAAAAAATAAATTTTGAATAATTCTTTTATTTGAATTTTTTGAAATATTTAAAATTTTGTTTAATATTTCAAGGCCCCCTTTAAAAATAATAATGTCGCTAACACTTTGCGCGATTTGTGTGCTTTGAGAAAAGGATAAACTTACATTTGCTTGTTTAAGTGCAGGTGAATCATTGATTCCATCGCCAATGAAACCTACCGTTTTATCCATCTGTTTTTCTTGAATATATTTTAATTTATCTTCTGGGGACTGATTGCCTAACACATTTTTGATATTTAAATCATTTCCAATTTCTTGGACTTTTTCAGTTTTGTCTCCTGATAAAATTTCAATTTCATAATCTTTTGAAAGATCTTTAATGATATCTTTATTTACAGTTTTATCTTCTACTAGCTTTACCTTAAATTCCTCATTATCAATTATTAATTCAAGATCCCCTTTTAAATCATCTTTCGACCTGAAAACAGAAACTTTTTTGTTTTCAACAACTCCACTAACACCAATTCCTGGTGTTTCAATAAAATTATCTACAGGGAACAGACTCAAATTTTTTATTTCCGATTCCAAAAGTATGCTTTTAGCAATAGGATGGTTTGATTTTTGTTCAACAGACGCAAGCACTCTCAATACTTCATCATCAACAATTTTACCTTTTGAATCTGAGATGCTTTCTATTTTGAAAATACCAGAAGTAAGAGTTCCAGTTTTATCAAAAACTATTGTGTCTAAATTTTTGAATCTTTGAAGATAGTCAAAATTTTTAAAAATAAAACCATTACGATTTGAAACTGAGGCAGTCCTAAATAATACGATAGGAGTTGCAAGTCCTAGAGCACAAGGGCAGGCAACAACAAGAATTGCAATTGTTGAACTGATTGTCTCTGAAAAATCATTTTCTAATACAAATAATTTAAATATCATGTTTGCAAAACTTAAAATCAAAATAGAAGGAACAAAGATATTTGTTATTTTATCTACGAGATCTTGAACTTCAGGCTTACTTGTCTGGGCTTTCAAAATTAATTTTTCAATATGGTTTAAAGTTGTCTCTCCCTCTTTTTTTACTACTTCAACTTCAATATCATCACCAAGATTAATTGAACCAGATACAATTTCATCACCCTCTTTTTTTGTAAGAGGTTCGGATTCACCAGAGATTACGCTTTCATCAACTTCAGAACTACCACGTATGATTACACCATCAAGAGGAATAATTTCACCTTTCTTAACTATGATTACATCACCAATTTCAATCTGATTTAAAGGCTTGCGAACAGTTATTTGATTTTCGAAAACATTTACATCTTTGGGAATACTTTCGATTATGGAGTCTGATACTGAAACAGATGACTTAATTGAAATATCTTCTATAGTCTTACCAAGGAGAATGAAGCTAATTATGAATCCTCCTGTCTCTAAGTACATTAATTCTCCATTATTTGGCAAAATTCCAATGGCGAAAGAGGAGAGACTACCAATAGAGATTAATGTATCCATATTGAAATTAAGTTTTTTTATATTTTTTAAAGCAGATACGTGAAATTTTCTACCAAAAACAAAAATTATTAGTGAACCTATTCCTAATGCGGCGAGACCTTGATCAGCCCCAATGAGTGGGTTGATACTAAGCGTAAATATGAGAGAAAGAAACGGAGTAAGAAATTTTCTTATATTACTTTTTTTTTCCTCGGCTATTTCTTCTTGTGCTGAATATCCAATTGATCTAATTCGTTGAATATATTCATCTGAATTATTATCTTCGAGGTTAACTTCTAAGATTGCTTTTTTTAGGGGGAAGTTTACAACTACATCTTTGACAGATTTTTCTTTTGTTAGAACTCTCTCTATTCTTGCAGCACATGCTGCACAGGTCATTCCTTCAACAGATAGAACTAACGTTTTTGTCTCAGCTGACAACGGTATAGCCTTGTTCATCAAGAAGTGATTTAACAAGATCTAAATTTATCTCTTCTGAGGACTCCAGTGTTACATTTTTTGTCTGAACGTCAACATTAACTGATTCAATATTTTCAACACCTGACAAAGTGTTTACAATCGTACTTTTACAATGATCACAACTTATTTCGGGAACGTTAAAATTAGTAGCCATAATAGAATAATAATTGTTAGTTGTTTATATTGTTAAGTTGAATTTTTAAACTTATGCAGTTTCTTGAAGAATTCTTCCTCTAACTCTTGGGTATTTAACAGGAGCATGGTTAAAGCAGTGCTCTCTTTTGTTATAGATGCTTAATTGAGTATTGCAAGATTCTTCTTTACAAACTCTGCCCTGGTCAAAACTCTTTGAAGGTCTTATTCCACCTTTAATTTGACTTGCTTTTAATCCGTCAGTCATTTAATTCCCCACTTTGTGAATATATTCACAAGCTTAACAAACATTTGAAAAACCTGCAAGTTTTTCCAAACTTTTTATCCAGCTACGTATAGTAACATTTGTTTATGGAAATCAAACTAGAATTTTGTATTGTTTGAAACTATACACCCCGTGCAGTTAGTACGGTAGAAGACATACTTGAAAAATACGGAAAAGAAGTAAAATCCATTGATCTTATTCCAGGAACAGGTGGTGTTTTTGAATTGTATTTAAATGGTGAACTTATTTATTCAAAACTTGAAACTGGAAGGCATACAAACGAAGGTGAAATATTAGAGTTAATGGAAAAAGCACTTAGTTGACATATCCATTTGATCTTTCCCTAGTTGAGCTTATATTTATTTCATTACTTCTATTTGTAAGTGCAGCGATTCAAGGAATATTAGGTTTTGGATTTGCTGTTATTTCTTCACCAATACTTGTCCAAATTGAGCCACTACTAGTGCCACAAATTCTAAGTTTACTTGCCTTGCCTATGGCTTTCCGTATATATCAACGTGAAAAAAAAGAAGTAGATTGGAAACCGTTTAAATTCTTATTCCTAGGAAGAATTATTGGTGGCCCTTTAGGTTTATTGCTCCTTATTAACTTGAACGAGAAACTACTTTCAATAAGCGTAGGAGCAATTGTACTTGTTGCAGGAATTGCAACATTATTTAACTGGACTGTGAATAGGAATAATAATTCGTCATGGATCGCTGGAACATTATCTGGAATATTTGCAATGATTGCAGGAGTAGGGGGCCCTCCTATTGCAATTTTGTACAGAGGAGCTTCGGGCAAGGAGTTCAGACCATCATTAAACGCTGTTTTTACGTTTGGAATAATGATAACACTAGGTCTTCTGCTTTTTAGTGGTGAGATTTATAGAGATCATATAATTTTATTTTTATATCTTGCAATTCCAGTTGCTGTGGGATTAAAAATATCTTCTTTACTGTTTTCAGATGTCTCTGACAATGCAATTTCAAAAGGCGTAACATACTTTTCAATAATCTCAGGATTGGTTGTTATATTCAGAAATATAATTTAGTTTTGAAATCTGAATTCGGAGTTAACATTAAATAGACAATGAATACTAGAGTCATAATATCCTCAGTGCTATTTTTTTTGAGCTTCCCCCCATTTAACTTCTGGTATTTAATTTTTCCATCTCTGTTCTTTTTTTACTCAGGGATTTTATTAAGTAGTAAACCATTTCTTTCAGGCTTAGTATTTGGAGCAATATCATTTGGTGTAATTTTATTTGGTATCCAATCAATTGGTTACGAAGCTTGGATTCCTCTTTCTCTTCTTATGGGTCTTTTATATGGATTTTATGGAAAACTGTTTAAATTTATTGCTGTAAAAACCAATAACAATTTTTTTATATTGATTGGAATAATAAGTACTTTTGATTTACTAAGGGCTTACTTTCCATTTGGCGGTTTTCCATGGGGTTCAACTTCAACAGTTTTAATTTCAGGATATAGAGATACCTCGTTCAATCTCCTACCAAGCATTTTTAAAACATTTGGTCCGACAGGTTATTCTTTAATCATTCAATCGTTGACTCTTTTAATTGTCTTATTTGTACTTGAAAATAAAAAGAAATATACATACTTGAAGGATTCACTAGTATTTTTCATTTTAATATTTACACCTCTTTCATTATTTTTACTAAACGACAATTTTAATTTATTAGACAAAAATAATAAATCTGAACAGATTAGTGTTGTGATTGTCCAGGGAAATAGTCCTTGTCCTGGAGCAAAAAACAGATGTAATAATGAAAGAGCAAGAATATATGAAAGTCATATAAATTTAACAAAAAGCATTAGCTCCGAAAAAGATCTGATTATTTGGCCTGAAAGCTCGACAGGTTTTAACAATGATCCTCTCATTCACGATCTGGTCTTGACCGATATTCAAATAGAAGTTGAGAGGTTAAATTCTTATTTTTTAATTGGTGGAGATAGGCCAATACGGGAAGCTAATTTTGAAAATTATGGTCTATTTATCAACAATGAGGGAACAATTGTAGATCAATATCTGAAACAACACCCAGTACCTTTTGGAGAGTACATTCCTTTTAGGAGATATCTTGATTGGATCCCTTCCCTTTCGCTAGTTCCGAGAGATATGATTAGGGGAGAACAAGAGAAAATATTTCAAATGGGATCACATAAATTGGCCTCTGTGATTTCTTTTGAGGGATCATTCCAAAGATATATTCGAGGTAGTGTTCAGGCTGGAGCAGAGATTATTGTAATTCTTACAAATCAAGCCAGCTATGGAGAAAGCGGAATGTCTGATCAATTTATATTAATGTCTCGTGCAAATGCGATTTCAAATGATAGGCCTGTCATACATTCTGCAATAACTGGAAAATCTGCATTCATCGACAATAATGGAAAGGTTTTATCACAGACAAATTTATTCACTTCTGAAATCTTGAACGAAAACATAAATCCAATTAACTCACAAACTCCATTTAGTTTGTTTGGAAATTACTTTAATTATCTAATAGTTGCTATTGCATTTGTTATTTTCTTAAGAAAGAGAGTTTTAAGTTAGTTTTCAAGACCCTCATTAAAGTGCAAATTTTTCATTGCTGCAGCTTCGACAATACCATCTTGGTAGGCCCTCAGATCAAACTTATGTAACACTGCTATTAAATGATCAAATATATCTGACTGAATGTTTTCATATTCAACCCAGTCAGTAGTTTTTGTAAATGTATAGATTTGTATAGGGACACCCTGGTTTGTTGGTGATAATTGTCTTACTAAAAATGTCATGTTTTCAGTATCTAGGTTTTCATTTTGTCTGAGATAGCTTTCTATATAGGCTCTGAATGTACCAATATTTGTTAAATTTCTTTGTTCTGTTACTGATTCTCCAGACAATAGTTCGCTATTAAATGTTTCCAACTCCTGCACTTTTTCATTCAGATAATCTTTAATAGGAGCAATTTTTTTTAATTTTTCAATTTCTTCAAATGTTAAAAATTTAATACTTGAGATATCAATACTTATTGATCTCATGATTCTTCTGCCACCATAATCAGACATTCCTCTCCAGTTTTTGACTGATGTAGAGATTATTTTTGAGGTAGGTATGGTTGTAATGGTTTTATCCCAGTTTTGTACTTTTACTGTGTGAAGAGCTATGTCAATTACATCCCCATCAGCTCCATATTCTGGGACCTCTATCCAGTCACCATTATTTATGATATTGTTTTGTCCAATTTGAACCGATGCAACAAAAGATAGAATTGTGTCTTGAAATACTAAAAGGAGAACTGCTGTTAACGCCCCAAGTCCACTTATATAATATGTAACTGACTGTCCAGATAAAATTGCAAAAATAATAATGAATATAAATGCGTTCAGAATAATTTTAACGATCTGAATATAACCTTTAATTGGCCTGTCTTTCAATGCTTCATATTTACTTGATGCATTATTAAATATTGAAAGCAATTCATTTAGAGATAAACCTAAGAAGACTGCTAATAGCGAACTAATTATTCGTTGACTAATTTCACTGTCTAATAATTCTGTTGAAAAGTCTGTAAATAATATTCCATTTAAAAAAGTAAATACAGCGACAAAAGATACTCTATTTAAAAATTTTTTTTCTAAAAAAAGATCATCAATGATAGTATTTGTTTTTTTCGCTATACGTTTGAGAAGTGGAAAAATTAGTGTTCTTAAGACTATATAAATACCCAGACTGCTTCCTGCGACAACCAGGAGTTTTAAATTATCTTCTACCATATAAGCATGATACCTTAGTCAGAATCCTCTTTGTTGACCTTTCCAAGGGGGAGGAGTATTGTTTTTAAACTCTTCAACACTTGGACCATGTAAAGCTTTCAATTTATTTAAACCAATAAAATATGAAACTACTAAAAGAATTAAAGTAGTTTGGTTTGAAGTTGCCAATTTAATAACTGCAAGCACTTCTGGGTTATCAAAAAATAAAACTTGTAAACCACCTTTTACTCCAAGAAATATGACCCACAAGATTGCAACCCGGTTATATGCTGGTTTTACTGTTGGTAATAAATACCACTCTCTAGGCCATTTTCTAAAATACATTGATGAATAGATCGTAAATGGTTTTCTCAATACGATTGATACCAATCCTATAAATGCAATGCTTAAATCTCTTATAATGCCTGGTAGAAAAAAACCTGATGCAGTCCCTTGAATCTGAGCAATTAACAAAGCAACTAAAGTTCCGAGAACACCGTAAAATGCAAATTTAATTTCATCTTTTTTTACCAACCTGTAGCCAAACGTAAGGGCAACCAATGCGGCTGTACTTATAATTGCAATATTTAAATCAAAAAATCTAAATGTTAAAACAAAGAACACTGGAGCAAGAATTGAATCAAAGATATTATTTTGTGATTCATTTAAACCCAGTACTTCACTTTTTATCTCAGTGAATTGATTTTTAAATCTTTTAAACAACAGAATTTATTTTTTCTTCAAAATTTTTGTTGGTTTTCTCAGAAAGAAAACTTTTCCCAATTTCCTGTAACTCTTTTTTTTCAACTTCCTCAAAATTTGTTGAAATATTTTTTATGTAAGAATCTAAGTTATCGATTTCAAATGATTGAGATTGCAAAAATCTATATGCTTCATCCCTTTCAACCCCTTTAGTTACTAAATGAGATAAAAAAGATTGAGTTAGCAAACTCACTTTTGCTGAATTAATATTTGAATTTATTTTTTCATGATTAATGTTGATATTTTTGAATAGCTCTTCCATCTCAATTGTTGAAAAACAAATGAGATTAAAACTATCTGGAAAAATGATTCTTTCTACTGATGAATTTGATATATCTCTTTCATGCCAAAGAGATATATTTTCAAGCGCACTTACAACATAACCTCTGAGAATTCTTGAAATTCCTGATATTCTCTCAGAAGTAATTGGATTTTTTTTATGTGGCATTGCAGAAGAACCTTTTTGTTCGCTTGAAAATGACTCATGAATTTCACCCACCTCTGAACGTTGATAACCTCTAAGATTTATAGCTATACGATCATAGGAACTTGCAAGCATTCCAATAGAGCTGATTACTTCAGCATATCTATCACGGCTTACAATCTGAGAAGCAAATAGCTCTGGCTTAAGATTTAAAGTCTCTAATGATTTTTTTTCAACATCACTGTTAATTATGGTGTAGTTCCCAACAACTCCACTTAGCTTTCCGACGCTAATATTTTCTTTTGCTCTTTCAAGACGTTCTTTATTTCGATGTATCTCCAACAACCAGTTTGAAATTATATTTCCAAGGAAAGTTACTTCTGCAAATACGCCGTGAGTTCTCCCGATTATTTTGGTATCTTTTTCTTTTATCGCAAGATTCTTCAAAGTACTGATTAATTCATCAACTTCTCCTATAAGGAAATCTAATGATTCTAAAATTAACAAACTATTTGATGTATCAACTACGTCTGAACTAGTTAGGCCGTAATGTATCCATTCGGAATCTTCATTTACTCTATCTTGTAATATATCAACAAATGAAGCTAAGTCATGGTTTGTTACTTTTTCTCGAGCTTCAACTTCTTTTACGGTTACATTTGCATCAAGTATTTTTTCCGACAAACCTTTAGGTACGATACCTTCCTCTTCAAGACTTTTTGTAACAGAGGATTCAACTTTCTTCCAAGTGCTTAACTTGTTTTCTTGACTCCATATATCAACTATTTCTCTTACTTCGTATCTTTTTATCATTTATCTAATTATATTTTGGTTTCTCTCTGGTCCAACAGATATATATTTAATTGGTACATCGACGAAATCTTCAATAAATTCAATATATTTTTTAGCATTCTCAGGAAGTTCTTCATATTTTATAATTCCAGAAATATCTTCATCCCAACCCTTAAATGATTCATAAATAGGTTCACACTTATCTAATATCTCATCAACTAATGGATAGTCTGTAATTTTTTTATCTTCAAAGCTGTATCCTACGCATACCTTGATTTCCTCAAGGCCACTTAAAACATCTAATTTTGTAATAAATAATTGACTTAGAGAGTTAATCCTTGTCGAATATTGTAATGAAACTAAATCTAGCCATCCACAACGTCTTCTTCTTCCAGTAACTGTGCCAAACTCAGCCCCTTTTTCAATCATGTAATCACCAATTTCATTTTCTTGTTCAGTTATGAAAGGACCAGTACCAACTCTAGATATGTAGGCTTTGGTTACACCAACAACTTCATCAAAATTTAAAGGCCCAATTCCAGATCCAGTAGCTGCATTACCTGCACTTGTATTGGAACTTGTGACAAATGGATATGTTCCGTGATCAATATCAAGAAGAGTACCTTGGGCTCCTTCAAATAAGATATTTTTATTTTCTTTTATTGAATTAGATATAACTAATGATGTGTCGTCTGCAATTGATGAAACAAGTTCTTTGTATTTTTTATACTCCTCGACTATTTCGTCAAAATTTATAGAATTTCCACCATAAATTTTTTCAATTATTTGATTTTTTTCTTCAAGATTATTTTTTAATTTTTCATAAAACTTTTCTTCAGATAAAAAATCTTGTATGCGTATACCTTTTCTCTGTATCTTGTCGCCATAACAAGGTCCTATACCTTTTCTAGTAGTTCCAATTTTCTTATCACCCAAACTATCTTCAATTAATTCATCAAGAATTTTGTGATATGGCATGATAATGTGCGCGTTATATGAAAGTTTTAATTTAGTCGTGTCTATGTTTTTACCATTTAAAGTTTCAATTTCATTTTTCAAAACTTCAAAATCAATTACACATCCCGAACCGATGACTGGAGTACATGATTCATACATCACTCCTGATGGAACCATTGAAAGGGCAAATTTTTCATCACCTACAACAATTGTGTGACCTGCATTATTGCCACCTTGGAATCGGACTACAAGATCAGCTTTTGATGCAAAAAAGTCTGTGACTTTACCCTTGCCTTCATCGCCCCACTGAGCGCCTAAAACAATGGTAGTTGACAACTTTTCTCCTTGAATTACAACAATGGATAATACATGCATTTTTGATGTATAGAAAGATTTTTCTATCTAATAATTAAATTAATTTGTAGCAAAAACGAATAAAGGTTAAATTAGTACTTAGACAGGAACTTAATCTATTTATAGTTGTTTTGTTCTTGTCTGCTTTTATATAAAAGGAGAAAACATTGAGTAAAAAAGCAATCGTTTCTTTACTTATACTTTCTATGATTGCAGTAGCTTGTGCTACAGAAGAAGCAGTTGAGGAAGTAGCAGTTGAAGAAGAACACGATCACTCAGATGAATCTACACTAGATGAAGTAATCGAAAGAGGATTTCTTAAGTGTGGAATCAGTACTGGTGCTACCGGATTCAGTGAGCAAGCTGATGATGGATCCTTCGGTGGATTTGATGTTGATTTCTGTTATGCAGTGGCAGCTGCTGTTTTCGGCGACTACAGTAAAGTCGAATTCAAGCAACTTACATCTGCTGAAAGATTCACATCTCTAGCAGCTGGTGAGGTCGATGTTCTATTTAGAAACACAACTTGGACTCAAAGCCGTGATACAGAGTTAGGTAATGACTTCGGTCCTACAACCTACTTTGACGGTCAGCAATTACTTGGTAGAAAAGCAGACGGTATTACCGAAAGCTCTACACTAGCTGATATTGACGGACTTAGAGTATGTACTAACGCAGGAACTACAACCGAAAAGAATATTACTGAAGGTGCAGGACTTGCTGGTGCAACAATCGAACTTGTTACAGTTGAAGCTTTCGCAGAAGCTGTTGACAAATTCATTGCAGGTGAATGTGATATTATCACAACTGATGGTTCAGCACTTGTTGGTAGAAGAGCAGTTAATGATGCTCTTAATGACTGGGTAATTTTCCCAACATCACCAATTTCAAAAGAGCCATTAGGACCAACATATAGATCAAATGACAGCGAATGGGCAGACGTCGTTAACTGGACAGTCTACGCAACAATCATCGCAGATGAGTATGGCGTAACTAGTGCAAACATTGACTCTGTTGATACAGACGCACTTCCTGAACTTGGAAGATTATTTGGTGCTAGTGATGGAGAGCTTCAAACAAAGATGGGTCTTAGCGCAGATGCGTTCTACAATGTTATCAAGCAAGTTGGTAACTATGACCAAATCTACTCAAGAAACCTAAATCCATTAGGTCTCTTCAGAGAAGGTGGAGCTAACGATCGTTGGACAAACGGTGGGTTAATATACGCACCTCCTGCAAGATAATTTAATTATCTTTATATAAATGTAAAAGGGGCTGAAAAGCCCCTTTTGCTTTGTAAGTCACTTGTTTATTTGATAAAATTTTATACATGAAAGGTGTCCTTAAGTATTTACTATTTTTTAGAAATGTAGTTTTCTTAAAATGGTTGAGCCAGATCGTTTTTTTAATTGGGTTTATAAGCATCATATTAAGGTACTTAGGAAATGCATCTACTAACTTTGCTTCTACAAACATAGCATTCTCATGGGACTTCTTGGGAGAAACACCAGGTGTCTCAATTGCAGAGGGAATGTATACCCTACCGGTGTCGGGATTACAGATGCTACAAGTAGGTATGTTAAATATGCTTAGGATCACGGTCACAGGAATTTTTGCAGCAACAATTCTTGGAACATTACTTGGTATCGCAAGACTTTCAAAAAATTATATAGTTGAAAAAAGTGCTACAGGAATATTAGAAATTGTTAGGAATGTGCCTTTATTAGTTCAGATTCTTTTTTTCCAAGCTTTGATACTTACTTTACCAAGATTAGAAGTGTCAGAAATTGGAACATATACATTTCATGCAAGCGCAAAAGGATTGGCCTTTCCATGGCCAAATAGAGAACCTAATGCCATTCTTTTTATGGTTTACTTTGTTTTAGTTTTATATATTGCCAACCAGATATTTAAATGGAGAGTTAGAACTCTTGAAAAAGAAGGAAGGGAAACATACCCAACTGCATGGGCTGTCATATCTTTTATCATACTTGTCGTTGTTGGTTGGTTTGGAGGTTTTAGAGTTGTAGGAATAATTGGTCTGATCGCTGGATTCTTATCAACAGGATTGGAAAACGTCCCGGGTATTTTTTATCAGATTTTATTTTCAGGAATTACAGTTCTTATAGGTTTTAGAGTTACTAAAAGATTTATTGATAGTAAAAAATCTGAAGAAGCACAAGGAATTTACAGTGATGATGATTATTTCAAGGTAATCTTTAATATTGTAATCGTTGTCATATTAGTTTTTCTTTTCCTTACATCTTTTGGAGCAAGTGTCTCAAAATTTTTGGTTGGAGATGAATTGACTTATAAAGCTGACTGGGGACTTCCCCAACTCTTCCATGGTATTGAAAATAAATTATATTGGTTTCCTATGCATGATGTTGAAATCGAAAAAGAAAATGTAGAAATGAAAAAGGCAGAGATAATAAATTGGGTAGTTGAACCAGGATCAAAAGTCGAAGTAGGAGACAAAATTGCTGATGCATACATTATCAGAAAACCTAATGAAGAAAAGATACAATATGAAATTGTTGCTAAGTATGCTGGCACAATTGAAACTCTTTATCTTGAAGAAGGGAAGTCTTTAAAAGTTGGTGAAGAATTTTATGAGATTCAGGTTACTGATGGTGATCCATTTATACTGTCAAGACCAAGAATTGAACAAACAGGTACAACAAAATTCAAGCGATATTCTGATGATTATGGTAAAAAGTTATCTGTTGGTTATTTTGCCACTTGGGTTGGCGTAGTTTTATATACAGCAATATTTATTTCTGAAGTAGTAAGAGCTGGTATTATGGCTGTCGCAAAAGGTCAATCAGAGGCGGGATTATCACTAGGTTTTAGAAGAAGTGCTTTATTAAGGTTAATTGTTATACCTCAGGCAATAAGAGTAATGTTGCCTCCTATGGGTAATCAGTATCTGAACCTTGCAAAAAATACTTCATTAGGTATAGCTGTAGCTTTCCCTGAAATTGTTGCAGTAGGCCAAACTTTATACAATCAAGAGGGACAAACTTTACCTGTATTTATTGTGTGGATGATCTTTTACAGCACAGTAAGTTTGACTATTTCGAGCATTATTAACTTTTACAACAGAAAACTAAAGATTGTTGAGAGATAAATGAATTTAGATTATAAAAAATCATTAGCTTGGACAAAAGAAAACCTGTTTTCTTCAATTCCATCTTCAATACTTACAATAGGGACAACATTTTTTGTACTGGGCTTCTTCAGAGGATTGTTTGGTTTTGCAATGGCATCCGATAAAGATTGGCTATCTGTATTAAATAATATGCAACTTTATATGGTTCAGGCATATCCAGAAGAAGATTTTATTCGAGTATGGATATCCGTTGGGTTAGCTTTGGTTTTCGCTGGAATGTCTATAGGGCTATGGAAAAGTACGGAAGAATCATCGTTATCCGATGTATTTTCAAAATTTCTAAAAATTAGTTTAGCTTTTCTTTTCTTCACTGTCATAGCTCCAACATTCTCAAGTGTTACAGATAATGATGGAATCATCCAAACAGAAGAGTCATTTCCTATGGATACACGCTTACAACTGCTTATACCATCAGCAATATTAGTTGTTGTATTTTTTGTATTAAAGAATCTAAAGCTAAATTACAAATTTAATAAATCAGATTTATTATGTTTCTACTTGGCAATACCAATAGCCCTACTATGGACAGTGAAGCTTCCGACAATACAGCTTGATGCCAGCAATCAAAGAATAATACCAGATCCTCTAATGCCTATTGCTGATACAACAAAGATTCCTTGGACAATAATTTTTGGACTTTTTGTAGTATTTTATTTTATCGGTTCTAGATTTAAAGATTCAAAAAACATTAAGAGAACGATGTCTATATCATGGATTCTTTTACCATTATTTATTTTTTCATGGATTTTCAAAAAGCCAGAAATAGATCTAACAACAATTCTTGGTCAAGATATACCAATTTTTATAGGAATCTTTTTAATTGGAGCATTGACAATTACCTTTATTAACAATCCAATTGTTGAAAAATATTTTTCTATATATTTGGGTGTACTGATTGCTATTACGGGAATAGCACTTTTTATCTCGATCCCTATTCTTCTTAAATCAGCACTCTTACTACTTGTTTTATTTACTATCGTAATTCCAGCCGTGTCTTCATCTGCAAAAGGCAAAAGAAATCTTATTATTGTTTGGGGTGTTTCACTATTTACTTTATCTGTTTTAATTCGTGGTGGCTCTTCAGATACACAGATTATCGTACAACAGCAAAGTATTTTTGGCGGCTTTTCTCTAACTTGGCTTCTTGCAATATTTGGCACATATGTATCATTTCCTCTTGGAGTGCTCTTAGCTTTAGGAAGAAACTCTAAATTACCAATTGTAAGACTTGTATGCACAGGAATCATTGAACTTACACGTTCTGTTCCATACATAACATGGCTTTTCTTTGCCAGTGTTACCATGGCTGTTTTCCTACCAGATGGTGTCAATTTTGAATTAGTTGTAAGAGTACTTATGGTAACTGCATTTTTTAGTGGAGCGTATTTCGCAGAAAATATTAGAGGGGGACTACAGTCAATTCCAAAAGGACAATATGAAGCCGCAGATGCAATTGGAATGAGTCCATTTCAAAAAACTTCATTGATTGTAATGCCACAAGCATTAAGGGCAATTATTCCTACATTAGTTAGTAGTGCGATAACTGCATTTAAGGATTCTAGTTTGGTTACCATTATCGGTCTTATTGACTTCCTTACAATTGGTAAAGTGATAATTGGATCTCAATCAATACCAGTAAATTTTGTTGGTCATGACAGAGAGAATTTATTATTTATTGCATTTTTCTATTGGATATTTACATTTACTCTATCCAGAAGAAGCATGAAAGTTGAAAAAAGATTAGGATTAGGAGAAAGATAATTTATGAGCATTATTAAAACAAACGATGTAAAAAAATGGTTTGGAGACTTCCAAGCTCTAAAAGGCATTTCTATGGAAGTGCAAGAAGGTGAAGTATTGGTTATTTGTGGACCATCAGGATCAGGAAAATCAACGTTCATAAGATGTATTAACAGACTAGAACAACATCAAGAAGGTGAAATTATTGTTGATGGAATTGAATTAACCAATGACCTTAAGAACATTGAGGCAATTAGATCAGAAGTAGGAATGGTTTTCCAAAGTTTCAATCTTTTTCCTCACTTAACAGTAATGCAAAACATTACTCTTGCACCAATTTGGGTAAGAAAAAAGAGCAGAAGTGAGTCAGAAGAAAAAGCTATGGAACTTCTGACAAGAGTTGGTATCCCGGAACAGGCCTCAAAATTTCCAGGCCAATTATCAGGTGGCCAGCAACAAAGGGTAGCAATAGCAAGAGCTTTAGCTATGGAACCAAAAATAATGCTTTTTGATGAGCCAACATCAGCACTTGACCCAGAGATGATAAAAGAAGTATTAGATGCGATGAAAGAACTAGCTCTATCTGGAATGACTATGATTGTTGTTACTCACGAAATGGGATTCGCTAAAGAAGTTGCTGACAGGGTCATGTTATTTGACGAGGGCCTTATGGTTGAGGAAAATACTCCTACAGAATTTTTTGATAATCCACAAAACGACAGGACAAAGCTGTTCTTAAGTCAAATTCTTTAGAGTTGATCCCACAGATTTTTTTCTGCTAAATCAATAATTGTTGCACCCATTCCATAAGCTCCATCAAATATAGCTCTATGACCACCACCTTTAATCGTAGCCGCTGCAAATTCAGGCTGATGATTAACGGCATCTCCTGAGTCGATAGCCAGCATTGGATGAATAGATGGCATTGCAAATGATATATTTCCCATGTCTGTTGACCCTAAACCAAGTTTTGCCGGATCTTGTAAAGGCATATCTCTACCAATGTCGTTACAATTTTCCATAAACAATTTGAACATAGTCTCATTATTCAAAATTTCTTGGTATCTAAAATCTGGAGAGGTAACGTCCGATTTACATTTGGTTGCTATGGCCGCTGCATTTACAAAATTTAAAAAATCTTGTTCCAATTTGTTCAAACCTTCTTCATTCAAAGATCTAAGGTACCATTCTGATGAAGTATAAGATGGAATAATGTTCGGCTTAAACCCTCCATCTTTTATTACCCCATGCATCCTGTCAGTTCTTAACATTTGTTGACGATAGGTAGAAGCATTCACAAATAGTTGTATTTGGGCATCCAATGCATTAATACCCTCCTCTGGAGCACCAGCAGCATGGGCATCTTTACCAAAGAATTCAACTTTATATTGTTGTATTGTTGAAAAAGTAGGATTGGCAACATCATATGGACCAGGGTGAATCATCATCGAACATTTAGCATCTTCAAATGCTCCGTTGTCTAATAAAATTATTTTTCCACCCCCACCTTCTTCTGCAGGAGTTCCTAGTAATTTGACTCTGATACCTAGTTGGTCGACAAGATTTCTCAAACCTAATCCAGCTCCAATAGAGCAAGTCGCAATTATGTTGTGGCCACAGGCATGTCCAATTTCCGGCAAGGCATCATATTCGACACAAAGAACAACAAGAGGCCCATCTTTACCAAAAGTCACCTCAAAAGCTGTATCAAGACCATGAGTTGGATGTGCGACTTCAGGATCATATTTTTTTATGTAGTTAACGAGATACTTCGACGTTTCAAACTCTTCGAAAGCAAGTTCTGGATTTTCGTACATCCAGTCATTCACTTCAATGAGGCTTTTATGTAAAGATTCTAATTCAGATTTAAATTCTTCTTTAATTGTCATGAATCAAGCTTACTAAAATAACCTAAATTATACGAAGAGGAATTATTCCAAATTATCCAGTCCATATTCTTATCCTCTGCTGCACGTATATTTTCTTGAACTTCAATGTCAGAATGCCAAAAACCCTGAAGATATGGTCTTAACTTAAATGTTTCAACACCTCTTTCTAAAGCATCATCTAAAGCTGAGGTAATGACTCCATATGGATTTCTATTTGGGTTTTGATATCCAAATGAACCTTTACTGTAATGTGATGGATAAACCATAGGTGACAAGAAGTCAACATTTTCAATAATTGTTTCAAGATTTTGACCAATTCCTCCATCAAATCTATCTGTTAATATGTAACCAAATACATCTGCTGAAACAAAACATCCAAGACTGTTTATCTCTTGTTTAGCAGTCCGGAGAAAACTATTTATATTATTTATTCTGTTTTCGTAACTATTCTCTTCCTTAAAAACCATGTAGTTGTAGTTTGAATCTGGATATCTAATATAATCAAACTGGATTTCATCAAAACCTAATTCACATGCTTCCTTTGCAATATTGATTATGTATTTTTTTGCTTTTTCACTACTAGGATCAATAAAGTATTGACCGTCTTGAGAATATATTGTTTTTTTAAATGAATCAAATATTGCTTCATCTGGATAATTTTTCGTAAACAACGGATCTTGAAAGACAACAACTCTTCCTATTAAATAAATTTCCTTCTTGTCTTTTAAGCTATTTAGTGATTCACTATCATATTTGCTCCTAACATTTGACATTTCTAATGCAAGTTCATTTACAGAATCAAATAAAATATGTCCATTGTCAGTTTTTACATCAATAACAAGGCTATTGACATTTGTATTTTCTAGGACATTATTGATTATTTCTAACTTTGAGTTATTGGTCATGTGGTAACCATTTAGATAAACTCCTCTTACCCCGCCATGCTTTTCTATAAACATAGAAAACTTTTGTTTTTTTATCAAAAAAGTAATTTCTTTATTAAGAACAATGAGCTCTTCATTTAAATCTGAGATTAGTTTTGAACTAAATACTTGTTCTTTGTTCGCTATGTCTTCATCGATTTTATTTGTATCAAAACTTTTTGTAGTTTTTGATATCTCTAATGCAATGTCTGGTTTATTGTATGTGGTTGTATTTGTAACCACCTTATTGTTGGAGATTTCTTTATTGATATCTCTTGAATAAAAATTTGCAAAGGTAAACGCCAATACAAACACCAGAAAAAGATTTGTTACCCTGTTCATCTTCTTATTTTAAGAATACTTATTAATTTCTTTCAAAGCTAGTTTTATAATATCTATATGCAAAATTCGAGATATCAAAAAGCTGAAAAATTTTATGAGGTCCCTGTTTTTATAGCAGTTGTTTTATTAATACCTGTAATAATCATTGAGTATAGAAGTTCAGAACTTAAAGAATTTGCAAATTATCTTAACTGGGGGATATGGATTGTATTTTTATTGGAGTACGTTCACTTATTAATTCTATCTGAAAACAGAAAAGACTATGTTCTCACCCATAAATTGGAACTTTTTATTGTAATCGGCTCAATACCATTTGTCCCTCAAGGATTAGAATCATCTAGATTTCTTCGTTTTGTGAGATTACCAAGACTCCTCAGAGCATTCCAGTTATTTAGACTTGCAGTTGTTGTAGCAAAATTTGGTTCTGATATAAAAGCTATTTTTAATAGTAGGGGACTTAGGTCAATCGTTTATGCAACTATATTTTTAATAATTTTTTTTGGATTCCTTTTCTTTGTTTCTGAACCGGAGGTTGAGACATTTAGTGATGGAATATGGTGGGCTTTGGTGACCATAACAACTGTTGGATACGGAGATATAACCCCTTATACAACACTTGGAAGAATTGTTGCAAGTTCACTTATGGTATTGGGTATCGGATTTATAGCAACAATAACGGCGACTGTTTCTGCATATTTCTTATCAAATTTTGGTGAAAAACAAGCTACTCTTGATGATGTTATCGTCAAACTCGAAAACATTGAAAATGAAATAGAAAAAATAAAGAAAGACAAAAATGAATGAAGCACTAAGCCAGCTGGCAGATGATTTTTTTCAAAATTCTTTAAACTCATCACCAACATCTGCAATTATGCGGGGATATAAAGAATACTTTGATCAAATCGAAGAACTGACTGAAGCTAGATTTGAACAAAACTTAGAAGATTTAGAAAAGTTTGAAAAAAGATTAAACGAGATAGATTTCAATAATTTGTCTAAAAAGGAAAAAGTTACCCATGGAATGTTGGAGTATGCCTTTGCATCTAATAAAGATTCATTACATGATAAAAGTTGGGAGTTTGGGGCTGGAGTATCTGGTTATACAGGTTATTTAATTGATTACAACCAACAAATGTTTATTCCTGATTTAGAATCCGGAGATCTTTTATTGAAGAGGCTGGAACTATACAATCAGTTCTTTAATCAAGTATCTTTAGTTCAAAAGAAAGGTTTAGATGAAAATAGAGTAGCAACTGAAAGAAATTTATTAAGAACAATTGATCAAATTGAAAGCTACCTAAAAACATCATTAGATGAAGACCCGCTTTTGTTAGTAAATTTTTCACCAAAAGTTTCTAAAAAAGATGCAAGTAGCTGGAAAGATAATGCAAAATTAATCATTGAGAGTTATGTAAGGCCGAGTGTTAATTCATATCTTGAACAACTAAAAATTGCACATTTACCAAAAGGTAGATCTGACACAAATCCAGGCATAATGTGGATTGAGGGTGGAGAAGATATTTATTTAAGGAGTTTAAGAAAATTTACAGGTAATAAAGACATAACTGTTCAAGAAGTACATGAAACTGGTTTATCTGAAATTGAAAGATTAAAAAAAGAATTTTTTGAAATTGGAAAAAATGTGTTTGAAGATGCCTCAACTCCAGAAGAGGTAATTTATAAAATGCAAACTGAACCAGCAATGCGTTTTAAAAGTAAAGAACAGATGCTTCAAATGGCAGAAGATACTATTAAAAGAGCATACGAACCTCTTGCTGACTGGTTTACAGTATTTCCAAAAGCTCCTTGCAAGGTTTTACCAGTTCCTGAAGAATCTGAAAAACATGCTCCACCTGCCTATTATTATTCACCTTTGCCGGATGGTTCAAGAGATGGAACTTATTTTTTAAACACATATAAACCAGAAACAAAAAGTATTTTTGAGGCCGAATCCGTTGCTTTTCATGAGGCAATACCAGGACACCATCTTGATAGGACAATTGCTGTAGAGCTTAAAAATGTTCCTGATTTTCAAAAATATGTAGCTTCTACAGCATTTGTGGAAGGATGGGGGCTATATTCTGAGCAGTTAGCAAATGAAATGGGTTTATATTCAAATGATATACAGCAATTAGGCAGATTAGGAAACGATGCTTGGAGAGCATGTCGACTTGTACTCGATACTGGAATGCATGGTATGGGATGGTCTAGGGATGAAGCTATAGAATTCTTTAGATCAAATTCACCCATAGAGGAGATAAACGCAAATATTGAAACTGACCGTTATATTGCATGGCCAGGACAAGCTTGTTCATATAAGATGGGACAACTTAAAATCGAGGACTTAAGAAAAAAAGCAGAAAATGAACTAGGCGAAAAATTTGATATTAGATATTTTCACGATGAAGTTCTCTGTGATGGTGGTATAACTTTACCTATTCTTGAGAGTAAAATTAACGCTTTTATTGAAAAATATAAAAGTACAGAAATCTAATTTTTTCTAAGATCTTTGTTTGACTTCCTTACAATTTCATTTTTATAACTTTTGTGAATTTCTTTTTCCGATTTGCTTCTTAAGTTTTTTTCTACTTTGATATTTTCTTTAAGAGATTCAATTTCAATTTGTAAGTCTGAAATCCTGTCTCTCATTTCATAAATTATTTTTATACCATCTAAATTAATTCCTCTTTGTGAAAGATTTTGTATTTGGATAAGCTTATCTATATCTTCTTGTGAGTAGCGCCTTGTACCACCACTTGTACGATATGGCTTTATCAAACCTTTTTCTTCATAAGTTCTTATGGTTTGCGGATGAATCCCAGATAGTGTTGACGCAACAGAAATGAAATATATTGCTTTAGAACTTTCGCTACTCATAGAGGTAGTTCCTTGGGGAGTCTCCTGATTCAAATTGTTCTTTATATTTTTCTAGGTATTTCTTTGCTGACCTAGACAGGTTTGTTGGTGCAACAATTGCAGTTTTTACGAATAAATCTCCTGCTCGTCTACCTTGCGGTTTAATTCCCTCACCTTTAATTTTAAATGTTTTACCACTTGCTGTTCCTGGAGGAACCTTTAATGTTACGGAACCATCTAGAGTTGGAATTTTTATCGTAGAACCAAGGGCAGCCTCAGTAAACAAAAGAGGTATTTCGAGTATAAGATCGATACCATTTCTCTTAAAAAACTTATGAGGTTCAACATTAACTTGAACTAGAAGATCACCATCAGGGCCCCCTCCGCTTCCAGGACCTCCATAACCCCTAAGTCTTATGACAGTTCCATTATCAACACCTGCGGGAACTTTTACTTTAATTGTCTCATTTTTGATAACAAAGCCGTTTGCTCTACATCGTTTACATTTTTTGTCGATGACATTTCCCTGACCCCTACATGCTTGACAAGGTTGAGAAAATGAAAAGAAACCTTGATTTGATGCTGTTTGACCTGATCCTTTACATATGTTACAAACGTGATAGGAATTACCATTTTCTGATCCGTTTCCTCTACAATCTTCACATATAACCTCTTTTCTCAGAGGAACATTTGTATCCAAACCAGATGCACTGTCATTAAATGATATATTTATGTTAGTTTGATAGCTTTGACCTTTTCTTCTCGAAGTACCTCCAAAACCAAATATATCTCCAAAATTACCAAATATATCACCTAGATCTTCAACATTAAAGTTTGCACCCCCACCAAAACCAGAAAAACCAGAAGCACCCATTGCTCTTACTTGGTCATATTCCTGCCTTTTGTTTTTATCTGTTAGAACAGAGCTTGCTTCAGAAATATCTTTAAACCTTTTTTCAGCATCCTTATCATCTGGATTCAAATCTGGGTGATTTTCTCTAGCCAATTTTTTATAGGCTTTTTTTATTTCTTCTGTACTCGCATCTTGGTTTATACCAAGTACGGCATAAAAATCTTTCTCTAGCCAGTCTCTATTCACTTTTAACTCTTACCATTGCTGGTCTCAGTAGCTTGTCTTCCAAGGTATAACCTTTTCGTAAAACTTCTTCAATGGTTTGAGTATCTCCGTCCCCTGAATGTTCAACAGCTTCATGGAAATTTGGATCAAATATCTCTCCAACTCCAGGGACTTCAACTATGTTAAGATTGCCCATAAAGTCTTGGAGAGTTTTGTATAATGATTCAATCTCTTTTGGCTTGTTGTCTTGTTTTATTGCGATTTCAAAATTATCAATTAATGGAAATAAACTATTTACGAATAAAGCTACAAAATTAAATGAAGCAGATTCTTTTTCTTTTTCATTTCTCTTTTTAAAATTTTCAAAATCAGCAGCTAGTCTTAGATAGTCGTCCTTGATTTTTTCATATTCATGAAGGGTTACAGTATTAGCTTCTTGATTTTCTTTTAATTCTTCAGACGAAGATGCCTCGTCTTTATTACTCATCTTCTTCTACAACTTCACCCTCAACAACATCTTCCTCATTTTCATCCTGAGCCTTCTGTTGTTGAGTTTCAGCATATAGTTTTTCAGCAAAAGATTGACTTGACTTTGTTAGTTCATCAATACCATCTCGCATTTCTTCAGTCGAAGCTTCATCATTTTCGAGTATCTTAGCGAGTTTTTCCTTACTTTCATTTATAGATTGAATTTCTTCTTCAGTTGACTTGTCTTTATTTTCATCAAGCATTTTCTCTGTAGATGTAATTAATCCCTCGGCTAAGTTTCGTGTTTCAACTTGTTCTTTCTTTTTTGCATCTTCATTTGCATGAGTCTCAGCATCTTTGATCATTCTTTCAATTTCATCATCTTCTAGGGCTGTACCCCCTGTGATAGTAATTGCTTGTTCTTTACCTGTTCCTAAGTCCTTAGCATTTACATTTACAATTCCATTTGCATCAATATCAAAAGTTACTTCAATTTGTGGTATGCCTTGTTTTGCTGAGGGAATATCAGTAAGTGTAAATTTTCCAAGAGATTTATTCCCCGATGCCATTTCTCTTTCACCTTGTAAAACGTGTATTTCTACTTGGGTTTGGCCATCTTCAGCAGTCGTGAATGTCTCTGATCTTTTTGTTGGAATAGTTGTGTTTCTTTCAATCATCTTGGTCATGATGCCACCTTTAGTCTCAACACCGAGTGTTAAAGGGGTAACATCCAAGAGCAATACATCTTTTACGTCACCCTTTAGAACTCCAGCTTGAATAGCTGCACCAGAAGCAACAACCTCATCAGGATTAACTCCTTTGTGAGGATCTTTACCGGTTAAAGTTTTAACCATAGCCTGTATGGCCGGCATTCTTGTTGATCCACCAACTAAAATTACATGCTCAATGTCAGAAATAGACAAACCTGCATCTTTGATGGCATTTGTAACTGGATCTTTAGTTCTTTCAACTAGATCATCAGTAATCTTCTCAAATTCACTTCTAGATAATTTTTCCAATAAATGTTGAGGACCAGAATCATTTGCAGTAATAAAAGGCAAATTTATCTCTGTTTCACTTGTAGAGGACAATTCTATTTTTGCTTTTTCTGCTCCTTCTTTAATTCTTTGCATTGCCATTTTGTCAGACGATATGTCGATTCCCGTAGAAGATTTAAATTTATCTACTAACCAATTCATTACTCTTTCATCCCAGTCGTCTCCTCCAAGTTTTGAGTCGCCAGATGTTGACTTTACCTCAAAAACTCCTTCAGAAATTTCTAGTACTGACACGTCAAAAGTTCCACCACCTAAGTCATAGACTAATATTTTTTGATCTTCATTGTTTTCTAGACCATAAGCTAGTGATGCAGCCGTTGGTTCGTTAATTATTCTTAGAACGTTAAGACCAGCAATCTGACCTGCTTCTTTAGTAGCTTGTCTTTCTGCATCATTAAAATATGCTGGAACTGTTATAACAGCTTCAGTAACATCTTCTCCAATATAACTCTCAGCATCTCTTTTTAACTTTTGTAAAATTCTTGCTGAGACTTCTTGAGGTGTATATTCTTTGTCTTCAAATGTTTGTTTCCAGTTTGTTCCTATTTCTCTTTTAATTGATCTAACTGTGTTGTCTGGATTGGTAATTGCCTGTCTTTTTGCCAGCTCACCAACTAAAACTTCGGTATTTTTAAATGCAACTATTGAGGGAGTTGTTCTGTTACCTTCAGCATTAGTAATAACAGTTGGCTCACCACCTTCTAAGACTGCAACAACACTATTTGTAGTTCCTAAGTCGATTCCTACGGCTTTACCCACGAATTTCTCCTTTCTAAATTAAATTTGAGGTTCTTGCTCTCTTGGTAGATGTCCACGCACTCTTGGATAGGAGATGGGGGCATGTAAAAAACAATATTTCTTTTTGTTGTAGACACTGATTACTGTCTCACATGAATCAAATTCGCAAACTCTTCCAGAAGTGTATTTTTTTGATCTTCTAACCCCAGGCTTAACTGTTGAGGCTGTTAATGTTCCGCTCATTTATTTCCTTTCAATCTTACCTTATTTGCTTATATTATCTAAGTATATCTACTTAGATTTAATATCAATATAATATATCTATTTTTTTATGTAAACTTTTTTATAAATTTCTTAGAATATCAGTATTTTTAAATATTTTCTGTGCTTGATAATATTAAATGATGACAAATATCGACGTTCATATAGTTGGAATTGGCAATCTTGGGAAGTCTTTTCTAGGTGGGTTTGGTTCTATTTCAGAAGCACCAAATTTATTTCTATATGATTCAGACAAGGATATTGTTGACTCATTTAGTGGCAAACAAGAAATTAAATCAAGCTTAGAACAGCTAGATGATGGAGTTCTTTTGTTATGCATAAAACCAAATAATTTAAATGAATTTATTGAAACAAACAAGGAACTGATATCACCCGACGTCTTAATTGTTACAGCTCTTGCTGGATTAAATATAACCCACTTTGAAAATATTTTTAAGAACAAAATATTAAGATTGATGCCTAATCTGTCTATAAAAAATAATAACGGTTTTATTCCTTATACAAAAAATTATGAAGATGATTACCTCGGCTTTATTAATTGTCTTAACGAACTTGGAAAAACTGCTGAATACCCTGAAAATTTATTTGATATTATTACCGCAATTTACGGAAGTGGACCAGCTTGGTATTTTGAAATGTCTTCAAAAATTGTTGATGCTGCTGAAAAACTTGGCATGGAAAAAAATGAAGCAAAAGTTATTGTTGAACAATTAATATTATCTTTGCCTTCATTATTAGGTGAGAACAGTTTTGATGAAATTGTTGATAATATTAAATCACCAAATGGCACTACTGAAGCTGGTATCAATTCGCTGTCTCAAAACTCTTTTGATAAAATAATGTTTGACGCAATTGAAGCAGCTACTAACCGCTCAATTGAACTCTCAAAAGAAAATAAAAATGAATAATAGTAAACCGAAGAAACAAGTCAATGATTATGTTTTATTGTTTTCTGCTGGTGCCGCCCTGTCGGTAGTATTTTTATGGCTTGCTAGCTACATATTTCCTGAAGGTGAAATTATTGGGGGAAGAAGAGTCTTTGAAAATATACCTAAATCAATCCAATATATATTTTATATACTTAGTGCATCATCAATATTTATTTCCGGTTATTTGTTTTCTCTTCGTGCAAAAAATTGGTCAAGAGGATCTGAAGAAAAAAGAAAAGTAAAAATTTCTGATAGGATATTCAGCTTCTTTGATGGAATACTCATGAGAACAACTTTGAGATTTAAAGCAGCTGGCTTAATGCACTCAATGATATATTTAGGCTTCCTTGGATTATTCGCTGGAACAATAACTCTGGAGATTCATCACTTGATGCCACCATCCTTAAAATTTTTACAAGGTACAACATATATTGTTTATTCATTTTTACTAGAACTAGCATCACTTCTTTATCTTGCTGGCCTTGTTTGGGCTTTTTATAGAAGAATTTTTGGTACTGAAGACAGAATTAAAACTAAGACAAAAATGGACGATTATTTAACTCTGTCCCTTTTAGCTTTTATGGGTGTTTCGGGTCTTACAACTGAAGCAGGAAGAATAATTGTTGAAGGATTTCCTAACTATGAGAAGTGGAGTTTTGTAGGCTATTTTATTGCCACCCTTTTACCTCTTGAAAGCGGTGTATTATTTCACAGAATCTCGTGGATTCTTCATACTGTAAGCTTTTTTGTATTTTTACTAGTACTTCCACAATCAAAATTAAGACACATAATCACATCTCCAGTAAATATGTATTTGAGTCCAAAAGAAAGACCAAAAGGTGCGATGAGAGATATTGGAAATCTAATGGAGGCGGAAGATATTGAAACTGTGGGTGCTGAATTAATTGAAAACTTTACATGGAAGCAACTTTTAGATCTTGATGCATGTACTGTATGTGGTCGCTGTACTTCTGTTTGTCCAGCTAACCTTACAGGAAAACCATTGGATCCCCGAGAGATTATCTTGAAAGTTGGACAGGTTATGTCAGAAACCGGAAATCCTGCTGTACCTACAACCGTATCAACTCCTATAGACTTAAAAGTGAAATCATCAAGTGTATTTGAGCGAATTACACCGGAAGAGCTTTGGGCTTGTACTTCTTGTAAAGCATGTGATGAAATTTGTCCTGTAAACATTGAAATTCTAGACAAGATACTTGATATGCGTAGATACTTAGCATTGATGGCTTCCGATTTTCCTTCTGAGTTAGGAAAGGCATATGTTGCAATGGAAAATTCTTCAAATCCTTGGGGTGCATCTCAAGAAGATAGAATGAAATGGTCAGAAGATTTAGATTTTGAAGTTCCTTTGCTTGATGAAAAAAATAAAGAGGAAATTGATTACCTGTACTGGATAGGTTGTGCAGGAGCTTTTGATGATAGAAATGTTCCTGTAACAAGAGCTGTTGCAACACTCCTCAGAAGAGCAAATGTATCATATGCAGTCCTGGGTCCAAAAGAAGTTTGTACAGGTGATTCTGCAAGAAGAACTGGAAATGAATTTGTATTTCAGCAGTTAGCAATTCAAAATATTGAGACGATGAATAACCTTGATGTTAAAAAAGTTATCACTCAGTGTCCTCACTGTTTTAATACGATTAAAAATGAATATCCCCAATTAGGCGGAAATTTTGAGGTCATACATCACAGTCAATTGTTGACTGAACTTGTCCAATCAGGACATATTGAAGTAGGAACAAGTGACAAACCACATGTCATTACATATCATGATTCCTGTTACCTAGGTAGACATAATGATATTTATACTGCTCCAAGAGAGATAGTTGGATCTATTGGCGGTATTGAAATTCGAGAAATGAAAAGACAAGGAACAACAAGCTTCTGCTGTGGTGCTGGTGGTGGACGAATGTGGATGGAAGAAGCAACCGGTAAAAAAGTTAATATCGAAAGAGTAGAGGAAGCTGTTGAAACTGGTGCTGATGAGGTCGCTGTTGCCTGTCCATTTTGTTACATAATGATGGATGATGGAATGAAAGAGATTGGCCAAGGAGATAATGTCAGAGTAAGAGACGTTTCTCTTATATTGCTTGATAATTTAAGAAAAGATTAACTATTTTTACCCATAAAGAATTTAGTGATATTTCCTTTTGACTTATTAAGGCTATAAATCACATATATTGCTGTTGTCAGATTGCCTAAAGTCATTAAGAAAAAAATCCAAACTAATGCAGATACCGTTTTTTCTTTATAAAATATCCAAATTCCTACAAGAATAAATCCAGCATACAGATCGACAAGCGAAACGACACCCCAAGGAAGAGATGGAATTATCGAATCGAATACTGAGACTTGGTTCTGAGCCCAAAATATTGTTGATACCATAGCTATAGTTATTAAATAAGCTATTACTTTTGTTATAGTCATACATTAGATTTTAAAGAAGAAGAAAAGTATATGGGAAACAATAGACAAGTAATTTTAAAAATATTTAGATTGGATAAAAATATTTACAATGAACTTGTGTCAGAGGTTAGCAATTTCCAAATTGCTATTGCAATCTACATTTCTGGCTTCTTGTTTAGTGGTCTTGCTGCCTTAAACTTTTTAAGAAACTCACTTGTTTATCTTGAGGAAAATCTTGGATTAATTGTTGGAACCCTTCCGGCACAAACAGTCAATGAATTAAATAATTTAATAAGAGAGTTCGAGAATGTATTCAATTCTCAACAATTATTTGGATTACTCACAAGTTATTTAATTTCTAGCTTTGTATCAGGGTTTGTTGGTGTAGGCCTTGTTTATTTATTGTTGACACGTTTTTTTAGAAAAGAGACAGATTTTAGGCAAGTAGGAATAATTTATGGATTTTCAAATATTCCAGTTTTTTTAAATGGAGTAATCTTCTTTACAAGTTCAATCCCTCTTCAAATATTTTTAATTATTGGAACTGCTATTTTTGCACTGGTTTGTTTAGGGTCAGGTTTAAAACAGGTATATCTTCTAAGAAACATTGAAGCTTTTTTATTAGTAGTTGTTTCTGGCTTCGGTAGCTCACTTTTTTCACAAGTAATATAAATGAAAGCAGCAATTATTTTAGCCGCCGGAGAATCGTCTAGGATGGGATTCCCAAAACAATTGGCTGAATATAAAGGTAAAACAATTTTGGAAACTGTTGTAGAAACCGTTTCGAATAGTATTGAAAATTCAATTGTTGTATTAGGGCATGAAAACGAAACCCTTACTGAAAAGATTGATTTTAAAAACAGCACAATTCTTATTAATGAAAGTTGGGAGGAAGGAATTATTTCATCTATTAGAACCGGTTTATTCTATTTGAGCTCGGATAAAAATATCGATGGAGTATTGATATTCATGGGAGATCAACCAGCAATTAATTCAGAAGTAATTGAAAAATTACTATTAACAAAGCATGATGATGATGAGGTTGTAGTCCCTCAATACCGATACGAAACAGGATACCCAATCTTGATACCTAGATATTTCTGGAATAAACTTGAACTCATTACTCAAGATGATATTGATGGTGATGATTCAGTATTTAAAAATTTTGATTTGATTGACTTCTTTGAATCATCTGAATCAAAAATGAAAATTCTAAATTTTAATTTTCTTAAACCTACAGATTTTGACAAACAGTCTGATTTTTAAGAGTGGGAAAATCTCCCTAAAAATTTTCTTAGTTTTTAAAAAAAATTTTGTAAACTTTAAACATGAATTCAATTGACTCAATAAATGGAATGACGCATACAGAAGCTACAAAATTAAGAAGAGCTAGAGTCAGAACTACAGTAACGTTTCTCCAAATCGCATCAACTCGATCTGGAAGAGCCTTACTTACAAAAGAGACTGGAATAACATCACCAAAACTTTTGCATTGGGCCAAACGCGCCGAACTGATGAAAATTAAGAACCTTGGTAGAGATTATGCAGATCTCTTAGAAGCTGTTGGTGTTGAAAGTGTAGCTGATCTAAAAAGAAGAAACCCTGAAAGCCTTCATGAGATGATGCATAATGCAAATCAGGCAAAAAAAATTGTTGATAGAATGCCTTCACTTAAAAGAGTAACTAATTGGATTGATGATTCAAAAGATATTGTCATAACGGTATCTTCTTAGTTAATCATTTAATTATCATTATTGTGTGAATACAAAAACACTAAGAATATCTTGTGCACAATTATCTTTTCCTGTTGGTGCGATCCAAGAAAATAAAGATAAAATAATCAACACATTAAAAGAGGCTGAAAAAGTACATTCTGATATTGTCTTATTTCCAGAACTTGCACTAACAGGCTATCCTCCTGAAGATTTGCTACTAAGAGAAAGTTTTGTCGGAAAAAATTTTGCGGTTATGGAAGAGATTGCAGAGTTTTCTGGAAAAACAAGTGGTGTAATCGGGTTTGTTGATCGTAGCTTAAAGAAACAAAAAAATGATAATGTTGACAGAGATATAGCCAATGCAGCTGCGATTGTTCAAAATGGTGATGTAAAAGGAATTTATCATAAATGTTTCCTACCTAATTATTCCGTCTTTGATGAAGCAAGATATTTTGACAAAGGTACAAATCCTTCAACTCTTTTTTGGTACGAAGATATTGCTGTAGGGATAAATATATGTGAAGATATTTGGATCGAAGATGGTCCAGCCGAAGAACAAGTAAAAAAAGGAGCTTCAATCATATTAAATATAAATGCATCCCCATTTGATTTAAACAAAATTAACCAAAGGAAAGACAAAGTAAAGAATAAAGCAAAAAAACTAGGTGTACCAATTGTTTATCTAAATATGGTTGGTGGCCAAGATGAACTTGTTTTTGATGGTGGTTCATTTGTGGTTGATAAAAATGGAGAAATTATATACATGGCTCCACAATTTGAAGAAGACTTTTTTACTTTAGACGTTGAACTTGATATAAAAGATATTATTTCAGAGTCAAATTTATATTTGAATGATAAGAATATTGAGTTAGAACCATTAGTTAGTACAAAAGAGCTTGATAAAATCGAGTCAATGTATGCCGCTTTGAAATTAGGTCTATCTGACTATGTAACAAAAAACAAATTCAACAAAGTACTTGTTGGACTATCTGGTGGAATTGATTCAGCTTTAACGGCAACTATAGCTTGTGATGCGTTAACTCCAGAACGTGTCATAGGTGTTGCAATGCCATCAAAATACAATCCAGAATCATCCTTAGATGATGCAAAACAACTTGCTAAAAACCTAGGTATAAACATTAAAGAAATCACTATTGAGGACACTGTTGAAAATATAAGAACATTAGTTTCTGCAAATATTGAAGAACAATTGAAAAGTGTCGTAGATGAAAATATTCAGTCGAGGGTTAGAGGTAACCTCCTTATGGCACTATCAAATCAGTTAAATGCAATGGTTGTCTCTACAGGCAACAAATCAGAAATGGCCGTAGGCTATGCTACTTTGTATGGGGACCTAGTTGGAGGATTTGCGCTCCTTAAAGATGTTTACAAAGCAGATGTATATAATCTGGCAAAATATAGAAATTCAATATCGGAGGTTATTCCACAAAACACCATAGACAAACAACCAAGTGCAGAGCTTAGCGAAAATCAGTTTGATTCAGACTCTCTTCCTGATTACGACACTTTAGATAAAATAATAAAACTTTATATTGAAGAAGACTTTTCCTCTGAGAAAATTATAAATTCTGGAATTGATAAGAATGTTGTATACGATGTGCTCGAAAAAATTGACAGAAATGAATATAAGAGAAATCAAGTCGCTCCTGGTGTAAAATTGACAAACAGAGCTTTTGGAAAAGATAGAAGAATGCCAATTACAAATACATATAAAAGGGAAAGAAATTAAATGTATCTTATTAATGGGGTAGAGGTATCAAAAGAAGAATTTAATATACCTGTAGAAAACCTAGCTATTTGGAGAGGTGATGGAATTTTTGAAGCAATAGCCATACATAAAGGCTATTTATTTGGAATCGACAAGCACATGGAAAGATTCGCCCAATCTGCAGAAAAAATGTTTTTCAACAATATTAGTTTTCAAGAAATAAAAGATAATCTTATTTCAATTGCTTCAAATTATGATGATGGCTACATGAGGGTAATTATTGGAAGAGGCTCGGATAAAGATAAAAGTGATGTCTATATTTTTTATCAAGAACTAATAAACTTCCCTGAGAGCTTCACATTACAATCTCACTTGGCGCACTGGCATGCTGGAGGTGATTTTGATTTAAATGAAGTAAAAAATATTGGTTCAAAATCAATTTCCTACGCAATGAATCTTAATCAGACAAGATTAGCTGAAAAAAACGGGTACACAGATTCATTGTTATTGAACAAAGATGGAATAGTACTAGAGGGTCCAACATTTTGTGTAAGTTGGATAATTGATAACAAAATTTATGTACCTGATTTAGAACTTGGAATATTGGATTCCATTACTCGCCGCTCTCTAATAGACATAGCAAAAGAGACAGATTTAGATTTAGAAATTTCCAGAATTCATATTAATGATATTTATAATGTCGATACAGTTTTTGCCCTATCAACAGCTAAACATGCAATTTTTGTAAGTAAAATTGATGACCAAGTTTATACTCAATCGCCTCTTTTAGAGAGAATCCGACATTCATTTACTGAATTTATTGAAAAAGAAAGACAATTAAACAAGTAATCAAAGGAGGTTCAATTGAGATTAACTGAATACTCTCATGGCGCTGGTTGAGCTTGTAAACTCTCACCTGGTGAGCTTGCTCAAGTTTTGACGCAATTTAAAAATCATAAAGCTACTGAATCTCCAAATTTATTAGTTGGACTAAATAATCCTGATGATGGAGGAGTTATTCAAGTTGGTGATCAAAAAATAATTCAAACTGTTGATTTTTTTACTCCCATTCTTGATAATCCTTACGATTGGGGAAGAGTAGCAGCGGCAAATGCGCTATCAGATGTATATGCAATGGGAGGAGAACCTATTTCAGCTTTGCAGTTAGTTTGTTGGCCTCGTAGTGAAATAAGTTTTGATATATTGTCTGAGGTGATTAAAGGTGGTCTTGACACAATGCAAAAAGCAAATTGTACTGTCATTGGAGGTCACAGTATCGATGACAAAGAACCAAAATATGGTTTCTCAATCACTGGTGTTATAAAAGATAAGATATTTAAAAATAATGAAATTAAGGATGGAGATAGACTTTTTTTAACAAAACCAATAGGAACTGGAATTATTACAACTGCAATTAAAAGAGGAATTGCTTCTGACGAAAGCATAAAAATTGTAACCGACATTATGACTGAACTAAATAAAAAATCTTTAAATTTTTCACTGGATAATAATGCAAATGCAATTACAGATATAACTGGTTTTGGATTGTTGGGGCATTTGTATGAAATGCTGAATGATTCTAAATTATCAGCAACAATAAAATTTGATTCTGTTCCTTTGATTGAAAATATTTATGACTATCTGGATAAAGAAATATTTCCTTCTGGAAGCTTGAGAAACTATGAATACCTATCAGACAAACTTATTTCTGATATGGATGAGCAATCTTTAAAAATACTATGTGATGCACAAACTAATGGTGGCTTTCTCATTTCAATACCTAAGAACCAAAATATTAAACTTCAAAAAGATATGGAGCTTAACAAAAATATTTGGGAAATAGGTGAAATTAATTCTAAATATAATGAAAAGATAAATATTATTTAAAAGATGATAAAAACAATTGCTAAAGTTTTCGCTTTCACTTCCATATTCAAGAATTTGGTTTTGACTCAAAAAAGTAAAACAGAAGGAATAACCCAATTACATCCTATAAAGATTCCTGGAAGAACTGTCTTTGTGAGAGAAAAAGAATATTTTATAAGAGAAAACATTGTTGAGGGCACAATACCAATTGTTTTTCTGCATAGTTGGGGTACTGACTCTCTTGGGAGTTGGTTTAATGTTCTTCCAAAAATTAAAAATATAAGTTCATTTATAACTATTGATTTTAAAAATCATGGAAGATCGGATGCCAGTTGGGAAAGATGGAGTGTTGATGAGAATGCAGACATAGTAATAAGCATTCTAGATGAATTAAATGTATCAGAATGCCATGTAGTAGGTTGGTCCATGGGAAGTGCAGTTGCACTAACAATATCCAAAAAAATTCCGGAAAGAATAAATAAAATGATTTTGGTTACACCATTTAGCTGGATCGAGGGAGAGAGGTATAAAGACAACTTTCTTTTCAAATTACTTGTTGGTGGTGTAAGGATTAGAGAAAGACTTTTTCCCAACAAAAATCCACAATCTAAATATTCTTTTCTTAAAAAATCTAGTGCTCTAAAAAATGAGTTTACTGATTGGGCGTGGAACAATCTTCATCGTTCTAAAGATGATTTTATCTATGGAGATGGTGGAAGACACGTAGTAGCTTTTGATTCAAGAGACTGGCTAGGTGATATTGAAACTGAAACCTTGGCGCTAATTGGTGGTAAAGACAGTCTTGTACCTCAAAAAGCATCGCAAGAAGTAACTACAAAAATGCAAAATATTACATCAATAACATTTACTAATGCACTTCATGGAATACCATGGACACATGATGAAGAACTTGTTGAAGAACTCACTAAATTTTTAAATTTATGAAAAATGTTCTATTTATTGCACCCACTACATATCAACTTCCATTAACTGAAAACTTAAAAAAAAAGTTCATTACATTAAGTGAAGTTTGTAATGTTTCTGTTCTAGCTTTTGCAAACAGTAAAACTTTTTTAAACGAGACGTATGGAAACTTCTACTTAAATAAGAAGATAAAAAATCGTTTAATAAATTATTTTAGAATTATTCAAATTTCAATCTTTACCACCCACAAAATTATTAAAAAGGAAAATATAGATATTGTATGTTTTCAAGATCCAGTATCTTCTTTTTTTTCAATTCTATTTTTAAAGGTAAGAAGAGCTGAAGTAAAAATAGTTGTTGAAACTCATGGTGATTTCATCGAGACCTTGAGTTTAGAGAAAAATTTGGTTTTACCAATGTTGTACAAAAAACTATTTTACATAATGGCCAAATACTCTATTGGTAAATCAAATATTATAAGAGCAGTTTCATCTTCGACTGAACAACAAGTTTTAGATATAGATTCTTCAAAAAGTGTTGTAAGGTTTCCTGCTTGGATTGATTTTAAGGATTTTCAAAATATTGAACCTAAGCCACCTTCTAAAGACAAATTTAATATTCTATTTATTGGAAGTGTGACAGATAGAAAAAAACCTCATATGATTATTGAGGCAATTCAAAGAATCAATGACAAAAGTTATCACTTATCAATTGTTGGACCCGCTCCTAATGAAAAATATTTTAAAGAGCTCAAAGACTTAATAGATAAATCAGACCTTCAAAATCAAGTTTCATTGATAGGGCCAGTTGATAGGGAAAGTGTTAAAGATTATTATTCAACTTCAAATTTAATGATTCTACCCTCAATATCAGAGGGGCTTGCACGGGTAATTTTCGAATCACAAGTAGCAATGTGCCCAGTACTTGTTACAGACGCTCCTGGAATGAGTGATATTGTTATTGATGGTCAAACAGGATATGTATTTGAAAGTAATAATCTAGATAGCCTCTCCTTAAAGATTGAATATATAAAAAATAATTATGATGAGGCATCTTTAGTTGCTAAGAATGCAAAGGGATTTATTTTATCTAATTATTCTGAAGATAATTTTAAATTTAGTTTCAAAAAACTTTTTGATACGGTTTAATTTCAAAACTGTCCACGCAACTTGCTATTCTTGTAACATGGAAATTTTATTTTTAGGGATAATTTCAGTGCTTTTAATCGCAATTTTATATTTTGTTACAAAAAAAGATAATTCTAAAGAACAAAATAAGGACGAATATTTGATTAAAGGAATTGTTAGTGAAATTATTGAAAATGAAGAATCTCAAATTTATAAATTATTAAACAAATCAGATCAAACTGTAAAAGAATTTCTTGAAAAAACTGGTGAAATAAAAAGTTCTATATCAGGAGTAGATCAACAAACTCGAAATTTAATATCAGTATTAAACAATAATCAAAGTAGGGGTCAGTGGGCTGAGTTTCAAGTTGAAGATCTTCTAGGAATTATGGATTATAAAGAAGGAATCCATTACGAAACTCAAAAAATAATGAAGAGTGGTACAAAACCTGACTTTACTTTTTACCTTCCAGATGACAAATCGATCAATATGGATTCAAAATTCCCGCTTACGATATATATGGAAATTTCAAAACTTAATAGAGATTTAGAAGATGAAACTTTAGATGAAATAGCAAGACGAGAAATAACAGACTCTATTAAGGCCAAAACTAAAGAATTTTTAGATAAAGCAATTAAAACAAAAATTGATGATACTGCTTCGAGAGAGGGCTACATTGCTCCTGATGAAGATACCGTAGACTTTGTTTTAATGTATATTCCACTTGAGAATTTATATCACTTTCTTCTTACTTCAGTTATTGGTTCTTCAAAAACACCAGTTATTGAATATGCTTTTTCAAGGAAAGTTATATTAGTAAGCCCACAAACACTAATGGCCTATCTTGAAACAATAAGACATTCAATGAAATTATTTAGTTTACAAACCGATACTAAGAATATTCTTGCTACTCATGAAAAAATAAAAAATGAAATTAGGAAATTTATTGATTCATTTGATGATGTAACAAAGAGATTAGACCAAACTGTTCAATCGTTTGAATCTTTAAAGACTACAAGAGTCAATAAACTTGAAAAATCATTTGAAGAACTTGATCAGGTAAATAAACAACTTGAAGATTAATAATTAGAAGATAATCTTGTTACAACCATAATGCATTTGTCATCTATGTAATTTTTTTTGTTAATTTTTAAGAATTCTGAGATTTCATCACTTTCTGCACCTGGTTGGTACCAAAAATTGTCATACCCTTTCTCAACCAAATCCCTTGTAACAACTAATCCTTCATCTGGAGGTATAACGAAATTGATTATTGTGGGGATTTCTTCAAGCATTTCTATATTTTTATATGCTTTAAGTCCTTCAATTTCTTTTTCTTTCTTGTTAACTGGATAAACAGTGTATCCCTTTTTTTGTTAAATCTAATAAAATTTTATTTCCATATTTTCTGGGATCATTTGATGATCCAATCAGAGCAATAGAGTTACTTTTATTCTTTAAAGATTCAATCAATTAGAAATTATCAGCCTTCATGGCATAAAGATCATCTTTACCTGCTGTAACAGCTGAAGCATAACCAGATGTCAATGGAAGCAGTTGTTCCATGTAAAATTTTGAAAGGGTTAATTTATCGGTATAAAACTCATCATTAGTTTCTTTAAATTTTTTGTTTGCCAAAATAGCAGCTTTACCCATATAGTATCCACCAAGAACTTGTCCAAACATTTTCAAATAAGGTGTAGCAGCAGCACTTGCATCAACAAGTTCTCCTTCTAACATTCTTCCACCAAGCCATAATGTAACCTCGGATAATGTAGAGACTTCTTTTTCAAGCTTTTCTGCCATAGATACAATTACTTCATCATCTTTCTTCATTTCCTCGATAAGTTCATTTACATCACCCAATAATCTTTGCATTGCTTGACCATTGTCTAATGGGAGTTTTCTAAACATTAAATCTAAGGCTTGAATTCCATTTGTTCCTTCATAAATTGGTGCAATTCTTGAATCCCTCAGATATTGAGCTACTCCAGTCTCTTCGACATAACCCATTCCACCATAAACTTGTATAGCCATAGAAGAAAGCTCAACTCCTAAATCTGATATCCATGCTTTAGTAATTGGAGTCAAGATTCCACATCTTTCCTCACCAAAAGCCTTCATTTCGTCATCTTCTGCAAAGTATTCTACATCCAGCATTAATTGATTGTCATACATCATATATCTCATTGCATCAACGTATGATTTAATTGTCATAAGCATTCTTCTAACATCCGCATGATCAATAATTGTTGAATTTTTAGCATCCTCTTTTGACATTCCAACAGGGCGACCTTGGACTCTATCCCTAGCATATTGGGCAGCACCCTGAAGAGATCCTGATGCGCAAGCAAGACCTTGTCCACCTACCCATACTCTCGCCTCATTCATCATTGTGAACATGTAGTTAAGGCCTCTGTTTTCTTCTCCAACTAAATAGCCAACTGACTCGTTATATTCCATAACACATGTTGGACTTGCGTGAATACCTAATTTTTCCTCGATAGAGATACATGTGACATTGTTGCTTTCTCCAGAAGAGCCATCTTCATTGACCATCATTTTTGGAACTATAAACATAGAAATACCTTTTGTTCCTTCAGGTGAACCAGGTACTTTTGCAAGTACTAAATGAATGATGTTGTCAGTCATATCATGTTCTCCAAAAGTAATCCAAACTTTTGTTCCAGTTATTTTATAAGTTCCATCATCTTGAGGCTCTGCTTTTGTAGTGATTGTTCCAAGATCAGATCCTGATTGTGGCTCACTAAGGTTCATAGTCCCTGTCCACTCACCTGAAACTAATTTAGGTAAAAACTTTTCTTTTTGTTCTTCACTTCCATGAAAATTAATTGCTGAAATTGCTCCGGCACTTAAACCTGGTGCTAGTCCAAAAGCGAGATTTGCACTACTTAAAATTTCAAGAGTTCCTCCGGAGAGTGCAATTGGCATTCCTCCTCCGCCAATTTCTGATGGTAACGAAATTGAAGCCCACCCAGCTTCGGCAAATCTTTTATAAGCTTCGACAAATTCAGGTGGCATCGATACTTTTCCGTTATCAATAGTCGCCCCTTGTTGGTCACCAATTGCATTTATTGGTGCCAAAACTTCTTCTGCAAATTTTGCGCATTCTTCCATAGTTGGAATGACAATATCTTCAGTGAAGTCACTAAATGCTGGTATTTTACCAATAACGTCATAGGTGTCTACTACTTCGTATCCAAACACTATATCTTTAATTGGGGCCTTGTATGCGACAGCCATATTCTATTTTAAACGTAAAGTAACAAAATTATAAAATTCTCAGCGCGGTTTTATTTCAATTAATTCTGAGACTTCCTTTATTTTCTCCATAGTGGGAAGTTCATTAGTTCCAGCAACAATTGCTCCAGATGCACACGCACCTTTAACATTCTCAATTAAGTTTTCTACACCAAATGCACCAATGTATGCAGCTGTTGCATCTCCAGCCCCAGTTGAATTTATAGTTTTGAAATCTGGCGGTGTAATTTCTAAAACCCCATCTTTACTAATCAACCTTGCAGGAAGATTTGATGATGTTAAAAGAATCCAATCAACGTATTCTTCATTTATTAATCTGTTTGCTTCAATCACATCAATTTCATCTTTACTTACAACTAAAAAATTAATTCTGTAAGTAATTTCTTCTTGATAGCCTGCCTGTGTAATAAACACATCATGGCTTATACTTTCTAAATCTTGTTTTATAAACGGAATAGAATACCTATCTACTATCAATGAGTCAAAGTTTTTAACTTCTTTTAAATTATTCCACTTACAAAAGTTATAACCCGAGGAAATTATTGTCCTTTCACCATTTTTATCTACATAAATCGAACAAGTTGGGGTATCGTGATTTTCAAAAATTATATTTTCGTAGTTTATGTTTGAATTTTCAAAATGTTTGATCATATATTTACCAAATTCATCACTTCCTATACTATTTCCTGCGACCCCAACATTAAGACCCCAGTTGGCTATATTTTCAGCACAATTAGTTGCTGTACCTCCTGCTCTGATTAGGTATTTATTACTCCTTATGTCTCCACCTAAATTCGGGAGTTCATCGATGAAATATATAAAATCAGGATTCAGAGTGCCAAAACTCAATATATTCTTAAAAGACATAGTTACTATTCTATGCTTTAAAAATTTATCATATAAGCCGAATTTTGTTTAAATATTAAATATGAATGTAAAAACATTAAATGCAAAGATTGACGAATTTGTATCAAACACAATGAGTTTTTTAAACAATATCCAAGTTTATCATTGGCAAACTCAGTCTTATTCAGAACATGAAGCATTGGGCGAATACTATGAAACTCTTACTCAGTTAAACGATAAGCTTGTCGAGTCATGGCAGGGAAATCAAAATACCAGACTAAGATTTAGTGAAGGTCCTTATTCAATTGAAAACTATTTTTCAAAAGAAGAAACTAAAAATAAAATCGTTGAGTTTAAAGAACAGGTAACTACAATTTCAGGATTTGTATCTGAATTAAATGAGACAAACCAGTTTGATGATATTGAAAATATTCTTGAAGAAATATCAGAAGTTAATAGCCGAACTCTTTATCTTTTAAGTTTGAGTTAATCCAATATCTGAATACTCTGTATTAGGAAAATAAATTAGAAAGGTACAAATGAAAGTAGCCTACGTTTTAAATACACCTAACGCTGCAAATTATAAAGTTGGAGAAATGATACTTCCTCAACTTGAAAGTGATAGTCACGGTGTTGATGTCGTAGGAATTTTCTTTTTTGATGATAATACAATGCTTCTTCAAAAAGGAAACCCTAAAGGTGAAAGACTTGCAAAAATCGCTGCAGAAAAAGGCATGCTCTTAATGATGTGTGACCAATGTGCAAATCAAAGAGGTCTAGCTTCTGAAAACAGCGATGGTGGTTATTCACCTGAAGGTACAGTTGATGGAGTAGCAGTTGGTTGTTTCCCAGATCTCTATAGTGCATTATCAGGTAATATGCCTGATCAGGTCATTTCACTTTAACCTAAGAATTACTTTAGACAAATTACCACTAAAAACGCTAATTTGTCTAGGTTTTAGATTATTGAAAACAAACAATTTTTTCACTCACTGAATTTAATGGATGAAAGAATTAATAGACTTTTGTTGTGATTAAGCTTGTAGCCAGTCTTCAGGATTATCATCAACAAAAAAATCTGAAACTAAAGTTGCGTCTGGATCTACTGCATATTGATCAAAATCTGTGATACCTTCTTCTTCAAGAACATCTTGGTCTAAAAAGAAGTTTCCGGTGCATGATGATGAATCTCTCTTTAAGACGGCGTATGCAGCATCAGCATATATAGAAGGTTTTCTTGATCCTTTAACAAGTTCTGCCCCAATTACATTCCTTACAGCAGCTGTATCTAATGAAGTTCTTGGCCATAGACAATTTGATGCGATTCCAAATTTACCAAGTTCTTCTGCTAATCCATGAGCTATTAATGTCATACCGTATTTTGCAGTTGTGTAAGCTAATGTCATTCCAAACCATTTTCTATCAAAGTTCAAAGGCGGGGAAAGTGTAAGGATGTGTGGGTTTTTTCCATTTTTTAAATGAGGAATTGTTTTTTGACTTAACAAGAACGTCCCTCTTACATTAATTCCATGCATTAAGTCATATCTTTTCATTGGAGTATTTACTGTATCAGTTAGATGAATGGCACTTGCATTATTTACACAAATATCTATTCCACCAAAGTTTTCAACAGCTTCATTGACGGCGCTTTCTACTTGTTCTTCAAATCTTATATCACAAACGATAGGCAAAGCTTTGCCACCAACTGACTCAATCTCTTCTGCGGCTGTATAAATTGTTCCTGGAAGCGTAGGATGAGGCTCAGTTGTTTTTGCGAGTATAGCAATGTTTGCTCCATCTTTACCAAGTGCTTTTGCTATTTCAAGGCCAACACCTCTTGACCCTCCACTCATAATTATTGTTTTATCTTTAAAAAATGACATAATCTAATCTATCAAATTATAAGCTGGTAATGTTAAAAATTCTTCAAAATATTCATCAAAAATAAGATCGCTAAATAATGTTACCGCTTCACTTAGCATTTCTGAATTTTTTTGAATTTCTTTTATTTTATTTACTTCATCTTCGATTAGCTCGGTTACAAAACTTTTATCAATACTTTTGTTTACGTCTGTTTTTGCTTCATTCTTAAGCCACTGCCATAATTGAGATCTAGAGATTTCAGCTGTTGCAGCATCCTCCATTAGATTAAATAATGCAGCGGCTCCCTGTCCCAAAAGCCATGATTGAACATACAAGATACCAACACGTATATTAGTTCTAATACCTTCTTCGGTAATTGTTGCTCCAGGGATATTAAAATCTTGCAGCATGTCTTCAGATATAACTGGTTCATTGGGTATAAAATCAATTTGGTTTTCCTTAGCGCCTAAGGAATCTTTGAATACATTTTTACATACTTGTACTAAATCTGGATGTGCTACCCAAGAGCCATCAAAACCCATAGTTACTTCACGTTCTTTATCTTTTTTCACTTGATCTATAGCTTTTTCTGTAATTTCAGGATCTCTTCTATTTGGTATAAACGCAGACATACCCCCTATTGCATGAGCACCTCTTTTATGACAGCTCTGTACAAGCAATTCAGTGTATGCTTTCATAAATGGTACAGTCATGGTAATTTGTGATCTATCTGGAAAATTTATTTCTGGTAAGTCCCTATGTTTTTTGATCGCGCTAAAAATATAATCCCATCGGCCTGCATTCATTCCTAAAGAATGCTCTTTTAATGAGTAAAGAATCTCCTCAATTTCAAAAGATGCTGATATTGTCTCTAGGAGTACAGTTGCCCGCAAAGTTCCTCTAGGCAAACTCAGTTCATCTTCAGAAAAAGAAAAGATATCATCCCAAAGTTGTGACTCTAAACTATTTTCAAGCTTTGGAATGTAAAAATATGTACCTATCCCGTTTTCTAATCTCAATTTTGCATTGTGAAATGTATATAAAGCAAAATCTAAAAATGCTCCTGATACAGGGGCGCCATTTAGTAATACATTTTTGTCATCAAGGTGTAGGCCTCTTGGCCTTACAAAGAGACTTGTGTTACTTTCTGGGCTTAAAGAGTATGTTTTCTCATTTTTTGGATCCACAAATTCAAGGTCTCTAAGATTAGCATCAAGTAAATTGACTTGGCCATCCATAATATTTTTCCATGTAGGGGAAGTTGAATCTTCAAAATCTGCCATGAATACATCAGCTCCAGAATTCAATGCATTTATAATCATTTTTCTATCCACTGGTCCAGTAATTTCTACATTTCTATTTGCCACATCTGCTGGGGGTGCTGTAACCTTCCAATTGTCTTCTCTTATTTTTTTGTCTTTTGGGAAAGAAAGTCTTTTGCCAGATGAAATATCATTTTGCATTTTTACCCTATTTTTTAGAATTTCTTGACGGGTATTCTCAAAAGTTGAACAGACTTTTTCTAGAAAACTAATAGCTTCATCCGACAATATATTTTGATAATGACTTTTTTTTTCAGAATTAATATCGATCATTAAAACTGTTCTTCTTCAGTGGACCCCTCTAGTGCTAATGTTGAGGCATCTCCTCCAGAAATAATTGTTGATACTTTATCAAAATAACCAGCTCCAACTTCTCTCTGGTGTTTTACTGACGTAAACCCTTTTTCTTCAAGTGAGAATTCTTTCTCCTGAAGCTCTACATAAGATGACATATTTCCACCTTTGTAATTTGAAGCTAGTTCAAACATTGATGTGTTTAAGGCATGAAACCCTGCCAATGTGATGAACTGAAATTTGTAACCAAATGAATTTAATTGCTCTTGAAATGTTTCTATTTCTTTTTCATTTAAAGAGGCTTTCCAATTAAAAGATGGAGAACAATTATAAGCCATAAGCTTGTTTGGATACTTCTCATGAATTGCATCTGCAAAATCCTTTGCAAAACCGAGGTCAGGTTTTCCAGTTTCACACCAAACCAAATCAGAATAAGGAGCATAAGAAAGTGCTCTTGAGATAGCTGCATCTGGACCATTATTTACTCTGTAAAATCCTTCTGCTGTTCTTTCTCCAGTAACAAACTCTGCATCAATTTTATCGATGTCACTTGTTAGTAAATTTGCACCTAAAGCATCAGTTCTTGCGATGATTACAAGTGGAACACCAAGAGTATCGGCTGCTAGTCTAGCAGATGTTAATGTTCGAATATGCTGACTAGTAGGGACTAAGACTTTTCCACCCATATGTCCACATTTTTTTTCTGCGGCAAGCTGATCTTCAAAATGAACCGCAGCAACACCAGCTTCAATGAATTTTTTAGTAAGTTCAAATACATTTAATGCTCCACCAAAACCTGCTTCTCCATCTGCAACAATTGGAACAATATAATTTGTAGAATCGATACCGTCAGTTTTATCAACTTGCTCAGCTCTTAATAAAGCATTATTTATTTTTTTGGCAAGATTGGGTGCACTATTGCTTGGATATAATGATTGATCAGGGTAAGTTGTATCTCCAAGGTTTGAGTCAGCTGCAACCTGCCAACCACTTAAATAAATTGCTTCAAGCCCAGCTTTTGCCATCTGCACTGCTTGATTGCCTGATAATGCGCCTAAAGCTGAAACCCACTCATCTTTACGATTGAGTAAGTTCCATAAATTTGTTGAACCATTTTGAGACAGGGAATACTCAATTTGAATGGAATTTCTTAACGAAACAACATCTTCAGCAGAAAAGTTACGCTTTGTATCTTTCCACCTGGGGTTTGTTTCCCATTCTTCAATCAGTAAAGAGGGATCCAAATGATTTTTATTCTCCATCATAAAAACTTTCGTAAATGTCATCTTTTGTTTGTTTTAATTTTTTTGCAACATTTCGATAAGTTTGTACAATTCCTATTTTTTTCAAAAAGTTGTAAGGAGCCCTAAAAATTTTATCTTCAAAAGAAAGAAAATTATTCACAAATTTTGAAGAATTCTTTTCATCGTCTTTTTCGTAATATTCTTCATCGTAAAATGTATTCTCGTCAATCATTTTTTTCCTTTCAAAAAAAATCCGGGCTATTTGCCCGGTCCATCAAACGCATAAGACAGGGCTGATTATGTATAAATCACCACTACTCTTGACACGTTTAAATTTAGCATGAAAACAATATAGCAGTCATTCGAAAATAATGTATTCGATTTTTGTTAAATTAATTCTGACTCGCAGCCACACTAGCAATTATTACAGTTAATGTGATAACCCCTGCTGCAGCGATAAGCACTTCGTTTCTAGTAATTTTAATCTTTGGCGCAGAACTCATCACTGAAGCAAATAGTAAAATTGCCGCAGATATTATAAGAGCAAATAAAGGTGCATAATCGTGAAAATTAATAAATACTTGAGAAATTAAAACTGATATTACACCACCAAATAAAATTGCGCCCAACGGAATTACAATAGATCCAGTCACTCTATTTCTAATTACATTTGCCTCTTTCAGCTCATATATGTCCAAACCTTTAGGTATACCAAGGACGATCACGATTGAAGCAATTATTGCTTGAGAGACAGTTGAAAACAATACAATCCTCCAAAAAGATGCAATTACTGGAATTAGATAGGTCGTAACGTCGTCTTCAAGTATTGCTTCAATCGTTACACCAATATCTGAAGTTATTACAAATCCAATTGAAGAACCAAATATTAAACCAAGGCCAACTCCAAGAAATAACGACTCCCTGTCATTTGTAAGAATTCCAAAACCTTCATAATTTTTTTCTAGAATTTTTTTTAAGTTTATTGAACTTATTACAGCAAAAAAAGTTGTAGTTAAAGCAATATTCAAAATGTACTGAGTAGGCGTATAGTTTGCAATTAAATTTAGAGTTTCAGACTCAAGAATTAGACCCTCATAAAGATATGAACTTACTATAAACGCCTGAATAAACCCAGCAACGATTCCAAAAACTGTTCCGTACTGTAAAGCTCTAAAAATCTTAACTGAGAGTTGAGCTGGTGGGGAAATATTTTCATCAACATAACTAAGAACTGTTTCTACTGGAGCCTCTTCTACAACTGTTTCTACTGGAGCCTCTTCTACAACTGTTTCTACTGGAGCCTCTTCTACAACTGTTTCTACTGGAGCCTCTTCTACAACTGTTTCTACTGGAGCAGAACTCACTGCTGGAGCTTCTCCGCTGGACCAACTTGCGAGAATTGCGTTAACATCAACTCCATTAGCTTGCGCTCTAGCTTGTGCTGAACGAGAAACCAATTCTTGAGGTACACCTGTATCTGTACTTATTTGTTCTACTAATTTTTCGTCCATAGGATTTATTTAAATTTTAGTCTGATGAGACATTTCTAACCACGTCATCAAAGGTTTTTTCTGTTTTGTACCATCTCATCCAAATTGTTAATATTGATACCCATAGAATTATTCCTCCACCTAATTTCAAAATTAATCCACCAAGAACCTGGTCATTCAAAGTAGAAATATTAAATATGTTATCAATGCCAACATATGCTGAATATAGAGGTTCGGTACCAAATGCTAAGAAACTTGCAGGCACTGTCGGTAATAATGATTGTAAGAACAGGTATCCTATGCTTGCAGCTGAACTTAACCTTTTTACTTCATCGCTGAAACCAATAACCGGGACCCACATGTTAAGTGATACAAGCAACATTATTGAATGTACAAAAAAATGGAATATATGATTAGTGACCATCAAGTTAACAACTGTACTCCAATGCATTCCTACCATTACAAAATTAAATAAAAAGAAAGCAACTACAGGTTTACTAGTGATTTTAAGTAGATTTATAAAAGGTTTTATTGATATTAGTTTTTTCTGTGAACTGTGTAGACCAAGAAGAAGCAATGGGGGAGAAACAAGTGCCAGTACAAGATGCTCAACAGAGTGAACTGAAAATAAATACTTTTCTCCAATATCATGTATTGGCCAGTCTGTAAAGAGCCAGAGAATAAACAAGCCAGAATACCAAAATTTTCTCTTTGGTTTTTTTAATTCATTGTTATCGGTTGTGTATTCAAAAAATATAACTAATGAGATAATAAGTGCCCATACGTCAAAATGTGGATGCCATTCAAGAATCATATTAAAAGAAATTACCTACAGCACGCTCAATCATTACAATTGCAAACAATATCAAAGCAAGAATCATTCCACCTGCGAAAAATTTATTTACCAAACTATTTTCATATCTTAGGTGCATAAACCAACCAACCACAATTACAAACTTCCCAACAGCTAAAATAATCAATAATGGTGGTGCAAGAGCGCCAACAATATCTTCTGTGTAATATAGTGCAACCTCTATTGCTGTAAGTATTGCTAGAACAATTGCAATTTGTACATATTTTGTTGGGCTGGGGTGTTCTTTATGTGTTTCTGACATTAGATAAGATAGACTACCGTAAACAACACAATCCAAACAATGTCAACAAAGTGCCAATAAAGTGCAATAAATTCAAGATTCATACCTTCATTTAAAGACAGGCCTTTTTGTCTTTGTCCAATACCCCATAAAGCTAGTAACAAAACAACACCAATAAATACATGAAGTCCATGAAAGCCAGTCAAAACATAAAAAGTTGAACTAAAGATGTTGGTTGATAGTTCAAACCCCTTATGATAAAACTCTGTAAACTCATAAATTTGGCCAGCTAAAAAAACAGCACCAAGCATAGCTGTTGCAAGTAACCAAACCCTAGTTTTTTCTTGATCATTAGTCTCAAGGGCGTTGTGCGCGAGGACCATTGTTAATGAGCTCATTAACAAGACGAAAGAACTGACAGATGTAAATGGAATATCGTAAACATCAGTTAATTTGATACCTGGAAAATCCCTACCTTTAAAGATTAGAAAAGTAGTGATTAAGGTTCCAAAAAATAAGATTTCGGTTGATAAAAATACCCAAAACCCTAATTTTCTTGTTTCAACTCCAGTTGGTTCATGAGGATAAGCGTGGGCATCACTCATAGTTTTTAGACTCTCCAGATTCTGGCTCTTCTTCTGAGCTTTCAAACTCTTCCTCTAGAGGCTCAGTTCCCCAACCGAAACCACCAATCAGTAGCATAATTACGCCAATCAATGCTAGTGGTATCGATTTGTAAATTATTGCATATCCCAAAAAAGGAAGACCAAAAGCCATAATTACTGGAAAATAAGATGGGCTAGGAAGATGTATTTCCTCTTTTGGATTCAGTCCTTCTTCCTCAAGTTGTAGTAACAACTCATCCGTACCTTCTCTCCTTACTGCTCTACCATCCTCGTCTTCTCCATACTTTTGATGCCAAAAATCATCTAAGGATTTAACTTCAGGTGCGTTTGAAAAATTCCACACCGGAGTAGGAGAAGGAATACTCCACTCAATTGTTCTTGCGTCCCAGGGATCAAAAGGAGCAACCTCACCTTTTCTTCTTGAATATATCCAGTTTGCCATAAATACAAGAGTTGCAATGGCTAGAATAAATGCACCAATCGTAACAATTAGATTCCAAAATCCAAGATTAGTTTCTTCAGCATACACCCAAGTTCTTCTAACTTGACCCTGTAGTCCTAACCAATGCATCGGTCCAAAAGTTAAGTTAAAACCAATAATCATTAGCCAAAAGTGAATTTTCCCCATTGTCTCGTTGTACATTCTTCCCCATACTTTTGGAAACCAGAAATAAAGTCCTGAAAAAATTCCAAAAAGAGCACCACCAAAAAGTACATAGTGGAAATGTGCAACTATATAATATGTATCTGTTTGTTGTGTATCTGCTGGCACCACTGAATGTGTAACACCACTTAAGCCACCAATTACAAACATGCCTATAAATCCTAATGCAAATAACATTGGGGTATTAAGAGTTAGCCTTCCTCCCCAAATTGTCCCAAGCCAATTAAATATTTTAACCCCTGTAGGTACTGCGATAATCATTGTTGATAGGCCAAATCCAGCCTGTGCCACAGGACTAATTGCAGATGCAAACATATGATGTGCCCAGACACCAAACCCAATAAATGCAATTCCAAATCCAGCAAACACTATTGCTGGATATCCAAATAATGGTTTTCTTGAAAAAGTTGGGAGGACCTCTGAAACTATCCCAAAAGCTGGAAGGATAAGAATATAAACTTCTGGATGTCCAAATAACCAGAATAGATGTTGCCATAACACTGGATCGCCACCACCTTCAGTGAGAAAGAAAGTTGTCCCAAATTGTCTATCAAATGTCACGAAAAATAACGCAATTGCGATTATTGGTAAAGAAAAAGCGAGAAGGAATGAAACGGCAAATGTCATCCAGGTAAATACTGGCATTCTCATTAATCTCATTCCTTTAGTTCTCATGTTAAGAATTGTTGTGATGAAATTAAATGCTGAAACGAGGGATGCAATACCTAGAATCTGAAGTCCGATTGCCCAATAGTCCATTGCGGTACCAGGTGAATACTTAAGCCCTGCATTAGGTTGGTATCCAAACCAGCCACCATTAGGTGCTGAAGCCAATCGACTGACTTCCTCAGCTAGATAACCTCCTTCTGGAGCACCGGCTGTACCAAAAAGAAAAGTTGAGTATAGAAACAATCCACCTGCAATAAATATCCAAAAAGAAAGTGCATTTAGTCTTGGGAAAGCCACATCTCTTGCTCCAATTTGTAACGGTAAAAGATAATTAAAAAATGCAGCACTTATCGGCATGATTGCTAAAAATATCATTGTTGTTCCGTGCATTGTAAACATTGCATTATATTCAGCAGCACTCAAGAAGTTGTTATCTGGTTGGGATAACTGGATTCTTAATAAAAGAGCTTCAAGCCCACCGACTAGCAAAAAGAAAAATGCAGCATAACCATACATTATGCCAATCCTTTTATGATCAACAGTTGTGATCCAGCTCCACACACCTTCTTCAGAGGAGGGTCTTGAAAAAATATTCCTTTGTTTTTTTGGTTCTATGATTTTTGTCATTTAAGTGTTCCTAAATATTCTATTAAAGCTTCAATCTCTCTCTCAGTCAATTCTAGATTAGGCATGAAAGTACCTGGTTTTAACTCCGCTGGATTTGCTAACCATTTTGTTAAGTTTTCACTGTTGTTTTTTAATGCTGCTCCTGCAAAGACATTTCTATTTGCAAAATGTGTCAAGTTGGGCGCTATCCGTTCACCTTGAACATCCCAAACTCCACCAATAACATGGCATTGGGTACAGCCTGCATTTAGATATACTTGCTGCCCTTCATATGCCAAGGAACCTTCAGAAAGTGTATTATCAGCATTTTTTTGTTCATTAATTACCCAGGCATCAAAATCTGATTCAGACATTGATAAAACTCTACCTCTCATTTTTGAGTGACTTAATCCACAGTATTCTCCACATTGTGCCCAGAATTCTTCTGCATTATCAGCATGTAAATTTAAATAAGTTTTCTGTCCAGGAACAAGATACCTTTTTCCATTTAATTTAGGAACCCAGTAATTATGAAGGACATCATTTGACCACATCTCTAATCTAATTGGAGTATCTTCAGGAATTACTAGTACATTTGCTGTCGTTATTCCATAATCTGGATATTTATACTCAAACCACCACTGGTGCCCAATTACTTCAATTTTTAGGGCATCCTCAGGTTCTCTTGCAAGATCAAATATTGTTTTTACTGTAGGAACCGCGATAGAAGCTAAAATAATTACCGGAATTATTGTCCACAAAATTTCTAAAAAATTATTTCCATGAATTTGTTTAGGCTCAGGTTTGTCTGGAGAATCTTTAAAATAAAAAACTGAAAATAGTAAAGCACCTTGAACAATAAAGAATATAACAACTGCAATCCAAAATGTTAACCAAAACAACTCATCAATCGTTCTTGCATACGGACCAGCTGGACTCAAAGAGTCAAGAGGAGCATCCTCAATACATGCAGTAATGAATAAAAAACTGCATAGGATAAAGTTTTTAGGTTTTAAAAATTTTTTTATATGCATAAATTATCTAGTCAATATTTAAGAATAGCGTCTACACCTGAAATAGGGTAATTATAAGTTAAAGTCTAAGCGTCGTTACTATATCAATATGAAGTCAAATAAACCGTCCACATTCAAGAGTTATTTAAAACTTTCTAAATTACGTGTTATTGAGTTGTTGCTAGTCACAACAGTTCCCTCAATGGTGATTTCAATATATGGTATGCCACCTTTATCACTTGTCATATTCACACTAGCCGGTGGAACTCTTCTAGCAATAAGTGCCAATGTTATGAACCAAGTTTTTGAAGTAGAGACAGACAAGCTTATGGAAAGAACATCAGATAGGCCAATTGTCACAGGTGAGCTTACAAAAACCAATGGAATAATCTACTCTATCTCATCTGGACTAATTGGATTTTTAATTTTATATTTTTTAGTTACACCCCTTTCATCATTTATAGGATTAGCTGCCAATATTTTCTATGTATTTATTTACACCCTAATTTTGAAGCCAAGAACAAATCAAAATATTGTCATTGGAGGCGCATCGGGAGCAGCCCCCGTGTTAATCGGTTGGACCGCAACAGGTTCAGAACTGGAGACAGGACCTTGGGTTTTATTCCTATTGGTTTTTATGTGGACACCCGCACATTTCTGGGCATTGTCAATTGAGAACAAAGCTGATTATAAAAATGCTGAATTTCCAATGCTTCCTATTCAAGAAAGCTATAAAAGAACCTGTATATTTATAGGTATTTACAGCTGTTCAACAGTTTTAATTTCTTTAGTAACAGCACCAATTCTTCAATTAGGAATAATTTATTTATTCGTATCTATATTTTTTGGAGTCAATCTAATGTATAAAGCATTTAATTTGTATAGGGAAAAAATAAAACCAATAAATTATTTTATATTTTCTAATACATATTTGGCTGTTATATTCATAAGTATTGTGGCAGACGTATTTTGGACTTTAAGGAATATTTAAATTGCTTGACTCATTTTTATCAATAACCTACCCACCAATTCCAATAACTAAGATAGGTCCAGTATTTTTTTCACTACATGGTGTCTTTGCTGCGATTGGATTTTATTTTGGTGCAAATCATGCAATTAAACTTGCTGAAAAAGATGGTGCTAACTCAGACCTTTTTTCAGATGGGTTAACGTGGGCAATATTTGGAGCAATATTGGGTGCTAGATTTTTTACAATACCTGCGCACATAGGCGAAACTGGCTATGGTCTGGATGATATTTTTACATTAGCTGGTAGCTATTCAATCATGGGAGGAATGGCAGGGGGTATAATCGCTGCTTTCTACAGAATTCAAATAGTTGGAAAAGAAAGTTTCAAAAGATATGGTGATTATGCAGCTACTGGATTAATCCTAGGTACTGTAATTGGACGTATAGGGGATTTAGCAATTGTTGAGCATCTAGGTCGAAAAACGAACTTTTTTTTGGGTTATGAAATATTACCTGGATACGATGTTGCTCCACAACACAATGGTCTAGAGTGTGCAGACCCACTTACAACATGTGGAACCTATCATCATGTTGCAATGTATGACATGCTATTGGCGTTAGTAGTTTTTTATATATTTATGAATTTAAAAAAGCGATATAAATTTGGGCCTGGTTCATGGATGGGATTATGGGCAGTTTGGTACGGAGTACAAAGATCGATCTTAGATACATTAAGGTTTGGTATGGGCGATGCAACAATTGGTTCATTTACTTGGAATCAAGTAGGAGGTTTATTGTTAGCATTATTGGGATTTTTATATTTTCAAAAAAATAAAAATTTAAAATAAGCTAAAAATAAATCCAAAATATGCAGCGATGAAAATAATTCCCACAAGGACATTTCTTTTTATAACGTATCTTGTTAATAGAACTGCGAGGAAAGATACAAAATACATAAGAAACATTTGATAATCGATATTTGAACTAATTTCCCCAGGTTCAAATATAATTGCAGATCCGCCAACGAGACCAATATTAAATAGATTGGATCCAAAAACATTTCCCATAATTAAATCTGGTTTCTTTAGTCTTGCTGCTGAAATTGCCCCTGCAACTTCTGGAAGGCTTGTTCCTATTGCAATTATTGTTACACCTACTATCAAGGACGATATATTAAATAAGTCAGCAATTGCAATGGCATTATCAACCACTAACGAACTTCCAAATATTGTTATTGAGATCGCTAATATTCCCCTGAACCAAATATATTTTTTTTCTTCCGAGACGAGCTCTTCTTCATCAATTGCTTCTTGATTAACCATCTTGTAAGTTACAAAAATAACAAGCGACAGTAAAACAATTCCTAAAATTAATGGAAATTGATTTGTAAGTATATAAGTTGATACAAATATTGTGGTAAATATCATCATCCACACAGGACTAATTTGATTTATATTAATTTTTTTGGAAAAGTCCTTATCAATAAATAAATAAAGGACAGCCAAAACAAGTAATGAATTTGCGATATTAGATCCAATAATATTTCCGATGGCCAGAGACAAATCACCATTTATAGCAGCTCCTGTACTTGTAAATAATTCTGGTGCTGATGTTCCAAAACCTATAAAAGTTGCACCAATAACAGAATTTGGAAGTTTAAATTTAACTGCAATTTGAATTGCAGATTTGACCATTTCATCAGCGCCTTTAACTAAAAGTATTAGTCCTAAAATAAAACCACCGAATATTAAGAAAGTTTCCATAGGAATCTAGTCTTTAGAGTCTCTCCAAGCAATCCACTCTTTGACGATTGACATGTCATAGTCTGGTCCATTTAGGGGAAGAGTTATTTCAGTTGCTCCTGCTTCGACAAGTTCATCGGCCTTATCAATTCTTTTCAGGTCTATTCCTATTGACCTTCCAATCTCAGAAGGATCTCTTCCTATTTCTTTACACCAGTTATCTAAAACACTGTTTTTATGAGCAACTGTCTCTATGCCTGAACGATCCTCTGTCTTTGTTGCAAATCCATGCCAAACATCTGCATATTGAGCTGTGATTCTCAAAGTAACTTTTTCTCCTCCACCGCCAATTAATATTGGAATTTTTCTTTTTGGTTGAGGATCTAACATTGCCATTCTTTTTTCAATTCTCTCAAGAGATTTTTCTAATTCTTTTAACCTCCAGATAGCAGTTCCGAATTCATAACCATACTCCTGATAATCTTGTTCGAACCAACCTGAACCAATTCCAAATACAAGTCTTCCATTTGATATATGGTCAATAGTTCTTGCCATATCAGTAAGCAATTCAGGATTTCTGTATGAATTACAAGTTACAAGAGGCCCTATTTCTATTTTTTCAGTTACTTCTGCCCAACTCGCAAGCATAGTCCAGCACTCAAAATGTTTACCCTCTCTTCTTTCTCCTTCAGCCCATTGTGTACCATCTTCTTTATATAAGGGGTAGAAGTGGTCCCAATTATAAAGAACGTCTGCCCCCAATTCCTCTGCTTCAACAGCTGCATTTCTTATTTGATCATATTCTGCATGCTGTGGGTGTAAAAATACTGCAATTCTAGGTTTCATTGTTAACTTCCTTTAAATTATCCATAAATTCTATGTTAGCTTCCAATCTTTCTAATTTTTGTGCTGCAAGTTTTTCAGAAGATGGAAGCGGATTCTTTTTGATAAAGTTTTTAATATCATCAGCAAATTCTTCGTCATATATTGATGGAAGTGCGTCTAAAATCCTTGATGCGGTCCAATCTGGCATAACTTTTAGCAAGTCGTTAAAATTTTCTTTAATTACCTTCCATGATTTTTTCCCGATATATTTATTGGTTACCATCGAAGCTAATATATATGGGCAATCAGCTCCGCGGATTCTTCCATCAAGCATAAACTCAACAATTTTTTTACTTGCATTTTGGTCTCTTACTTGACCTAATACCGCTCTATACCTTCCTTGCATTTGAGGAGACTCTGCGTTTTCGAACTTTTCTAAAAAAGTCTCAATTTTGTTTGTCTCATCAAGTGCGGATATAAAAAGGATAGAGCTAAATAATGTTCCTTCTGAAATAGACTCCATTTTATTTTCTTTAAAAATATCACTAAATTTTTTTATAAAGGCATCATCATCTAAATTTTTAGCTCTCAACTTGTTAATAGTATCTCTTACTTCTTTGATTTCTAATTCTTCGTCTTTTTTAACCTCAAATCCAAGCTCATTGTGCAACTCGTCAGTCAAGTCCCTTACAAAAGTTTTAAAACTATCAGAGTTATTAGATTCAAAAAGATTTGCTATTGTTGCTATTATCGAAGACATGTAAATCCAGATGTCTTCATCTTTCTCTTTCTTAAAGAACATTAAGAATTTATAAAAGTCCTTTATATCTGTTGGAGCTTTTTTAAATTGCATCCATTTATCTTCAAGCAGTCTGTATTTTTCGAGATCATTTAGTTTGTCAAGATTTGCAAGTATATTTTCAAAAATCTCATCATCATAAAATGTATGAAAGAATCCCCAACCTCCACTATTTACATGAGGAACTTTACCTAAATTCTTTAAATCTATGACTCTTTCAGTTTCGTCTAGCAATAATTTTTCTTCATTTCCTGTATCAAGAAACTTAATCTGAACAGGTACTGGTTTTATATTATTTTTATCAATGTCTACATTCTTAAGAAGAAAAGGTTTTTGTTTAATTGTTAAAAAATTATTGGAGCAGTCTACTTGTAAAAAGGGATAACCTTTTTCTCTTATCCAAAAAGGTAGTATTTTATTGAGAGGTTGATTACTTGCCTGACTTAATGCATCCCATAAATCAGACGAGTTGGTATTTGCAAATTTAAATTTGTTTAAATAAGCTTCAACCCCATTTTGAAAAGCTTCTTCACCAATAAACATTTGAAACATTCTTAAAACAGTTGAACCTTTTTCGTAAGTGAGAACATCAAACATCTCTTCTGCTTGATCCGGAGTTTCAACATCAAACTCGACCGGTCTAGAATTTTCGAGTGAGTCTATAGAAAACCCAGCAGTTCTTGACATATTCATTGCGTTCCACTGTTTGAATTCAGGATATGTATTATATGATGCAATTACTTCCATCAGACTTGCAAATGCCTCATTTAACCAGATTCCATCCCACCATTTCATAGTCACTAAATCTCCAAACCACATATGAGCAAGTTCATGAGCGATTACTGTTATTGATCTATCAAGTTCTGATCTAGTAGCTTTATCCTTATCAAATAAAAGCAAGTTCTCACGAAAAGTAACTGCTCCTACATTTTCCATAGCGCCCATTGCAAAGTCCGGGATAGCAATAAGATCTAATTTAGTTCCTGGATAGGGAATCTTGTAATAATCTTCAAAGAAGTCTAAAAGTTTAATCGCAGCTGTTCCCGCGTAAGAAGTTTGGTGTGAAAACCCAGGTCTATGTATTATTCGTATATCTGTCGTTTTTGACTTTCCAACGACAGTAGCTTCAAGATCTCCTATTACAAAAGCCACAAGATATGATGACATTTTCATCGAGTCTGCAAATTTAGTTCGTAGTTTATTATTTTCTACTTTTTCTTCCTCAACAACCATTTCATTGCTGACTCTTAAATACTTTTCATCAGTTATTATTGTCATTGAAAATATAGCTTTATATTCAGGTTCGTCCCAGCAGGGGAAAGCCGATCTTGCTGCAGTTGGTTCAAATTGTGTGGTAGCAATCCATTTTTTTTCACCATCTTCAGACATGTAGCTACTTTTATAAAAGCCTTTAAGATCATTTGTAATTTCCGAATTGAATTCAAGATATAATTCGTAAACACCTTCACTCAGTGTCTCTTGGGATTCAAAAACTATTTTTTCATCTTCCTCTATATAATTAACCTCTAAAGGAATATCTTGTTTAGTAGTTTGAATTTTTGCTTTTGTAACTTCAATTCCAACGCTATTTAAAACAATATTGTTTGTTGCTTCTACAACATTTAAATCGACTTTTTGTACCCCGGTATATGAGAAATTATCTAAATCAACATCAAGTTTGATTTCGTATCTATTGGGATAAGTTGATTTGGGCAACCTCTTTTTATTCATTAAGTTAACTTAATCCCAATCAATATTTATGTCATTGGATGAGTCAATTAGTTGAACTTTGTGTCTTCCAAAAAAATCTCTTTGAGCCTGAATCATGTTCGATGGATTATCTACAGAAGTAACATTATTGAACCAATTTAAAGATGCTGATAGTACAGGTGTTGGTATATTGTATTTAGTTGTTATTTGGAGAACTTTGCTGATAGATGCTCTGTTTTTGTCCAAAGTACTAAAAATATTATTTAAATTAAAAACATCATTATTTTCGCCAAATTCTTTTTTTAATTCGGATAATAAATTGGATCTGATGATGCACCCTCCACTCCAATTATCAAGAACTTCTAGGATTGATATGTTATTATTCTCATCATTACTAAATTTTGATATTAATTCTAAACCTTGAATCATTGAGCAAACTCTAGAAAAATATAGTGTATCACTGAGTTCTTTAGTAGATATATCCTCACTTATTAGCTGCTGATTAATTTTTGTAACGTATTGATTACTACTCTGAACACGTGCATCGTAAGAGGCTGTAATAGAGGGTATTGACACATTTAATTCTAATGAAGTTTGTATTGTCAGTCTTCCAGTACCTTTATTTTGTGCGACTGATTTTATTTGATCAATAATAAATTTATCTCCATCTTTTTTTTGAAGAATTTCTGATGTGATTTCAATTAGGTAAGATGATTTATTCTTTTCTGTTTGAGAGGAAAAGAAATTAGACATATCCTCATTTGTTTTATTCAAATTTTTTAATATTAAATATATCTCAGCGATTGTTTGCATCTCAGCATATTCAATGCCGTTATGTACCATTTTTATAAAGTGACCTGTTCCAGGACCTTCATATACTCCCAGACATTCCACTTCACTTTTTGCAGCAATATTTTTGAGTGTATCTAAAAGAGAAGTCTCTAAAGATAAATCTGAACCAACCATTAATGCAGGGCCATTACGTGCTCCATCTTCACCACCTGAAACTCCCATTCCAATAAAATGTATAGATTTTTCTGAGAGATACTTTCCGTTATCAATACTGTCTAAATAAAAAGAATTACCTCCATCAATAATCATGCTTCCCTCTTCCAATAAATCAGCTAGTCTTTCTATTACTTCCCTAGTTGCTTTGCCTGATGGGACCATAAGTAATATTGTTTTTGGGGTTTCTAAGCTCTCAACAAATTCTTCAAGATTGGTGTAGCCTATAAATTCATTTGAAAATTCTTTCTTAATGTCATCAAGTTTTTTCATTGAATCATTGAATGATTTAATTATTACTCCTTTATCTGATAAATTTAGAGCTATATTTTTACCCATGACACCAAGGCCAACTAATCCAATTTCGTTAAGCATTTATATTCTTTTCCATTATTTTAAGATTTAGAAGCCTGTCGACTAATTTATCTCTCATCTCTAATTCTAAGAGTAAGTAATTTGATTCATTCTTAACATTAAGGATTTTTCCAAATTTGGCAACAGTGTCTAATTTTGATGGATTGATTTGGTAAGACCCAAGGCTAACAATACCAAAAATTTCCTCCGCGATTCTATCTTTTAATAAATCTAGTCCGTCGTTTTTTAGAGATGAGACAAACAATGCTTGAGGATAAGATTCTTTAAGTTGATTTAATGATGCCTTGTCAATCTTATCAATTTTATTGAATACCATAATTTCATTAGATTTCGCATCAATTTGTTTGAGAATATTAACAACCGTGTTGATATGCATCTCAGGAAGGGCAGTGGCGGCATCTACAACGTGAATTAGCAAATCAGCTTTTGTCGCAACCATTAATGTTGATTTAAATGATTCTATTAACGTCGTGGGAAGATTTTGAATAAACCCAACTGTGTCCGATAATATTAAAGGATCTTGAATATCCTTAATTCTTAATTCTCTTTGCAAAGAGTCAACAGTAGCAAAGAGTTCATCAGCAGCGTAAGCATCAGAATTAGTTAATTTCTTTAATAAAGTAGATTTACCAGCATTTGTATAACCAACAATTGATACCAATGGAATATTTTTTTTCTCTCTTGAGCTTGATTGAACGTTTCTCTGTTTCTCTATCTTCTTTAATTCTTTTTTTAATTTATTTATACGATTATCGATAAGCCTGCTATCTGTTTCTAATTTGGTTTCACCTGGACCTCTTGTTCCAATTCCACCACCCTGTTGATTCAAGGTTTTGCCAAGTCCAGCTAATCTTGGCTTTAAATACACAGACATTGCAAGCTCAACTTGCAATGAGGCTTCTTTTGATTGAGCATGTAGTGAAAATATATCCAGTATCAAACCAGTTCTATCAACAACATCACATTGAAAAATCGTTCTTAGTTCTTTTTGTTGGTTTGGTGTTAGTTCGCAATCAAATATTACTACGTCAATATCATTCGATTTAGAAATGTCTTCTAATTCTTTTATCGAACCTTTGCCAATAAATGTTTTTGGATCGATTTTATCAACACGTTTAGTTTGGACAATATATGGAGTCGAACCAGCAGTTTTTACTAAATTAGTAAGTTCCTTCAGAGATTCTTCTTTATCTGCTCTAGTTTCATTTTTTAAAATTATTCCAACCAGAAGTGCTCTCTGCACAGTTACAAAGATATCCCTATCAGATACCGTCAGTAATCGTCTATCAACTTGGTTTGGATTATTTCTTTCGTTCAATTACTCATTAATTTCTAATTTAATGTTATCTATATTAATAAATAAAACTAGCGGAGGTGGACGGGAATCGAACCCGCCAAAGACACTTAAGCCTTTCAACAGTTTTGAAGACTGTGGAGCCCACCAGGCGCTCATTCACCTCCACAAATAAGACTAATTGTATAAAAACTAAATTATCGAATACAATTATTAAATAATGAATAATTTTTCTTCAAACTTTGTAAAGCTTAGGGAAGAGAGAGGTCTTTCTATAAAGCAAGTAGCCTCTTTTACTGGGGTAACAACAAAAGATGTAAAAAAATGGGAGTCTGGAACAAGCTTACCAACAGATTCAAAAATAATAGCTGCGCTTGAAGGATTATTGGGAAAAGAAATTTCTCAAACTTTAGAATCAAATGACTTTAAACCAATCAAAAATTCAGAAAAAATAATTGAAGACTCATTATTTACAATCGACAAGGAAAAGAATGTTGATCTAAAGTCTGGAATATTTAATAGATTTAAATCAGACAAAGAGAAAAAGCAGAAAAATACTACATCAGAAATGAATGTCTTTGATGTTTACTCAGACAAGGAAGTTATTGATGATGACAAAAAAATTGATTTTGATGAATTATATGAAAATGCATTAGAAGAAAGACCTTATATCGGAGATCCAAAACAATTATCATTTTATTTTTCTAGGAACATAAAAACTTTTATTTCTGTAAGCATACTTTTGTATATTGCAGTAAAAGCATTCCAGATGTTTTTAAATTCTTTCAACTTATTTATTGATAATCTTTTATGAAATTGCATAGTCTAGCAACTGCAGGCCTTGTAACCTCAATTCTCTCAATTCTTGCAGGAGCAATTGTGAGAGCAACAGGATCTGGTGACGGATGTGGAGCATCTTGGCCAACTTGTAATGGAAGAGTGGTTCCAAGCCTTGATACAACATCTGAGATTATTGAATTTAGTCATAGGTCTATCAGTGGAGTTTTGTTAATCATTACAATTTTGTTGTTTTTAAAAAGTAGAGATTCAGATACGCCATTGATTCAAAAAAAAATTATAAATTACTTAACTTTTTTTGTTTTACTGGAAGCTTTAATAGGAGCAATAATTGTAATTTATGAATGGGTTGGACTGAATTCATCATTACCAAGAATTATTGCAGTACCACTACACCTAGTAAACACCTTTGCACTTTTAGGTTTCTATACTTTAATTTATTTTCTTCTAAATGAATCAAAAAGTAGCTTAAATTATTTTTTTGATCAGAGATTAAAGATTGCATTCATCCTGTTTTTCTTAACTGGAGCGACGGGTTCAATTACAGCATTGGCAGACGTACTATTTCCAAGCGCATCATTTATTGAGGGACTTGCAGACGATTTTGACTCAACAAGTGAACTACTTACAAGATTGAGAATAGTTCATCCAATAGTGTCGATGATTCTATCAATCTTTCTCTTTTTGGAATCGAATAGATTGAGAAAAGAATTCGGAATTAAGACTCAAAGTATAAAATTGTTAATTTATACCGGTGTAGCACTTGGAACATTAAATGTAGTATCAAATATTATTTTGCCCTTAAGCATCCTTCACTTGTTACTAGCTGACCTCTTGTGGATTACATATATATATAAATCAGCCAAAAAATCAGTATTGTTAGAAAACACTGAAAATATTGGAGAATTTAATTAGCTTTAAATTAAAAACAGCTCTATCCTTACTTTTCGGTAACTAGAAATTAAATTTAAAGGTCAAAACAATGGTGACAAAAACAATCCCATCTAAACCTAAAGCTTCAAAAATGGAAGCAGAACTTGCTGCTGAGGAAGATTCATTAACCCCTGAGCAAGAAGCTGAAGCTAAAGAAAAAGCAAAATCATTGGTTAAGAAACTTGCTGACGATAAAGGAAAACTTACAACCGATTTAGTTAGCCAATATCTTACTGCTATCGGAAACTTTGATCTTTTAACTGCTGAGCAAGAAGTTGAATTAGCCCAAAAAATTGAATCTGGTGAAAAAGCTGCTGTTAAATTAACTAAAAAGCAATACAAAGATAAAAAAGGTGAAATTAGGTTAAAGCGAGACCGAAAAAAAGGAGCTGAAGCAAAAGATGCGTTCCTAACTGCTAACTTGAGACTTGTAGTCGCAAATGCTCGAAGATATGCAAACACTTCTGGAATCGACTTTTTAGATTTAATTCAAGAAGGAAACTTAGGATTAATAAGAGCAGTTGAAAAATTCGATTGGAGAAAAGGATTTAAGTTTTCAACCTATGCAACATGGTGGATCAGACAAGCAATTACAAGAGCAATTGCTGATAAATCAAGAACAGTAAGGATACCTGTACACTTGCACGATACAATGGCTGCTGTCAGAGCCGCTCAAGCACAATTAAAAGCTGAACTTGGAAGAGATCCAAAACCTCAAGAAATAGCAAAAGAAGCAGGTGTTGGTGTAGACAAAGTTGAATTAGCTTTGAGCGTAGCTGATACTGTTTCTCTGGAGCAACCTGTCGGAGAAGATGGAGCTCAACTTGGAGATTTTATACAAGATGAAGACGCAAGTGATCCATCATTAATCGTACAAGATCTTGATGTTGCTGAAAGTTTGCGAGATAGTATTAGTAGGCTACCTGAAAGAGAAGGAAGAATACTAGCTCTCAGATATGGTTTCTATGATGGTGTACCAAGAACTTTAGAAGAAATTGGTGAAGAATTTGATTTAACTAGAGAAAGAATCAGACAGCTTGAAAAACTTGCACTTTGTAGGTTAAGACATCCTTCATTTGGAATTAGAGAGCAAGACCTAGTTTAATTTAGAAATAATTTCCTCTAAATCTTCAATACTTTCAAAATAATTTATAAACTGTTTATCAAGTTCCATATTCTCGGGAAGATTATCAATAATTTCTTTCCAAAAATCTTTTTTCAAGTATATGGGGATTAAGTCATATTCTTTATTAATGTTGTACAAATAATTTGAGTTCCAAGCAACAAAAAGCTCGGTAAGTGTTCCAATTTTACCCGGTAACACAATGAAAGCTTTTGATTCGTTCAGCAAATAATGAATTCGATTTGATAAACTTTCAGCTTTAATTTCATTGTTTACATATGAATTAGGTGTACGTTCGAAACCTTTACTTGCTTTATCTGAAAATAATGTTGGTACAGTAACTCCGATAACTTTAACTCCTTGATTCGCTGCTCCTTTTGATACGGCTTCCATAGTCCCCTGATACCCACCAGTTGCAACATTATGTCCATATTTACCGATCAAGCTACCAACACTTTCAGCAAATTCATATTCTGAGTCACCTTCTTTGCATCTTGAAGATCCAAATACTGTAATTTGTTTCATATAAAAAGATTACAGACGCTCAATCATATAGAGGTGTAAAATAAAATAAATGTTTAATGAAATAAACAAAAGTATTGATGCAGCAATAAGCTCAGGTGCACAATACGCTGACGCAAGAATTCTAATATCAAAAAGTAGAGATATATCTTCAAAAGACGGTGAGTTGGAGGATTTTAGTAACTCTGAAAATATGGGTTTAGGTATACGAGCCTTAGTGGGATCGTCATGGGGATTTTATGCTACTTATGACCTATCGGATGAGTCACTAAAGGAGGCTGGAAAAAAAGCATATTTAATTGCAAAAGCATCTTCTAAGGTACCAGGTAAAGATTTTCCATTAGCTGATGTTCCAATTGTAAAAGATGAATATGTAACACCACATGAACAAAATCCTTTTAAGGTTTCGACAACTGATCAAATAGATTTAATAGTTTCCTCAACTCATGAAATGAAAAAAATAGGTAGCTCCAGAGCCTTTGGCAGGCTAAATTTTTGGGATACTGAGAAGTGGTTTGCATCGAGCCAGGGTCATGAAATATACCAGAACATAATTGAATCTGGTGGTGGCATTTCTTCCTTAAGTATTGGTGATGGAGAAACACAAATACGATCATATCCACAATCTTTTGGTGAATACAGAACAGGAGGATGGGAAGTCATTCAAAGTTTTAAATTTTTAGATCATGTTGAGAGAATTTCTGAAGAATCTAAAAGACTTTTAACATCTCCACAATGTCCTGAGGGGACAAGAGATTTGATTTTAGAAGGCAGTCAACTTGCACTTCAGATACATGAGTCAGTTGGTCACGCGATTGAGCTAGATAGAATTTTAGGTTGGGAAGCTGCATATGCTGGTACGTCTCACCTTGAACTCAGTAAATTAAATGAGCATAAATATGGCTCACCATTAATGAATATAGTTGCAGATGCTACCTTGCCCGGAGCTTTAGCAACGTTCAAATATGATGATGAAGGAACTCCTGCTCAAAGAGTAGACATTGTTAAAGAGGGGATATGGACAGGAGTGTTGACTGGACGCGATAGTGCAGCCATTGCTGGTGTTAATCCAGGAGGAATGGTAAGAGCTGATGGATATGGAAGGTTGCCAATGGTTAGAATGACAAATGTTGGCCTTCTTCCAGGTGATTCATCTTTGGATGAAATAATTTCTTCAACAGACGATGGTGTATATATGGAAACAAATCGTTCGTGGTCAATAGATGATTTAAGGTTAAATTTTCAATTTGGATGTGAAGTTGGGTGGCTTGTCAAAAATGGGAAGATAACCGACATGGTTAAAAATCCGACTTATACAGGTATTACTCCTAATTTCTGGGGGAGTATGGACATGCTGGCTGGTGAAGATGAATGGATATTTTGGGGAACACCAAATTGTGGTAAAGGGCAACCAAGCCAGATAGGACACACTGGTCACCCAGCTTCTCCAGCAAGATTCAAAAATGTGAGAATTGGTGTAAGAGGATGAAAATCTGGGATAATTTAATCGATGATATTGGAAAATTAATTCCTGCAGGCGTCGAGTGTGAGATAAAAATGATTAATTCTACAGAGTCTCTTACAAGGTTTGCCAACTCCCATATACATCAAAATGTTGAAGAGGAATTAACAGATATTTTTTTAACTTTCCATGCCGATGGAAAAACAACAAATTTAAATTTAAACATTACCTCTATGGGATCAATTGAAGATATTATCAAAAAAGCTCTTTCAGAGATTGGAAACAACCCCAAAGACTCAACTTGGCCAGGTCTGACCAGTAAGGAAAATTCTTTTAACGGATATAAAGACATATCTCCTGATGATCCTGACACCAGAGCACTAAAAGTAAAAGAATTTATAGAACAAGGTCAAACCTACAATGGTGCTGGTTATTGTTCTTCAAATGTATCTAATGTTTTTGTATGGAACACCAATGGACTGAACTCTAGTGATACCGCAACAAGCGCCTTTTTAGATGGAATCTTTAGATCGGAGACATCTGCGGGTTCGTCTCATATTGGAAATAAAATCTTAAGTGATATAGACGCTCAGAAAGTTGGACAAGAAGCATTCGAAATAACTAAAGAATCTCAAAATCCAGAAGACATTGACCCTGGAGTTTACGAGGTAATTTTAGGACCTGATGCGGTAAGTACAATTTTAGTTTTTCTATCTGTTTATGGATTTAATGCAAAGAGTAAAGTTGATGGGACCTCTCCTATAGAAATAAATGTAGAGCAATTTGATGAAAAGATAAATCTAGAAGACGATCCACACAAAAAGGGGGCACTTAATTTTAAAATTGATGCATCAGGTGCACCTAAGAAAAAAATAGAAATAATTACAAATGGTATCCCAAAAAACTATTTTCATACGAGACGGACAGCAAATGAACTCAATCAAAGCAACACATTTCATGAAATGTTCGGATGGGGAGATAGTTTTGGAGGACTTGGAACAAATTTATATCTGAAGCCTGGTGATATTTCCAAAGAAGAAATGATTTCTAATGTTAAAAAAGGAATCTATATAAATGAATTTTGGTACTGTAGGGTTCTAGATCCTATAACTCAAGTAGTTACTGGTTTAAATAGAAATGGTTCATATTTAATTGAGAATGGTAAAGTAACAAAGCCTGTTGGAAGATTAAGATTCACACAAAGTTTTATGTCATCTTTAGGACAAGGTAACGTTTTGGGAGTTGGATCAGATAGTAGATTTGCCGATTCCGAATTTGGTGAAGGTATTTTAAATGTACCAATGTTGCATTTAAAAGAATTTAATTTCACCGGTGGTGTTTCTGGATAGAAATTATTATTTTAGGGGAGAAAAACCAACCATAATTCCCCACAGGGGTGGAATTAATGTAGTCCCTGAAAATACTTTACATGCTTTAGAACATACAGTTGAACACAACTTTACACACTTTGAAACTGATTTGAGAATGACAAAAGATGGGGAGATTATTTTAAACCATGATGCAACATTAGATAGAACAACTCATGAAAAAGGAAACATATCTGAGTTAAATTGGAAAGATTTAAAAAAAATTAATGCTGGATCAAAATTTTATGAAAGAAAAGATTTAAACAGAAAGACCAGCTTTGTTTTATTGAAAGAGGCCTTATCTATTTTTGATAAACTTTGTTTTAATTTAGATTTAAAAGAATCTGGTATGGCGGAAAAAGTTTACAAAATAATTAAAGAGACAAATGCCGAAGACAGAACCCTAGTCTCCTCATTTAGTCCATCACGATTGGATGAATTTATAGAGCTTTCTAATGGTGAAATATTAACTTCAGGATCATTTAGGGAAAATGTCATTGCAAGATATTTACCAACAAAAAAACGTAATTTTAGAATACAAGCTCTTCAAGCACCTTTTATTTATAGAGGATTAAAAGTCCACTCAAGAAAGCTGAAAGAATTTTGTGAAATCAATAACTTATATTTACATATTTGGACTGTAAATAATGATGAAGATTTTGACAAATGTTTGGAGTTTGGGTGTGATGGAATTATGACTGACGAACCACTAAAGCTAAGAAAATATTTAGAGCGAAATAGCTAGTTACTTTGTATTAGACTTAATAAATTTTTCTGCATCTCCAAAGATCTTCTTCTTTCTTTGAGGGTCCATCTTATCTAAAGACCTAGTAAGCAATGAAAGTCTAGGATTTGATTCGTAAAAATCCCTGTTCTTTTCTGTAAATCTCCAGTACAGTCCATCTAAGGTATCACACCACTCACCTTTTTTATAATTACTCATTTTTAGTATGTAGTTTGATCCACAGGTATATGGCTTTGTTGACATCAAACCACCATCTGCATAAGTTGCCATACCATAAACATTAGGAACCATTACCCAATCTGAAGAATCAATATACATCTCCATAAACCATTTGTATATTTCATCAGGATGTATTTCACAAAGATTCATAATATTACTTATCACCATCAAGCGTGGAATATGATGGACATAACCATCCCTTATTGTCGTTTTAATTGCATCATCTAAAGGAATAATTCCAGTTTCACCTTCATACCAGGCGTCAGTTAATTTATTCTTATGGTTCCAATAGTTCTGCTTGATTTGATATTCGCCTTCTTCTTGATAAATCCCTCTAATAAATTCTCTCCATCCTATTATTTGTCTTATAAACCCTTCGAGAGAATTTATTGGAACATTATATTTATCTGCAAGTTTGATTGATCTCTCAATAACATAAGAAGGTGTCAAAAGGCCAATATTTAGAAGTGAGCTTATACAGCTATGAAAAAGAAAATTTTCACCTTCCAACATTGCATCCTCGTAAATTCCAAAATTTAAAAAACGATTATTTATGAATTCATCAAGTTGTTTTTTTGCATCTTTTCTACTTACTGGAAACCATAAGTTTGTTAATTCTCCAGGATGATTATGAAAATATTTACTGATTACTTTAATTACGTCGTCTTTATGTATAGAGTCTTTAAAACTTGGTAATGAGGGTATTAATGTATCTTTTGGAATCTTTTTTCGGTTTTCTTCATCAAATGACCATTTACCTCCAACCGGTTGATCATTTTTATCCATCAGAATATTTAAGTCCCTTCTCGCTTTTTGGTAAAAAGATGCCATTCTATAAACTTTTTTTCCCTTTGCCATCTCATTAAACTTTTCTCTTTCAAAAATAAACATTGGGGATTTAATTACTACTACATCAATTGAATTTTCAATCATTCTTTTTAGGAACTTCTTCTCAAAAGGCTTGTCTTCCAGTTCAAAAATTTGGATTTTATCAATTTTTCTTTTTTTCAAAAAACTAATCAGTAAGTCGAAGTAGTCTTTTTTGTTCTTTCTACTTTCAAGATCAAAATAATTTACTTTTATTTCTTTTTTATTTAGTTCATCTCGATATTCCCTCATCGCAGTTAAGAACAGGTAAATTTTTAATTTATGATGATTAACATATGTGCATAGACCATAATCTTCAGCCATAAAAACTTCATTACAGCCTTGGTCTTTTAGGTATTTTGGATCAAATAATTGATTTCCTAATATAACAAAAAAATTATCCTTCATGATTCCAAAACATAGTTTACCATTATTAGTAACAACAAAATAAATCACCATGGGGGAGGACTGATTGGATTTTTCAATTCTTGAAAGCGGCTTTCTGCCATCAAAAATATCAACTATTCTCTCAAAAGAATTTGATGACATTGAATATGTTGGAAACAATCTTCCAAAAATATTAGCAAACAATCAAATTGAGTCTGAAGTATTAAATCTAGAACCAGAAAAAGATATATCAAATCTGGGTATTGATGAGTTAGAAAGAGCGATGTTATTGTACTCGTATATTGGCCATGCTTATATCTGGGGCAATTTAAAGACAGACAAAGTAATTCCAAAAAATATATCAAAAACATGGTTTAAAATATCTCAAAAGTTGGGAAGGCCACCAATCTTGTCTTATGCATCTTATGCTTTAAATAATTGGAAACTGCAGGATAAAAACAAACCATTCGATTTAGAAAATATAAGAATTTTACAAAACTTTTTAGGAGGAATGGACGAAGACTGGTTTATCATGATTCACGTAGCTATTGAGTATGAAGCCAAAGAAATACTATCTAACTTAAAACACTATTTCCTTGATCAAAATGAAGATCAATCATTTTTAGAAAGTGCACTTGAAAGTATAAGAAAAATTAATTCAATAATGAACAGAATGCCTGAAAAATGTGATCCATTTATTTACTACAATCGTGTAAGACCATATATATTTGGCTGGAAAAATAATCCCGCAACACCACAAGGTGTAATTTATGAAGAGGTTGATGAATACAATGGCAAACCTCAGCTTTTTAGAGGAGAAACTGGTGCTCAAAGTTCAATAGTGCCAGTTTTAGATGCACTTCTTGGAATAACCCACTCGAATGATCCACTAAGAGAGTATTTGGATGAAATGAGATTGTATATGCCTATCGAACATAGATATATATTATATAATTTAGATGAATGGTCTGAAAGTAAGAGAAGCAGCGTTACAAACCAAGATAAATCAGTCAAATTAACTAACGAAATAATAAAAGAAGTTCACACTTTTAGAAATAAACACTTGGAGTATGCAAGGACATATATACATGAACAGTCATTGTCTAACCAAAATAATTCAAATGTTGTAGGAACGGGTGGAACACCTTTTATAAAATATTTAGACAAACACCTTCAGGAGACAGTTCCAACTAATGATTAAAAAACTTGGGATACCAAAAGAAGTAAAACAAGACGAGGGAAGAGTAGCTTTAATACCTAAGCATATAACACAATTTACAGGCCTCGCTGATATTTACATTGAATCAGGGGCTGGCCAAGGCTCGGGATTTTCAGATAAAGATTATGAATCTGCAGGTGCAAAAATATTAGGCTCAGCTGAAGAATTATATGAATCGTCTGAAATAATTTGTAAGGTCAAAGAACCACAAGAACAAGAGTTTGATCTTTTGAAACCATCACATGTTTTGTTTGGGTACTTACATTTGGCATCTAACTTATCAATGACAAAAAAGCTTCTAGAAAAAAAGTTAACTGGTATTGCTACTGAAATGATTATGGATGGAAATCAGTATCCTCTCTTGATACCCATGTCTAAAATAGCCGGAAATCTAGCAATTCAAAAAGGAATGCAATTCTTGGAATATTCTTCACAAGGCAAGGGGCTATTATTATCTTCAATTTCAGACGAAAGTAATTCAAAGGTAGTTGTAATAGGATGTGGTGAAGTTGGTAGAGCTTCAATTGATAAATCTATTCAAATTGGAGCTTCTGTTGTTGCAATAGATTTAAATGAAGAAATTTTGACAGAATTAAAAAATACATATCAAGATAAAATAACAACAATAATTGCTGGGAGTGAAGAAGCAAAAAATGAAGTTAGATCGGCAGATCTTGTTATAGGAGCTGTACTATTGCCAGGAAGAAATCCTCCTATTGTAATTACCGAAGAAGACATAAACCAGATGGAAAAAGGCACAGTAATCATTGATGTTGCAATTGATCAAGGAGGGTGTGTAGAAAATGTAAAACCAAATACACATAGTGAACCATTTGAAATAAGAAACGGGATAATAATTTCAGCAATCGCAAATTTGCCGGGGGCAGTTCCTAAAACATCCTCAATAGAACTTTCTACAATTTTGCAAAATTACATAGATGATTTGCTTATAGAGGATTGGTTTGAAAAATATAAAAGTAATCCAAACTTAATGCCCTCATTGCAGATACACAATGGAATGTTGTTATCTTCTGAGGTTGGAGATAGTTTAAGTTTACCAGTAACTAAGTTAGTTTAGGTTTCCAGTCTTTTCTTGATTTACTAAAGTTTTCAATATCACTGATATATTCGAGAGTAATATCGATTTTATCAAGTCCTTTTAAAATTCTATTTTGAGAAAAATCATCAAGATCAAACGAAAACTCAATCTCTTCACATTTAACAGACTTTTCCTCAATAGAGATATATATGTTTGTTTTCGGATTGTTTTCAATTTTGTTAAAAAGAGATTCAACATTTTTTGAGGATGTTTCAATTGGCACAAGACCAATATTTATAGAATTTAATTTAAATATATCTGCAAATTTTGTTGAAATAATGGCATCAAACCCCCAGTCTTGGAGTCCCCAAGGGGCGTGTTCTCGAGAAGAACCAGTTCCAAAATTATCTCCTGCAACTAAAACTTTTGCTTCTTGATATTCTTTTTTATTTAATGAAAAATCTGGATCTTTTTTCCAGTCATAAAACAAAAATTCACCATAACCAGATCTTTCGACGCGTTTAAGAAATTGCTTTGGCATAATTTGATCAGTATCAACATTTGACATTTTTAAAGGAAGCATTGTTGAATTTATTAGATTAAGTTTTTTCATTTTATAAATCTCTTATGTCTACAAATTTTCCATAGATTGCAGCTGCTGCAGCCATTTTTGGACTTACTAAATGTGTTCTTCCCCCAGCTCCCTGTCTTCCTTCATAATTTCTATTTGAAGTAGAAGCACAGCGTTCACCTGGACTTAATATATCTGGATTCATACCCAGACACATTGAACATCCTGCTTCTCTCCAATCAAAACCTGCATCAATAAAAATCTTGTCTAATCCTTCTTCCTCAGCTTGATTTTTTACAAGTGTTGACCCAGGAACAACCATGGCACCAACAGTCTCTGATACTTTTTTGCCCTTTATGACTTGGGCAGCCTCTCTTAAATCCTCAATACGACCATTGGTACAACTGCCTATAAACACCCTATCTAAAGTGATTTCATTAATTTTTATTCCGGGCTCTAAATCCATATACTCTAAAGCTCTAATTGCTGCTTCTTTATCTGATTCGTCTTGAAAATTATCAGGATGAGGAATTTCGTCATTTATGAATATAACTTGTGATGGATTTGTACCCCAAGAAACTGATGGTTCAAGCTCCCCAGCATTTATTGTTACAACTTTATCAAAAGCAGCGTCATCATCAGAAAAAAGTTCACCCCACTCATTTATTGCATCATTCCAATCAGAGTCTTTGGGAGCATAGTTTTTATTTTTTAAATAATTGAAAGTAGTTTCATCTGGAGCAATCATTCCTGCTCTTGCTCCACCTTCGATTGACATATTACAAATTGTCATTCTATTCTCCATGCTCATATTTTTTATAACATCACCAACGTATTCAATTACATGACCGGCGCCACCTCCAGTTCCAATTTTTCTGATGATGCCTAAAATAATATCTTTAGGTCCAACTCCATCTGAGACATCTCCAATAACTTCAACCTTCATTGTTTTTGGTTTTTCCATCGCTAAAGTCTGAGTAGCTAGAACATGTTCAACCTCTGAAGTGCCAATTCCAAATGCTAATGCTCCGAAAGCACCATGTGTTGCTGTATGGCTATCTCCACACACAATAGTCATTCCAGGTTGAGTAATCCCTTGTTCAGGTCCTATAACGTGAACGATTCCCTGACGGGGATCATTAATTCCAAAAAGAGTGACTCCAAATTCCTCACAATTCTTTTCTAAAGCTTCAATTTGAATTTTTGAAAGAGGATCTTTTATTCCCAATAGTCTGTTCGATGTTGGGACACCGTGATCAACTGTTGCCAAAGTTAATTCAGGATATTTTACTTTTCGATCAGAGATTCTTAGACTATCAAACGCTTGAGGTGAAGTAACTTCATGGACAAGATGTAAATCAATAAATATTAAGTTCGTACTCTCATCAATAGACGTAACGAGGTGATTATCCCAGATTTTATCAAATAATGTTTTTCCCATGTTATGTACAAATTATATTATTTTTTTAAATAAATTAATAGAGTTGTTTTAATCATTATCATTTAATCAATACATATTTAAAATAGGGCATCATGGAAACAATTATTGAAAAATTCTTAGAAATAGCGATTATATTAGTAGCTGCTAAGTTCGGTGCAGAATTAATGAGAAGAATTAATCAACCTGCAGTAATAGGAGAGTTAGTCATCGGAATCATTATTGGTTATTACGGACTAGGCCTTCTTCCACATTTTGAATCTGGAGATGTTGTATCTACTTTAGCTGAGATTGGTGTAGTTCTTTTGCTGTTTGAAGTAGGATTAGAAACTAATTTAGACGAGTTTATTGAATTAGGCTCAACTTCTCTTCTTGTAGCATTAATTGGTGTTGTAGCACCATTTGCTTTGGGCTTTGGCTCAATCTATGCACTCAATTTAGGAGGAGAAGATCAGTTCGGAATAGCTTTATTCGTAGGTGCAGCAATGACAGCAACTTCAGTAGGCATAACCGCCAGAGTGTTTGGAGACTTAGGTGCTTTAAAATCAAAAGAAGCAAAAACAATCATAGGCGCAGCAGTTGTAGATGATATTTTAGGTTTATTAATTCTTACTGTTGTTGCAGGGGTTTTAGGAAGTTCAGGAGATTTCTCAATAGTTGATCTTGGAATAATCAGCGCAAAGGCAATCGGTTTTTTAGTTGCAGTAGTAATTGTTGGAAGAAAACTTTCCAAACCAATATTTAACTTCTTTGTAAAAATTCCATCACCTGGAACGTTTGTAACTGGTAGTTTTATATTTGCAATGTTGCTTGGTGCAGCAGCCCACTTTGTAGGACTTCATCCTATTGTAGGAGCATTTGCAGGAGGTGTAGTTGCTGGTGAATCAGGCATGACTCATAGAATTAGAGATGAGATGAAGCCTCTAAACTTTTTACTCGTTCCAATATTTTTTGTATACATTGGTTCGGAAGTAAACATTCAAACTTTAGCTTCTCTTGATGTATTTTTATATGGAATGCTGGTCAGTCTTTTAGCGTTAGTTGGTAAATATGTATCAGCTCTGGGAGCTATGGGTAAAGGATTAAATACTTCTTTAATTGGAATTGGAATGTCTCCAAGAGGTGAGGTTGGGCTTATATTTGTTGCTGTTGCTACAACCACACTATCAGACATAATTACAGGTGATATTATCTCAATAATTATCTGGATGGTAATAGTCACTACAGTTATTGCACCAATTCTACTAAATAGGATTTTACAAAAGGTACCTCTTTCTGAAAGAGATGATGATGAAAGGTTCGAAACACCTGTTGTAGAATAAGAAGATAAAAAAAATTAATATAATTAATATATATTTATTCACTAATTGGGGGAATTAATGCTTTTAAATTATCAGGGCTCTATATTTGCTGCTATTTTAGGTTTAGTTTTAGCAGCCTATTTTGCAAACAGAATTTTAGCAATAAACGTTTCTGATGAAAAAGTAAGTAATCTATCAGATGCTATAAGAAAAGGCTCAATGGCTTTTTTAAAAAGACAATATTCTTGGATTAGTATTTTTGTTTTAGTCTTAGCTATCTTGATTCCTACTCTTACTGACCTTGGTGTTTGGGGGTCAGTATCATTTATTGGTGGTGCAACATTTTCTTCTTTAGCTGGATTTATTGGAATGAGAATAGCAACAGCTGCAAATGGCAGAACAACTGAGGCTGCAAGAGACGGTGGAACATTAAAAGCTTTGCCAGTTGCATTTAGAGGAGGAGCCGTAATGGGTTTCTCAGTTGCTGGTTTAGGACTGTTGGGAGTAGGTCTTGGATATTGGATTTTTGTTGAACTCCTAGAACTTGAAAACGCCTATGATATTTTGGCAGCCATAGGACTAGGAGGTTCTTCGATAGCTCTTTTTGCAAGAGTAGGTGGAGGAATTTATACAAAAGCTGCGGATGTTGGCGCTGATTTAGTTGGTAAAGTTGAAGCTGGTATTCCTGAAGATGACCCAAGAAATCCAGCAACAATTGCAGACAATGTAGGTGATAATGTTGGCGATGTCGCTGGTATGGGAGCAGATTTGTTTGAAAGTTATGTCGGATCTCTTGTTGCACCATTAGCATATGCCGCAATTGTATTTGCTAATTCGGAAGCATTGCCTTCTCTCTTATTTTTTCCACTTGCTGTAGGGACTATAGGAATGTTAGCTTCCATAGTTTCCTCATTTCTTGTCGTCCCTCAAGAGGGAAAGTTAGCACAAGCACTGCACAGAGGAACTTATTCAGCTGCAGCTTTGACAGCAGGAGGTGTATTTTTTCTTTCTAATACAATGTTTGCTGATTACTCTGAAAATCCTATTGGTCTATTTATTTCAGTAATCATTGGATTATTAGTTGGAATAACTGTTGGTCAGATTTCAGAATGGTTCACATCAGATCATCATTCAATCGTTAAGAGTATTGCCGATCAAGCTAAGACAGGTCCTGCAACCCTTGTTCTTTCTGGAATTTCAGAAGGTATGAGATCTGCCGCTTTTTCAGTTATTGTTGTAGTTTTTGGTGTCTTTGGTGCTTACACCGCAGGTGATTGGGCTTTAGGTGCCGGCGGCGGTATTTATGGAGTCGCTGTGGCAGCTATTGGAGTTTTGGCAACATTAGGTATTACTGTTGCTGTTGATGCTTACGGCCCAATAGCTGATAATGCTGGTGGTATTGCAGAAATGGCTCATTTAGATCCTGAGGTAAGAAAAGCTACAGATGAATTGGATTCTCTAGGAAACACTACTGCAGCTATCGCAAAAGGATTTGCAATTGGCTCAGCTGCTGTAACAGCTTTAGCTTTATTTTCTGCTTTTGTTCAGAGTGCTGGTTTAGCCGAGTCTGGATTAAATATTACAAAAGTCGAAGTTACTCTAGGCTTGTTCTTGGGAGGTATGTTTCCATTTTTATTTGCAGCAATGACAATAAATGCTGTTGGAAGAGCTGCATTTAAGATGATTGAAGAAGTAAGAAGACAATTTAGAGAGATACCTGGCTTAAGAGAAGGTAAAGAAGGTGTTGTTCCAGAGTATGAAGAGTGTGTTGATATTGCTACAACAGCTGCACTAAGAGAAATGTTACTACCTGGCGGACTAGCAATTGTTTTGCCTTTAGTAATAGGATTTTGGAATAAAGAAGCACTGGGAGGATTTCTTGCTGGAGCACTTGTAACAGGATTTTTGCTTGCAATATTCATGGCCAACTCAGGTGGCGCATGGGATAATGCAAAAAAATATATTGAGGCAGGTGGAGGTGCCGGTAAAGGTTCAGATGAGCATAAAGCTGCCGTTATAGGTGACACAATTGGAGATCCATTTAAAGATACTTCTGGTCCAGCTATGAATATTGTCATTAAAGTAATGACAATCGTAAGCCTCATATTCGCATCTGCGTTTTGATAAAATTAATTTAAAACAAAACTAATTAATGAATATTCTATTAATTACTAACGATTGGAAACCAAAAACAGGTGGTATCTCTACATACCTTCGAAGCCTTGTTAATAATTTAGATCATAAGTTTATTATTTACGGACCAAGTTGGATTGAAGGAGATGATGCGTATCCAGCCGAAGACACCTTCATAATTAATCCTCGTAAAGTTTTTGAAGATATTCAAAAAATAGTTAATGACAATCAGATAGATATCATATTACATGGATCCAGTAATCCAAATTTTCTATTTGTAAATAAACTAAATACCCTCAGTGTTCCAAATTCTCCTAAAAATGTGAAGATACCACAATACATGATTTGTCATGGCGCAGAGTTTAATGTATTAAATTATATCCCTGTAGTTAGAAATCTACTTTCTAGAAATCTAGATAATTTGAACACGATTTTTACTGTAAGTGAATTTTCAAGAAAAAAACTATCCGATATTACCGATACAGAGATAATAAATATTGGTGCAGGGATTGAAATTCCAAATTATGAAAATAATTATGAAAACAATGTGCCTTTAACAATAGGAGTTGTCAGCAGATTAGTATCTAGAAAAAAAATAAACTGGTTAATAGATGTAGCTCATGATTTAAAAGAGGAAGGCTTACCAATAGAGTTAAAAATTCTTGGATTTGGAAAACAGGAAAACTATCTTAAAAAACTTTCATCTGTCTCTGCAGCAAACGTTACATTTATAAAAGATGAAACTGAGAAAGATGTTGATGATTTTTATAGATCAATTAACTTATTTGCCATGCCCTCAAAATCTAAATATTTTGGAGTTGAGTTTGAGGGTCTAGGTTTAGTTTATTTAGAGGCTGCAAGTTATGGCCTTCCTGTAATTGTTGGTGCTTCAGGAGGAGCTACAGAAACAATTATTCCTGGAAAAACAGGCTTCGTTGCAGGTGACAAAAATATACTTAAGGAATCTATTTTATACTTTTTAAATAATCCTGAAAAAATTCAAGAATTTGGATTGAATGGAAGAAAATTTGTTGAAGAGTTTTACAGTTGGGAAAAACTAATAATGAATCTTGAATCAAATATTGAATCTATAAAGTAGATCATTTCTGTGTTCCAAATAAATCTAATATTTCATCACTCTGAATAGTTAGGGCTTTTTGAGGTGTATCAAGTGGCTTATTCTTTTTTTCAATCGTAATTTTATTTATTAAATTATTTTTAGTTGCATCATCAACTTTCATTCGGAACCTTCCTCTGTAAAAAACAATTTCAAGTAGTTTTGCTAAATTTACAAGCTCATCTTTTGAAAGTTTTTTTATAATTTTTTCGTCAATTAAGAATGATTCCCTAATTTTTTCAAGAAGTAATTCTTTAGTAAGGCTCTTAGGAATTTTTACTGGATTTAAATTAATTAAATTTAAAACACTCTGATATTTTTCTGAACTTATTAACTCAAGTATTTCATTTTTTTTCATTTTAGCTAATTCATCAAAATCAAAAACCTCTCTATTTTTTTGTTTTATGGCAAATCCACCATATGGACCTACAGCAGTCATATAACTCCAACCGTCTTCTTCGCAGACAAAACGAGGATTCTTTGTCGATAGATTAAATCTTTTTATTGCATCATCACAATTTAATGAATCTGGATCTTCATCTTCAAAAATAGGTCCAATCATATTTCGGTATATACACTTTGGTTGTCTTACGCCTTTTTCTTTCAATCCATGTTGGAAATAATATCCTCCACTCGGTCCAAGTTTTATATAAATTGCTGTTCCGCATTCTGCACAATCGCATACTTTTCTTTCTTTTAGTAAGTTTGCCTCTTGCAATTTCTCAAGTTCGTTAATATAGGTCTCATTTATTTCTTCAATTGTTATATCTGGTGGAAGTCCAATATAGAAATTATCGTCTCTCTGTAAATATGGATATGCAATTTTGTCCTGAACTCGACCAGTTTTAACTACATATCTTGTATCAAAGGGAAGAGGATAAGATGTTAAACCAACAGGATCAGGCTCTCCATATTTTCGAACATGATCTTGAATTTTTTTATACGATTCATTTAAAAAATTTACTTTTGCTTCTTCTGGACTATTGCTTTCTAGTATCTCATCTAGTTTGTCCTCCATCTCTTTCGAAAATTTGTAATTGATATATGGGTCAAAATAAGGTTTCATGAATTTATTGATCATTGCAAGAGCAATAATTCTTGGTTTCAGGCTTGATTCAGAATTTATAAAAACAGATGTAATACTTTCAATAATTGAAACATAAGTTGAAGGCCTTCCTATACCAAGCTCTTCTAGCTTATTTATTAATGATGTAGAAGAGTATCTATTTGGAGGATTAGTGTACTTCTTCTCATAATCAGATTTTGTTATTTCCACTTTATCCCCCTTCTGCAAATCTGGAAGCTCTTGGGATTGCTCTGTAAGGTTTTTTGCGATATCTCTATATCCTCCAAATGTCCATGTAGTACCAGAGATACCAAGAACTATTGATCCAAAAATATTATCAATTACTTCAAGATCTATTGTTTTTGTTATGCCTCTTGCTTCGGACATTTGGGATGCGATTGTTACGTTGAAAATTAATTCATAAAGTTTAAATTCATCGCTATCTTCTTTATATTTTTTAAGTAGCTCTTGAGGTGTTGTAAAACTCTCTCCGGATGGTCTAATAGCCTCATGAGCAGCCTGAGCATTTTTGCTATCACCATAAAAATTTGGTTCAGATGGAAGGTGCTCACTACTAAAATTTGACGAAATGTATTCCCTGGATGCTTTGATTGCAACATCTGAAAGTCTTATTGAATCCGTTCTCATATAAGTAATCAAACCCTCCTGATATAGTCTCTGTGCAATACTCATCGTTTTTCTTGGTTGAAATCCTAAATTATTTTTTGATGAAGTTTGTAAGCTTGTGGTTTTAAAGGGTTTTGGCGGTTTTCCACTTCTTTGAGATTCCTTGATATTTGATACCTTTGCCAGAGAATTTCTAAGTATATTTACAATATCCCGAGACTGATCTTCATCTAAATATTTTCGATCCTTATTTATTTTCTTTCCATCTTTATCAAAGTCTTTTGATGAGGCAATTTTGGTTCCGCCAATTGTTTTTAGATTTGCAGCAAATTCAAAACCTTGACTCTTACAACTTGCATTTATCTCAAAATACTTTGATTTTACGAAGCTCAACCTCTCTTCTTCTCTTTCAACAATGAGCCTTATTGCAGGACCTTGGACTCTACCTGTAGATATAAAAGCTCCACCTAAATCTCTAAGTTTTGGGGATATCTCGTAGCCAATCATTCTATCAAGTGTTCTCCTTGCCTCATACGATTTGAATTTACCGATATCAATGGTTTCTGGATTTTTAATTGCATTTAAAACTGCTGTATTTGTAATTTCATTGAATTTTATTCTTTTTGGTTCTTTTTTCAGCTCTAATGCTTCTTTTAAATGATAAGCAATTGCTTCACCTTCTCGATCGTCGTCAGTTGCAAGATATACCTCTGGTGCATTGTCGGCAAGTCCTTTAAGTTCATTTACAATTTTTTTTCTATCTTCCGGAATAACATATATATTTTCATAATTCTCAGGTTTGACAGCACCCCATAATATGTCTTCTTTTTTAAATGCTGAAGGTATAGATTTTGTATTTCTTGGTAGATCCCTAATATGTCCAACACTAGATTTAACTATATAACCATCACCTAGAATTTTTGAAATTGTTTTTACCTTAGTAGGTGACTCTACAATTACTAATGGTTTCGACATGTCTTTATTGATAACATCATTTTTTTTAAATGTACAGGATTTTAAAAAAAAAGTATTTTAAATTCGATTTATAGTGATTATATAAACAATGAATAATATAAAAATTTTTTCAAAATCTCAGTTTTCATTATTGTGGTGGTCAGGATCGATATCAAGTTTTGGAGATTGGGCAACTCTCTTTGCGTCTGTAGCTTTAGCGAGTTACATAGGTACAGAGAGCGGAAATTCAGAGCTAACAGCAGTTGTTCCCTTGGTAGCTAGGATAATTCCTGCATTACTTTCGTCATTTGCTGGTTTAATTGCTGACAGATTTGATAAAAAATTAGTTATGATTTTTTGTGATCTTACAAGGATGGTCTTAGTTTTATTTTTATTTTTTGCAGATAATTTATATTTTATTTTTATAATCAATTTTTTCTCAGAGATTTTTTCATTGATAAGACAGCCATCTAGAGAGGCTGTAGTTCCGGAGATTATAGACTCTGAAAATCTTGTAAAAGCAAATTCACTTTTTGCGATAGGAACATACGCAACATTACCTATAGCCTCTTTATTGTTAGGTTTTTTTAGCGATCTCGATACCTTTAATGTAGTTAATGAATTTGGAAATGGATGGAGTGGGTCGATAATTTTTTTACTCGATACCATTACATTTTTGGTCTCTGCATACTTACTGTATTTCCTAAAAAATAAAAATGTAAATACCTCAAGTAGTTATTCTCCATTTTCCATAAAAAATTTCCAAGAAGGAATAAACTATTTTTTTAAAACTAAAAATATTAGAAATATTGCTTTTTCAATTTCATTTTGTTTAATTGGTGCAGGAACCTTGTTCATTCTAGGCCATACATTTTTGACCGTAGATTTAGGGTTTAGTGAAAGCTCATTTGGTTTCATGATTGCTTCCTTCGGAACAGGAATAATATTTAGTATGCTCACACTTAGTTATTTTGTAACAACCTTTAATAGAATAAATTTTCTCATAGGCTCTTGTATGATAATCACAGGAATTTCTCTTTTTTCAGCATTTAGATCAGTTGATTTTGTAGTAATCATATTATCAATTTTCATATCTGGAATTGGTACAGGTGGGGTTTATCTTCTAACTATAAGTTACTTGCAAGCTTCTACTAATCCAGAACTTCGGGGTAGAGTTTTTGGCAACTTTTACACCATTGGAAGACTTGCACTATTAATTTCTTTTTTGATATCTGGTACAGCTGCAAATTATTTAGATGGAGTTTTCAATCAAGACGGAGTTTATTTAGTATTGGTAGGAAGTTCAATCTTGATATTTACTACTGGGATTTTAAACTTTACGATTGGATATAAAAAAATTTTTAAGGAATTTGGTATTGAGAGATCAAACTTTAATAAGATTAAGTTTGATTTAGACAAAAAGGAAAATTAAATTTGAATACAAATTATGTTGCTTTCGAGGGTGTTGATGGTTCTGGAAAAACAAGCTATATCGAAGCATTAAGTAGTCATCTAGAAAAAAAATCAATAGATTATAAAGTGGTAAGGGAACCAGGTGGTTCAAAACTTGGAGAGGGCATACGAGAGCTTTTACTTAGCCATGAATATACGGTTGAGCCTTTGACAGAAGCATTGCTCTTTTCTGCAAACAGAGCAAACCTCGTAAGGGAAATAATTAAACCATCAATTAAAAATGGTATAAAAATCATATCAGATAGAAGTGCGTATTCTTCAGTTGCCTATCAAGGTGTTGGGAGAGAGCTGGGTTTTGATAAAATTTATGAAATTAATGACATAGCAGTTGAAGGATATTGGCCCGAAAAGGTAATACTTTTAGATATTGATCCTGAGGTTTCTTTAAAAAGACAAAAAATCAACGATCGAATCGGGAGTTCGGAGCTGGATTTTTTTAAAAAAGTAAGAGAGGGTTATCTTCAACTCTCGGAAAAATTTAATGAGAATTTTTTGCTAGTTGATGCAACTTTAGATTTAACAGAAAACTCAAAAACAATCTATAAATGGTTAGAGCTTGACTGAATTAAATAAAATACTAAAAAACGAAAGTAAAAAACCCTTTCATTCTTACCTATTAATTTCAAGCTCTTCAAAATACTTGATAGAACAATCAAAACTATTTTCCTCATCTCTACTCTTTAATGAAAACCAAACTATCAACCATCCAGATATAAGAGTGGTGACATCTGAAAACCAAAACACTCTTGGTGTAAATGACATAAGACAAGTAATTAATGATGAAAGTATTTATCCAATCGAGGGTAAGTATAAAATATTTATTTTTCCACCAGATAGATCTCTTACAGAAGAGGCATCAAATGCATTATTAAAAACTCTTGAGGAACCATCAGAATCTAATATTTTTATTATCACATCAAATGGTAGGCATTGGTCTCATGCTAGAGACGATTCTGTAAAAAGTATTTTGCCTACGCTCAAGAGTAGATGTAGGACTATATATATAGATGACGAATTTATATACGATTACAATTTTAAACTTGATGAAATAATAAATTTTTTAGATATTGATGAGAAATATATTTTAAACGGTACAAAAGAAAGACTCGAATCAATTTCTAGTACTTTGCAAGAACTAAAAACAATTAATAGTGGTACAAATGAAAGACTAATTAACTTTATCGAGTTAGAAAGGAAAATAGATGATTTAGACATTGAGAATATAAATACTATGAAAATTTTTCAAAGTACAATCGAATATCTTGTTAACAATATTTTGTCAATGTCAAACTTTTCTAAATTAGAATTCAGATACTCAGAATTACTAACAAATTTAATTGAAGACTTATCAAATGGGATAAGACCTCGAATAGCAATTAATAATCTGATTGTTGAATCAAGTAAATTATGAATCGGCTAGTTCTGTTAGGGACAGGATGTCCTGCTCCAAGCCACATGAGATATGGCCCATCTACTCTTTTACAAATAAATGAAAAAAACTATCTCTTTGATGTTGGTTCTGGAGTAACTCAGAGACTTAACAAATTAGGATTAAAAAGTTCAGATATAGATGAAGTTTTTATTACTCACATGCACTCAGACCATATAGTTGACTTATACCAATTATATATTTCTGGATGGCACCAAGGAAGAAAAAAACCATTTAAGATTATTGGTCCAGCTGGACTAGAAAAGTTCTTCATTAAGCAGCTTGAATCTTATACAGACGAACTTGAATTAAGAAAAAAATACGAGATGAGACCTAATGAAGATGGTTTAAATTTCGAAGTTGTTGAGATTCATGAAGGATATAAATTCATTTCTGACAATGTAACAATCCGCCCTTTTGATGTTGATCATTTGCCAGTAAATCCTGCTTATGGCTTCAAAATAAATGTCACCGAAAATGATGAAGAAAAAATAATTGTTGTATCAGGTGACACCAAGAAATCTGAAAATTTAATAAAGGAAGCAAAGGGCTCTGATATTTTAGTACATGAATTATTTGTGAATTTAGAAATGGATAGAAACAGGATGACTTTAGAAACAATAAAAAATATTGAGAAGTACCATACAAGCACAAAAGATGTAGGGGATATTGCAAACCAAACAAAAACAAAAAATTTAGTTCTTACACATTTTGTCCCTCCAAATTTTGATGAAGCGAAAGTACTAAAAGAAATAAAAAAATATTATGATGGAAATATTTATATTGGTTACGATCTCTTTAATATCGAGATTTGATTTTAAGTTAATAGTTTTGAGGAGTTTCTAATTAATAAAATTAACAAAATTACAGCACAAGAAATACCAAATGTTACGAGTCCTTTAAATCCAATAAAAGTATATGTTAAACCTAATGAAGACTGAGCTATCAAACTTCCTATAAAAACAAAAGAATCGCTTCTTATATTTAAGTTTGATTTCTGAGCAATGGAATATTTTGAGATTTCAGAACTTATTGCAACAAAGTTAAAGTTCCAACCAAGACCAAGCAAAAATAAACTTAGGTGAAGTAAAAACATATCTTTACTGTTTAGAGCAAATATACAACTTGCCAATAAAAGTACACCTCCAGAAATAGATATTTTTTTTGAACCAATTTTGTCTACTATTCCTCCAAGTACTGGAGAAAATACAAACATACCTAGAGTGTGATAACTTATAACTGTACCTACTACTTGTATTGTTTCTCCAATATCTTGAATATACAAGGGAGTTGAGGCCATAATCACAACCATTACAAAGTGATTAATGACTAATAATGAAGTAAGTTGTTTTGCAGTTTTATCAAGCTGATTATCTGTATCTTCATTATTTGTAGTTGCAGGTTGTCTTAAGGCACTCTCTTTATTGGTTAATCCCAATACAAATAAACCAGCAAGTAAAAACCCTATTGTTGCAATTAAATAAGCAACAATTAATTCAGAGCCAAACATTCTCTCAAAAGTTGAGGAGTACCCACCTACAAGCCTAGGTCCAAACACTGAACCAAAAACAGAAAACCACACTGCAAGTGACAATGCTGTTGCTCTAAAATTTTCTTTAACTAAAAATGATGAAGCATACCTTGTTTGCAGTGTTGCTGATTGACCAATGCCTAGAATAAATGCACCAACAATAAGCAAGAAAAATGAATTTATTAAAAGACTAACAAAACACACAATTCCACCCAAAGCACCTGTAAAGAATGTATAAGTTAAAGCACTCATCCTAGAATATTTATTTTGAACATGTTCAAAAATTTTAGTTCCAATATAAGCACCACCAACACCAAGCGCATTCGGAACGCCTACTAGATAAGGGTTTGAAGCAACCTCTCTGACAGCCAATGCAGTTACAGTTACTGCTGCTATATAGCCTATAGATGAAAAACCAACTGAGAATAATAAGTTATATATTTTTTTAAACTCAGAAGACATAGCAAAAGGATAATAAATAATTTGATTAAATTAAAGTAGAAACCATTCTTAACAATTATTAATATAATATTCTTTATAACTTTTTTTTATGGAGTTTTCACAACAATGTTTATAACAGCTGAAACAGTGTCTCCGGGGCACCCTGATAAAATTGCTGATTTAATTTCAGACTATGTTTTAACAGAAGCACTTTCTAACGATAATAAATCAAGAGTTGCAGTAGAAACATTTTTGACAGGTACAAGTTATGGAGGACTTGTTGTTGTTGGTGGAGAAATAAGTGACATTGCAAAAATAAATGATAAAAGTATTGAAAAAATTGTAGAAAATGCCTTGGCAAAAACAATAAAAACAAGTTTTGAAGATTTTCAATTAGATAATTTAAAAATCCAGAATGAGCTAACCCCTCAGTCTGAAGAGATAAGATCTGCAGTTGAGGATGATCAAGATCTTGGTGCAGGAGATCAAGGAATCATGGTTGGTTACGCTACCAACGAAACAGAATCATACATGCCCCCAACTTTTGATATGAGTAGAAATATACAGATGGCTCTTTGGGAAATTCAGAATAATGATGAAAAACTTGATTTAGATTCTAAAGTCCAGGTAACTACTGGTGGAGAAGAAACAAAAGTTGTTATATCCACACAACATAAAAAAGATATAGATATTGATGAACTAAGAATCAATCTTGAAGATATGATAGCTAAATACGTTGATGGAAAATTTCAGCTTGATCTTAACCCATCTGGTTCATTTGTTAAAGGTGGGCCTGCTGGAGATACTGGACTGACAGGGAGAAAAAGCGTTGTTGATGCATATGGACCAACTGTGCCCGTTGGTGGTGGTGCATTTTCTGGGAAAGACCCATCAAAAGTTGATCGTTCAGCAGCATATGCAGCAAGACATTTAGCAAAGAATATTGTTGCTCATAATTTGTCAGATAAATGTCAGATAAGAGTTGCCTATGCAATAGGTAAAGCAGAACCCTATGAATTATCGGTTGATACATTTGGTTCTCAAAAAGAAAAAGATTCTGTCTTAAATGATTTTGTATCAAGGTTTGGCATGAAGCCTGGAGTAATTATTGAGAGATTAGATTTATTAAACGTAAATTATAGGGAAGATACATTGTTCTCACATTTTGGACATGAGAAAAGAAACTGGGAGAAAATCGAAGATATTTAAGAGCATCTTACAGTCCTTTTATTTGCCGAAGTAGCTCAGTGGTAGAGCAGCTCACTCGTAATGAGCAGGCCGAGGGTTCAATTCCCTCCTTCGGCTCAAAATAAATCCAATATAAATTTATTTTTTTTTGATGATTGTGTAGTCTTTTAATGTGAAAAAGTTTTTGGCAATGTTTTTTATTTTCCTATTTATTAACAGTTATGCATTGGCAATTCCTTATAATACTTCAAGCTTTACAGATGACCACGAACAAACTCCTGTACCAGCAATTGTAATTGAAGAAGAGGTTGAGGTCCCAGAAGATCCCCAATGGACATATAAGTTTTTAATTCCTACAAGTGTTGCTATTGCAACCCTTGTAATTATTGGCAATATAGTTCAATATTTTAGGCAAGTTACAAAAAAGAGATACAAAGTAATAAAAAAGTAAACAAGTTTTTATGAATTCTTCAATTGAAAACATCGTTCAAAACAATATTGATGTGTCTAAAAAATATGTAATCGCTTTAAGTGGGGGTGTCGATAGTTCAGTCTTAGCTCATATTATTTGCAAAATTACAAAAAATATAAGGCTTGTGTTTGTTCAGCACAACCAAGTACACTCTAAAGATTTGGAATCCTCAGCAAAAAAAGTGGGAAAATCATTAAATTTAGATTTGGAAGTAATTGAGACTTCATTGAAATCTAATTCATCTGAAACTGAAATGAGAGATGAAAGATATAAGCATCTTCTATCAAATTTAAAAAAAGATGAAGTCTTGCTCACAGGCCATAATTTATCAGATAAGGCAGAGACATTATTAATAAATTTATTTAGAGGTACGAGGCTTGAAGGACTTAAATCAATCAATCCAGAAAATTCTTTATCAAGTAAGCCAATGATAAATATTTCAAAAAAAGAAATTTATGAATACGCTAGCGAAAATGATATACCTTATTCCGAAGACCCAACAAATAAAGATAACAAAATTGTTAGAAATTGGATTAGAAATTTTTTAATTCCTGAAATAAATAACAAATTTCCAGGGTCATTTGAATCAAAAGCAGATCAATTATCAAATGAGGTGGCATTTAGATCAAATTATGACAATGATAATTTGAAATATATAAAAAAATCTGAGGGATATGTTGAGGTCCCAGCTTTATTTATAGACAATATGAGCCTAGAGAAACAATATTATTTAAATCGGGTTGGCAAATATATCGGCATGAATTCTATAGAAAAAAAAGATATTGAAAAAGTAGAAAAAGTTATAGATGAAAATATAAAAATAGATTTTTTTAAGGATTGGATATGTTTTCAATCTGGAGGGTCAGTTTTATTTATTGATAAAAACAAATGGAAAATAAATGATAAATCTAATTTTGAAAATTACGGATTTTTTAATTTTAAAAAAATTTCATCGATTGACATTTTTAACAAATGGAGCATTTCTATTCCTGAAGGCTCCAATGTTTCAATTCAAACTTTACAAGATGGTGAAAAAATCGTAACTGGAAATAACTCCCTTAAGGTAACAGAAGTATTTAGAAATTATGGAGTAAATAGTGAATTAAGAAATTTTTGGCCACTTATATATGTTGATGACACTTTGTATTGGATCGTTGGATTAAGAAAATCAGATGAAGCAATTAAAAATGAAAAAAAATATAAATCAAATATTCTTGTAGCTTCTGTAGAAAAGGATTCACTTGAAGATTAGTAAAGAATTAATATCTGAGTCAGAAATACAAAGCAAAATCAATGAAATTGGTGATCAGATTAATGAGGATTATGAAGGCGAGGATTTACTCATTATTGGTATTTTAAAAGGAGCATTTATCACAATAAGTGATCTAGCAAAAAGGCTCAAAGTTGATGTTTCATTTGATTTTATGAGTGTATCTTCCTACGAAGGCACAGAAACATCTGGTCAGGTTAAAATCGAAAAAGATTTAGACGTAGACATAAGTGGAAAGAACATTTTAATTGTTGAGGATATTTTTGATACGGGTCTTACCCTCTCATATTTAAAAAAAATATTAGATTCAAGGAATCCAAAAAGTTTAGAGTTTATGTGTATGTTTATTAAAGATACTGACAAAACAACTTCATTAGATATTAAATATCACGGGTTTAAGATAGGGCCTGAATTTGTAGTTGGCTATGGTCTAGATTTTGAAGGAAAATACAGAGAACTTCCTTATCTTGCCGTTTTATCCTAACTTTGACTATTTATTTAATCTCACTTATATTAAATTTAAAATGTGGAAGAAAGTAAACAAGAACAAAACAAAAAAAGAAATAGATCTCTGTTTATATATATTTCGTTAGGGTTATTGATATTCTTTGGTGTTCAAAGATACAATCAAAGCATAAATGCTCCTGAGAATTCAACTTTTTCGGAGTTTCAAGCTCAAATAAATCAAGGCTTAGTTATAGAAGCAACTATAAAAGAACAATCAAACACTGTTGAATACAAGCTGGCAAATAATGATTCACTTTTTCAAACAGACTACCCAGAAGGTTTTGAAGGAGAAATATTTAAATTATTGATTGATCAAAACATTGTTTTAAACACTGACACTGAACCTGCTGGTATGCAGGATTATTTCATAGCATTTCTTCCCTGGATATTTTTAGCTGGATTTATGTTTTTTATGTTTTCTCAGGTTCGGTCAAATGGAAATCAAATTATGCAATTTGGCAAGTCAAAAGCAAAAGAATTAGATGAAGAGTCTCCAAAAGTAACATTTAAAGATGTTGCAGGAGCAGAGGAAGCAAAAGAAGAGCTTGAGGAAATTAAAGAATTTTTAAAATCTCCAGAAAAATTCAACAAGCTTGGAGCAAAAATTCCAAAAGGTGTTCTGCTTGTTGGGCCACCAGGAACTGGAAAAACTTTATTGGCAAAAGCGGTAGCTGGAGAGTCCAACGTACCTTTTTTTAGTATTTCAGGATCTGATTTTGTAGAAATGTTTGTTGGTGTTGGAGCAAGCAGAGTAAGAGATCTATTCAAAAAAGCCAAAGAGTCTTCCCCAGCAATAATTTTTATAGATGAGATAGATGCAGTAGGTAGAATGAGAGGCGCCGGTCTGGGTGGTGGTCACGATGAACGAGAACAAACATTAAATCAACTTCTTGTAGAAATGGATGGTTTTGAAGCAAACCAGGGTGTAATTTTGATGGCAGCTACAAATAGACCAGATGTATTGGACCCCGCATTGCTTAGACCTGGTAGATTTGATCGACAAGTAATTGTAGATAGGCCCGATTTAAAAGGAAGAACACAGATTCTCAAGGTTCATGCGACTGATAAACCTATTGCGAAAAATGTAAATTTAGAGACTATTGCTAAGCAAACTCCTGGATTTACAGGGGCAGATTTAGCAAACTTATTGAACGAAGCTGCTCTACTTGCAGCTCGAAAAAGCAAAAAAACAATCTCAAATTCAGACATAGAAAACTCAATTGACAGAGTCCTAGCTGGACCAGAAAAGAAAAGTCAGATCTTGACTGAAGAAGAAAAATTAATCATTGCTTATCATGAAACTGGTCATGCTCTTGTAGGGTGGGCCCTACCAAATGCAGATCCGATCCATAAGGTTACAATTATTCCAAGAGGACGTGCACTTGGATACACCCAAGCCCTTCCTGACAGTGAAAAATATTTAACTTCAAAAGCTGAACTAAAAGACAGATTGGCAATGTTAATGGGTGGAAGAGTTGCTGAAGAGCTAATTTTTGCTGACCCAACAACTGGAGCATCAAATGACATTGAGAAAGCAACAGAAATTGCAAGAAGAATGGTTATGGAATTTGGAATGAGTGAAAAGCTTGGACCTATGCTTTATGGAAAAGGAACAAATGAAGTATTCCTTGGTCGCGACTATGGAAGGCAGCAGGATTATTCTGACGAGGTAGCCTCATCAATTGATGAAGAGGTTAAAAGCCTTTTGAGTGATGCTCATATAATCGCAGGAAAGATACTTGGAAAGTTTAAAAAGCAAATGGAAGATATGGTAAAAGTATTAATGGAAAAAGAAACAATTGACAGAGAAGAAGTTGCAAGAATATTTAACAAAATAAAAAAAGTAAACATTACGGGCTCTGGCAAAAATCTAAAACTAGCATGACTAAGAAAACTAGTAATTTCAGCATTGAGCTTGAGAGTTCTCTTTCAGAATTTATTTCTCAGATTTCAGGCAAAACTGAAGAATCGGCAAAATTGATTGCTTCAAAATTTTTAAATCAAATTGAAGGCAAATTAAATCTTGAGAAGAAAGCAATAGAATCAATTTTTTCTGAACTTACTGATGTGGAACACAATCAACCAATTTATGTAAACGAGATTCCATTTATTTCATTTTGTGAGCATCATATGTTTCCTTTTTTTGGACACGTAAGTATTGCTGTTTTACCAAAGAAAGACATAATTGGAATATCTAAATTCAGTGATTTAATAAATAACTTATCAAGTAATTTAACTCTTCAGGAAAAATTTACTGAGGAAATATCACAATTAATTTACTCTAATTTGGACTGTGAAGGAGTACACGTAAAGATTAAAGCTAAACACCTATGTTCAGATCTATTAAGTCCGGAAAATGCAATAGGAGATATTACAACAACTTTCTCAACAGGAATTTATGAATTGGATTCTTCACTGAGAGCCGAAGCCTCGTTAAACATGAGTTAAATTGTTCGATTGGAAAAACTTTTTAAAATTAATCGAAAAAAAAACCCTTGGAATAATTAATGTAACAAACGACTCTTTTAGCGGAGATGGAATACTACATTCCAAAAACTTGCTTGACCAGAAATTTGACTTCGCTTTAAAAAATAACATTAACTTTTTAGATGTTGGATGTATGTCTACAAAGCCAGATTTTAAAATTTTAAGTTCGGACGAAGAGCTCAGTAGACTTAATTTTTTCACAGAGAATATATCTGATAAATTTTATTATTCGATAGACACATTAAATTCATCAGTTGCTGAGAGAGCATTAGATTCAGGATTTTTAATCATTAATGATGTATCGGGATTTGTAGACAGTAAAATGATCGACCTTGCAATTAAAAGAGAATGCGGACTTATTGTTATGCACAGAAACCCTACTTTAGATAATATTCATCAAAAAGCGGATTATGACGATGTTGTAGATCAAGTCAATACTCACTTGATTATTCAAACTGAAAACTTAATAGAAAAAGGTGTTAACAAGTCCCAAATTGCGGTAGATCCCGGATTAGGATTTGGAAAAAAAATGGACGATTCTAAAGAATTATTTTTCAATCTTAATAATTTAATAAATACTTATCCAATAGTTGTTGGTTATTCAAGAAAAAAATTCACTGATCAACTGAATATGACAAACAATGAAATGATAGATCATTGTTTGGATTCAGGAGTTGATCTCTTAAGATTGCACTTAGATAATTAGATAATTAGTCTAACGTATTATGTTAGGCTAATTTAAAAGGAGTTTATGGCTGGACTTAAACCTAACGATTTTTTTTGGATAATTGAGGGAAAACTTGCAGTTTCAGAATGTATTGGCGGTGGTGGACTGACTGCAAGAAAAATTAGAAGAGAAGAGGAGATCCAGTGGCTTAAAAGCCAAGGTATAAATTCGATTTTTTCGCTTCTTGATTCAGACTTCAATCTAAAAAACTATCAAGAAGTAGGCTTTAGAACATATCATTTTCCTCTTGGAGAAAATGTATCTGTTGAGTCAGTCGAAGTTATTTTTGAAGCAATCAAAGAAGCATTGTCAGACAAAGAAAGAAAACTTTTAATTCACAGAGAATATCTAGATGAAGAAGTACCAGGAATTCTTGCAGGATACCTAATTTATTCAAAATTATTAGATGATCCAATTTTTGCTAGAACAATACTTGAGAGAATACTTGGAAAACCACTTTCACCAAAGGCTATAGCCTTAATTCCAACTTTATAATATGCCCCTTACAATCCAAGTAAAGGGTATTAATATATATGGAACTCACGGTGTATATGAGCAAGAAAAAAAGAAGGGTCAAGAATTTAGGATTGATTTGCAAATAGAGTTAAGAGAAAATATTTTAAATTTTGAAAATTATAAATCTGAAAGTTTTGATAATTCGGTAAATTATGAAAATCTAGTGAATGAGGTTATAAATGTATCAGATAATAATTCTTTTGATCTCATTGAGACATTTGCATATGAGATTTTGAATAGTTTAAGAAAATATAACAATATTTCAAAAGCAACGGTTACTATTCATAAGCCAAACTCACCAATGAAAGAACTTGTTGAAGATATAAGTGTTACTGCGAGTGAAGAATTTTAATAAAATAATATTATCTTTAGGCTCAAATATTGGAGATAAAAAATCTAATTTGGAAACTGCGATTAATCAAATAAATCAATTTTCAACAATTAAAAAGATCTCATCAATTTATGAATCTGATCCAATATTATTAAAAGATCAAGATAATTTTTTTAATCTCGTTCTAGAAATAGATTACAAAAAAACAGTAATTGAATTATTAGAAACTACTAAAGATGTAGAAAGAAGGATGGGTAGAAAAAAAACAGTAAAATATGGTCCAAGAATTATTGATATTGATATTGTTTTTTTTAATAATCAGATAGTAAATTCAAAAGATTTAGTTATTCCACACTACGATTGGTCAAATAGAGTTTTTGTTGTAAAACCTCTTTGTGAGTTATTCAAAGAATTTAGTATGCAAGATTACAAATTAGATATTCAAAAAATAAATAAAGTTGGTAGGGTAAATACTAAATAGTTACGGGCACCTTTAAGGGCACGATAAATATGATAATTTTAAAAGATAATGAACATATATTTAATAATAAAAACCTTTGTCTCGTTCCAACGATGGGAGCTCTGCATGAAGGTCACATTGCATTAATAAATGCCGCAAAAAAAACAGAACAAGAAGTAATAGTTTCTATATTTGTAAACAGACTTCAGTTCAATGATGATTTAGATTTTAAAAATTATCCAAGAGATTTAGAAAAAGATATTTCAATACTTAATCGATTAAATATAGAATATGCTTTTCTTCCTGATGAGGAGTATATGTTTCCTGAATCAGGTTTTGACAAACTTGATGCAGGAAATTTAGGAAAAAAATATGAAGGAAATTCTAGACCTGGTCATTTCGATGGAGTAATAACAGTCGTAAATAGATTATTTGAATTGATTGCTCCAAAAACTGCAGTGTTTGGAGCAAAAGATTTTCAACAATTGTTTTTAATTAACAAGTTGATTTTAGAAAAGAAATACAATATAAAACTTATTGAAAATAAGACAGTAAGAAATAGTTCAGGTCTTGCGTTAAGCAGCCGTAATCAACACCTGTCAAATAAGGGTATTTATCAGGCAAGTTTTATTTACAAATCATTGAATGCCGCAAAAGATGAATTTATAAAAACTAACAACACAATAGATGCAGTCAAAGTTGGGACAGATATATTATTTGATAACAATATTGATTTAGATTATTTTGAAATTCTTGATCATAAAACATTTTCACCTCCAAAAAATACTACAAAAAAATTTATAATCATTACTGCTGCTTATGTTGAGAGTATAAGATTAATTGATAATATTCAGTTTGAAGTTGGAGCTACAAAATGAAAAATATAGTCGCAATTGATGTTGGAAACAGTGAAACAACTGTTGGTGTTGGAAATAATTTATCTTGGAGAAGCTATAGATATACAACTAGAAAAACAATTACTTCTGATGAATTATTTATGATGTTTAAAACAACAATTGACCCTGAGAGTATTAATGACGAAAATCTTGATGGCTCAATTATATGCTCAGTAGTTCCTCAAATAACTGAAAGCGTTGTAGAAGCCACCGAGAGATTTACCTCTAAAAAAGTTTATACAGTTGGCCCGGGAATAAAGACAGGTTTAAAAGTAAACATTGACAATCCAAAAGAATTGGGACCTGATAGGATTGCAAATTCTGTTGGTGGTTTCAAGATGGCTCAAAAATCTGTAATTATTGTTGATTTGGGTACTGCCACAACTTTTGATGTAGTAAATGATAAAAAAGAATATTTAGGTGGATCAATCGCTCCAGGTATCAAAATATCGCTTGAGGCATTAACCACAAAAACATCCTCATTAAAATCAGTAGAAATATTAGGCCCCAAATCAGTAATTGGTAAAAATACCTATGAAGCTATACAAAGCGGTCTTATTTTAGGACATGCTTCGATGATAGATTCAATGTTGGAAAAAATAATTTTAGAGACAGGCACTAATCCAAAAATTGTTATTACTGGTGGCTTAGGTGAGGTAATTCAACCACAATTAAATGTCGAAACAGATTATTCAAAAGATCTAACATTAAATGGACTTGAAGAAATATATTTTTTGAATAATTAGGCTATGAATAGTGAGTAATTTTTCAAAATCAGAAAAAGAAATCTATGAACTTAGAAAGCAGAAAATTGCTTTTCTTAATGATATTAGTAGTGATTCTTTTCCCACAAAATTTAATGAATCAACCAAAATTTCAAATATTATCAATGAACATAGAGATATTGAAGAAGGTATTCATACAGGCATATCTGTAACTGTTAGAGGAAGATTATTAAATGCAAGATCGTTTGGCAAATTATTATTCTATGACATATTAGATCAATCTGGAAAAATTCAATTACTTGTAAATTCTGGTGAAATTGAGGATGTTTATCTGAGGCTTTTTGAAAATTTTGATATTGGCGACATAATTGCAGTTAACGGAGAGGTAATTAAAACTAAAAAAGGGGAGCTTTCAATTAAAGTAAACCAGTCAACAATACTATCTAAAAGTTTAAGATCATTTCCGGAAAAATGGCATGGATTAAAAGATAAAGAAACAAGATTTAGGCAAAGATACTTGGATTTAATAGTAAACCCCGAGTCAAAAAAAATTCTAGAAACTAGATCAAAGGTAATCAAGCTTATAAGAGAATATTTACATGAAAATAGTTTTGTAGAGGTGGAAACTCCAATTTTGCAAACTAAAGCTGGTGGTGCGATAGCAAAGCCGTTTACAACACACCATAATGCGTTAGGTTTAGACATGTATTTAAGAATTGCACCAGAACTTTATCTAAAAAGACTAATTATTGGAGGATTTGAAAAAGTATTTGAATTAGGAAAAATTTTTAGAAATGAAGGTATTGATCAAACACATTTACCAGAATTTACGATGTTAGAGAGCTATCAGGCATACGTTGATGCAAATTCTGTTATGGACATGGTTGAGGATATGTGTACATATGTTTTTAAAAATTTAGAAACTGATACAAAGTTGCATTTTGGTGAAAATACCGCTGATTTCTCAGGTCCATGGAAAAGAGTAAGCATGTTTGATATGGTTTCTAAAAAATTAAATATAGACATACAATTTAATTCAGATTTTAAGAAAATTAGTAAGGAATTAAAAAAACAAGGAGTTGATTTTGAAGCCAAATCAATTGGATTACTTGTTTACGAACTTTTTGAGAATTTCGTAGAAAAAGAAATCATCGATCCAACATTTGTAGTTGATTATCCTGTTGAAGTTTCACCTTTTGCAAGGGAAAAGAAAGATGAAAAAGGGATAACAGAGAGGTTTGAGCTTTTTGCATTTGGTAGTGAATTAGCAAATGGTTTTTCAGAACTTATCGACTCAGAAGACCAGGCCAAAAGATTAAAAGAACAAGCGATTAAAAAGAATGATGGTGATGAAGAAGCCCATGTTGAAGACGAAGATTATGTTGAAGCTTTACAGTATGGCTTACCTCCAACTGGTGGTTTAGGTTTTGGGGTTGACCGCTTTGTCATGATGCTTGTGGGAAAAACTTCAATACGTGAAGTAATTTCATTTACACATTTAAAACCAGAAAATTAATTACTTCTCTCAATAAGGTATCTGTTTAAATCTAAAAGTATATTTCGAATATCTTTGTTCTCAATTTTCATTGCAGCATTTTCACTTTTTTCAATATGTGTTTTGAGAAACAATTTTGATTCTGAGATAATCTCGTCATTGTTGAATTCAGAAATAACTTCTTTTAAAATTACTTTTTCATCAGAGACATCTGATAATATTTTTTTAATCTTTTCTGGCTGTTTCTTTAAAGCAATTAAAACTGGCAATGTGTAAGTACCCTCAAGAATGTCGTTGCCTGAAGGCTTACCCAAAGTTTGTTCGTCAGAACTCAAATCCAATATATCATCTGTAATCTGAAAAATAATTCCATTGTGCCAAGCCCATTCACTTATAAAATTTACAGACTCTTGATTACTATCTGAAGCCATTGCTCCTAACTTTGCACTTGTCTTTATTAAGCTTGCCGTTTTGCCCTGAATTATTTTCATGTAATCTTCAGTTCCATGATTTGTGTCATATGAAAATTGAACTTCTTTAGTTTGGCCTTCAACAAGCTGAGCATATGTGGAAGCTAATAGCTTTACAGATTCAAGTCCTAATGACTCAGCTGCCAACTCAGAGGACCTTGCAAGAAGGTAATCTCCTGCCAAAATTGCTAGAGTTGAGTTCCATTGTTTATTTGTACTTACTACCCCTCTTCTTGTTGTTGCATCGTCA